>DHHG01000108.1 GCA_002403175.1 Syntrophaceae bacterium UBA4778 | reverse complement strand
GAAGGGAACGATATAGGCGGTGCGCCCTGTTCCCACTCCTTTGCCGATGTCGGCATAGAGCTTTCCGTCTTTCCAGAGGGATATATCTGCCGAGTTGTAGCGCATTCCCGTGCAGGTCCACTGGATGATTTGGTACGAACCGGTGTGCCATGGCTTCGTGCCGGTAGGCGTGGTGATCGTGATGGTCCCCTGGGGCGGGGCATTGGGATGCAGAAGCACAGGCTTTTTCTGCGGAGCTGAAAGCTGCTGTTTCGGCATTTGCTGAATCGTCTGGTTAGCTGCCAGAGATGCAGGCGGCAAAAACAGCAGGAGCGTTACGATGATATAGATCGAAAACCGGATGGCTCTTCTCAATGTCTCTTCCATTTTGCTGCTCTCCTTCATAATATGAGTATCCGTGCGCATTTTTCTGCGGGTGATTCGAATGTGGTTTTCCTTCATGCTGTGGGCAGTTAAGACAAGAATTTCATGGCCAGTCAAGAATAAAATAGCTACGCTTGCGATTCACCTCTTTCAAGGCTACTCCTCTGTGAACCACATAACAAGAAAGGGGAAGGACGACCGGTCCTTTCCCCTTTCTTTTACAACTCAGACTGTTAACAGTAAACAGTAGACTGCTTTAGAACTTCACCTGCGGTGCGGCTTTCGCCTCCTTTGGAGCTTCAAAGAAAGTGGCTGGCGTAAAGCCGAACATTCCTGCCAGGAGGTTATCGGGGAAGCTCTTGATCTTTACGTTGTATTCCCGGACTGCCTCGTTATAGCGTCGCCTCTCCACGGCGATTCTGTTTTCCGTTCCCGCCAGTTCGTCCTGGAGTCTTATAAAGTTCTGGTTGGCTTTGAGGTCGGGATAGCGTTCGACTACAACCATCAAGCGGCTCAACGCACTCGTCAATTGATTGTTGGCGCTGATCTGTTCCGGAACGGTCTTGGCTGATCCCACCTGAGCCCGTGCATTGGTAACCTCAACCAGCACGCTTTTCTCATGCGCCGCATATCCCTTTACTGTTTCCACCAGATTGGGGATCAGGTCATAACGGCGCTGGAGCTGGTTCTCCACCTGCGACCAGGATGCCTTTACATTTTCATTCAAGGAGACGAAATTGTTATAGGTCCCTTTGATGAAGGAATATAGTCCCACAATAATCACAACGAGTATTGCCAGGGTGATCAATAAGGTTTTTTTCCCGCCCGACATAGTTTTGTTTCCTCCTCTATTTCAAATTATAATATTTGGATATCTGTTTCGGGCAAGTGCGCCGTCATTTAAATTTTAAACACCTTGCCCGCATAAATAAAAAAATTATTAAATGCCTAGCTTATCAATTTCGCGTGTTAGGGTTCTGACCTCTTTTACATATCGATGAAAAAGCCGTTTGGTTTCTTCGTTACTGAATTTCAAAATGCCGTCTTTCACATCGATACACTTCAGAAAGGTTTTTATATCAATTCCGTAATTCTCCGCAGTTATTCTGACCAGGTCCCGCTTTTCGGAAGGGGCATCGATTCCTTTTAAATATAAAAGGGCTCGGAAAATTGATAAAAAGGCCGTAATCGATTCGGCTATCAACTTTTGGATTCTTTTTGCGCTTCCCTCCGCTTCGGTGTAGCGCTCCAACAGCAGCAGGGATTTGCCTTTCAACTCCCGCTCACACTGAAGCCGCAGATGAGTGGGATCGAATTCAATTGCAGCCATGACATCCTTGCCGAATATCGTCTGATAATGCCTCTTGATATTAAGAAATTCAATCGGATATGCATCGATGGACGACATGATGTCTCCCTCCGACATGAAAAGGGGAGTGGCTACTTTGCTTTTTCGCCACTTGGCGGTAAGGGCAGACAGGGTGTCCAACCGCATCATCCCTTCCTCGCTCAGAACGATCAGAAAATTGAGATCGGATCGGCCGGGGATGTAATCACCGCGTGCGCCGCTCCCGAAGAGGATAATCGATTCGAGATCCTTTTGGAATGCCTGCCGGTAATCCGCCGAAAAATTGGAAAAGACATCTTCAGGTTTAACAGGTTTTTTGAACATTCAACCTCCCGAACAGCCTGACTGCAAATATCTGTTTTTGGTTGTTACTATTCTCTGCTATCTGTTTGGCCGATATAACCGCTTCTATTTACTTCTGACTAAAATTATTTTAAGTCAAATCACCGCGACATTGCGCCTGTCACTTTTCACTCGTCACTGCGGCGTCAGCCGCTAGTCACTATTCACTTTACTATTCACCATTCACTATTTACTAACTAATAGCTTCCCCCGGCTCCGCCCCCTCCGCTTGAACCGCCGCCGAATCCGCCGAAGCCTCCACCTCCAAATCCGCCAAAGCCTCCGCCTCCCCTGCCGCGCCCACCACTCAAAAGCATTCCGAGCAGGATATATCTGCCGGTCCGTGTAAACAGGAGAAAGGGGAGGACAAAAATCAGAAAAATAGCCAGCCACAACTTATCCTGCCAGGTTGGTCGGTATTGACCGGGGCCTCCTCGCCTGGCCGGTCCTTCTCTTTGATCGAGTCGCGGCGAAACGCCTTCGGCCTCGCCGGTAACGACTGCTGCAATGGCCGCCATCGTATTGTATAGGCCTTTACCGTAATCGCCCTTGCGAAGGTAAGGAATAGCATACCGGTCTCGAATTTCTCCGACGAGGCCGTCCGGGAGGACGCCTTCAACTCCGTATCCCGTTTCGATGCGGAACTTGCGTTCTTTCACCGTGACAAAGATGAGGACGCCTTTGTCTTCGCCTTTTTTGCCGATGCCCCAGGCCTGATAAAGACGGTTGACGAAATCTTCTGGTGTGTTATCCCCGATTTCGGGAAAGGTAGCGACGACGATTGCGACCCCGGTTTTCTTCAAAACGTCATTTGCCAGACGATTCATTGATTCCTCATAATCTGATGGAATAACGTTGGCAAAATCATTTACAGCTCCGGTTGGAGCCGGAAAATAATCTTTGCTATGTGCGGGGCTGATTAAAAAACTAAAGCAGATCAAAGAGAGGATAAAAAATTTCAGAGATGTAAGCTTTCTCATGCGGTCCTGAGGCGATCTGAGTGGCCGTGCAAAACGGGAGTTAAATCTTTCCTTGTGACGGAAAGAAAGCATTTCTGATCTCATAGTTTCAGGTATATTATTCATTCTGCTTCGAAATAGCAATTCTTGAATGCAATTTTAATGGATTTTTTCTCTTTTTTTATATATTCCGTACGTACTCGCATTTGTTGAAAGCGCCTTGTTTACCATTGTAGGACTTACCTTGGCTCGTAGGAGGAAAATTATGGGCAGAATGTATCTCGTCATCTCCATGCTGTTTGTGGCAATTCTGGTTTCAGGCTGCGCCGGAATACAGAAATGTATGGACGGCAGTTACGATAAGCAAATCAGTGAATTAACCATTGCCAATTCGGAATTAAAAAAGGAAATTGCCAGGGTGGAAGAGGTTGTGAAGAAGGATGGCCAAATCCTTGCCGAGAAACAAGCCGCAATAAAAGAGCTTGAGGCGGAAAACGAATCTCTTTTTAAAAAAGTAAAGCAGTTCGAAATGCAGAATGAAAAACAGAAATTGGAACAGGCTGCTGTCGAGCAGAAACCGGTTCCGGTTCCCCCTCCGGTCAAAGAGAAACCCGATTTAAAAAAGGTACGGATTAAAATACTGGCAGGAAAAGCCCAGATGGCAAAGGCAAAAGGATTTTCCACCAAGCTGAAAGGAAAGGGTTACAAGGTGGAGCGAGTAAATCGTGCTCAAAAGGCTTTTGCAAAAACGACTGTATATTACGCCTCCGGTTTTGAAAAAGAAGCCAAAGCGATCTCCAGAGAATTGGGGCCCAGATCGATAACCCAGCCTCTTACCTGGAAGTCGGTATTCAACGTCATCATTGGGATTGGAAAAAACCGATAGGAAAATATCGATGCGAAAAGATACGGGGCAGATCTTCGAGGGTAAAGCTTTAATTGCCGATCCGATCTATGAATACGCCTGGTTCACGACCCCCCGTTTCCAGAGTTTGGATGAAAGCACGGAAAAGGATCTGATCGATTCGCCCTGGGTTCAGCGATTGAGAAGAATTTACCAGATCCAGAGCGCCAGATGGGTCTATCCCTCAGCGGAGCACAGCCGATTCCAGCATTCCTTGGGGACCATGCATATAGCAGGTGAGTTCGGAAGGTATTTGTATCCGAGCCTGGCGGCAGCCTGCAATGATGCCCCTTCCCTGAATTACGTAGAAGAGCTATTGCGGATTGCCGGACTCCTGCACGATATCGGACATGGACCTTACGGGCATTTCTTTGACGATCACTTTCTGGACCGGTTTGAGCTGAACCATGAAATTCTGGGACAGAAGATCATCACGACAAGGCTGGCGCCGATTATAAGCAAGATCAGAAGGAGTCCGAACGGACCCTTTAAAAAAACAGAGGCGATTGATCCCGAGGATATTGCGTTTCTGATCAAGATGCCGAGCGCTTCCGACAAGAAGAAACCGGAATGGCTCCAACTCCTTCGCCAGCTTTTTTCGGGGATTTATACCGTGGACAATCTCGATTATGTCCAGCGCGATGCCTATATGAGCGGCTTCTCCTTGGATATTTTCGATATCGCCCGGCTCCGGTCCTATACTTTTTTTTCGGAAGAAGGACTCACCCTGCACCAGGCAGGTGTGTCGGCGCTCAGCCGGTTTTTAAATGCAAGATTGAACTTATACGCAAATATCTATTACCACAGGACAACACGGGCGCTTGATTTGCACCTTCAGGAGATCTTCCGTGATACCATGGAAATCGTGTTTCCTTTCAATCCTGTAAAAGCACTCGATAAATATCTTTCCTGCGATGAATGGAATCTGTTTCATTCCGTAAAAAGCTGGATCCAGAGTCCCGATCGCAAAAAGAAGACGCTGGGAAAGGAATGGGAAAAACTCTATAAACGGGAAGTCAAGTGGAAGATGTCCTATTCGACAGAGCTCTCTGTGGATCAGATACAAAGGGGAACCGGATTCTCCGGCGCCTCTGAATACGAAGCACAGATCAGGAAATATCTTCCCCAAAAGCTTCAAAAACTGAATTTCAAGGTGGATCTGGCGACCCAGGATCCCCGCCCCATCAATCCGACGGTAGAGGGCGAAAAGAAAATAAATATTTATAATCCGGTTACCGGGATAACTTCACCCGAGCCTCTCAAAGAGCTTTATCGTTTTATTCCGGCCAGAGTCGTTCATTTCCGTGTCTTTTCACTCACCCACGATTACGATGAAATCGTATCGAGTGCTGCGGAAAGGGCCCTTGGTTACATGGAAGGTCATATAAAAACCAATATCTAGGGCAAAACTTTTAAAAGGTAAGGAACAACAGGGTCATTCTGTTCAGTGGTAATTTCCGACCTGAACCGCTCCTGATATGCCGGCAACCAAGTTGGACATATAAAAACTGCCGAGGGTATTTCTGGATCCTGCCGACGGTCCGACCCGAATGGCATCGACATAAAGATGATCCACCGACACTGTCATATTGGTCGTGGTCAAGTTCATGGTTGGAATCCCCAGAAACCCCAGAAGCCCAAAACCGCTCAATCCATTGACAAGATTTGAAGTCAATTGGGATTCGAAATTGGTTCCGTTGTTAAGGGCGAGTCCCAGCCCATCTTTTTTATCACCTTGAAACAGCTTTTGGATCGACTTGTCCTGATCCTTATTCTCTTCCTTAGCGAAAGAGGGGCTGCCCTGACCTGATATATCTCTAAGCTGCTCATCGGATACAGGGACCATCTCAGCTTTTCCCCATTGAGGGAGCATTATAAGTCCAAAGGTCAACAACAACGTCATGATAATACAACTTTTCTTCATCTAATTTCTCCTTTCTGTCGAAAGCTGTGCTTTCTTCAGGCAACTCGGCTATCCGCTTTGTAAGGCGGACCCGTGGCTTTCCGTCCCAGGATTGCTCCTGGTTTGGCGTGGAGGAGGCAACCGGCTATCCATTGACTCAATGGACCCATGGCTTTCCGTCCCACAGTTACCCGTGGTTTGGCTTTTTGAAGGCAACCCGGCCGTCCACCCTCCTGTGTGTGGACCCGTGGCTTTCCGTCCCACGGTTACCCGTGGTTTGGCTTTGAGGCAACCCGGCTATCCGGCCTTCAAATCCGGACCCGTGGCTTTCCGTCCCAGGATTGCTCCTGGTTTGGCATACCCTATTGTTCCCCACCGTATGTTGAGGATCTATGAATGAATATTTTCATCGATCCTCGTTTTCAAAGAACCCATTCAATTTGAAGCACCTAAACGCAAACGCGTCAGTCCTGATTTTTTATAATATTACAAACGTTTTCTGGTTTTTGGACCTTATCTGTATTATTATGGCCACCATTTTTAGCTTGGAGATTTAAAGCAGATGACCAGATATGATGTGAAAGATTCAACCGATATATCCCTTTTTGTTAGAACATCGGGTGAAGATATCGTCCAATGGAACCGCCAGAAAATCATCGATGCTCTCATGCTGGAAACCTATGTCGATCTCGACACCGCACAGGCGATCAGCATTGAGGTGGAAAAGCAGATCTTTTCTTCCGGAATAGGCACTCTTACCGCTCCCCTCGTTCGGGAACTCGTCAATGCCAAGCTGATTGAGCGAGGACTGGAAGAGGCCCGCAGAATGCATACCCGCCTTGGCTTTCCGATCTATGATATCGGCCATCTTATGGTGCATCAGAATAAAGAAAATGCCAACATTCCCCATTGGCCGGAGGGAACCAATTTGACCCTGGCAAATGGGATCAAACGGGAATACGCCCTTAATAATGTGTTTTCGCATGAGATTTCTGAAGCCCATTTATCAGGTGATCTGCATTTGCATAATCTCGGCTATATCGACCGGCCTTACTGCTCAACACAATCACTGGAATATATAAAGAAATTCGGTCTTAATCTTCCCAATATTCCATCCTTTGCCAAACCGGCAAGGCATGCAGAGGTTCTCCTGGCCCATATGGTCCGGTTCAGCGCCGCCCTGCAGGGCAATTTTGCCGGTTCGATCGAGTGGGATGCCCTCAATCTCTTCTTTGCTCCTTATCTTATCGGCATGTCCGACACAGAAGTAAAGCAACTAGCCCAACTTCTGGTCTATGAATTTTCCCAACTGGCTTTTGCCCGTGGGGGGCAGGTCATGTATACGAATATAAATCTCTGCTGGGAAGTGCCCGATATTTTTGAGAAAACACCTGCCATCGGACCGGGGGGCGAGTTGACCGGAAAACCTTACGGCAGCTATCTCGGAGAGGCGCAACGATTTGTTTCCGCAATTCTCGATGTATTTCTCGAAGGTGATGCCAAGGGACGCCCCTTTGCTTTCCCGAAACCGATCATTCACATTACGGATAAGTTTTTCCAGACACAAGGGCATGAAAGTTTTCTCCTCCATGCCTGTAAAGTTGCTTCGGAAAAAGGAAATCCCTTTTTTGTATTCAAACGTAATGGTGCGGTCAAAGAGGATAGAGAGGCCGCAAAGTCGCCCTGGAAGATGCGCAATGCCGCAATTCATCATGTGACCTTGAACCTACCGCGGCTGGGCTATCAGGCCGAAGGGGATGACACCAAACTGTTCTCACTCCTTTCCGGTTTGATGGATCTTGCGGCAAGGGCGCATAATCAGAAAAAGGCGTACATAGAAGAGCTCCTGTCCTATGGGGAAGGGCCGCTTTCGTTTCTTCTCATGAATGAGGATGGACATCCCTACTTGAGACCGGACCGTTCCACATATCTGATCGGTATGGTCGGGCTGAATGAGCTGACCCAGATCCACCAAAAAGCCCCGTTCGGGCAATCAGAAGCCGGTTTGGAGTTCGGATTGAAAGTGGTCCGGCATATGAAGAGCGTTGCGGATAAACTTGGAAAAAAATATGGGGCAAGATTCATTCTGGCCCAGACATCCGCCGAGACGACCTCCTATCGTTTCGCGAAACTGGATCTGAAAAAATACTCGCCCGTTTCCGGGCGCTATATCAAAGGCGACATGCTCACTGGGGGCGTTTACTATACAAACTCCACGTTGGTGGATGGATCCAGTTCCGTTCCCCCCCTGGAACGCATTCGTCTGGAAGGATCTATTCATCCTTATACTGTAGGAGGAGCATTGACCCAGATCTGGATCAATGGGAAGGCTACGGGTGAGCAGGATTTGGCTGAAACCGTGAGGGTGGCGTTTAAAGAAACCAAAAATTCCCAGATTACTTTCTCTCCCGAGTTCACCACTTGTGCAGATTGCAATAAGCTGTTCATGGGGATCCAACCAAAATGCCCGGAATGCAACTCCGGCAATGTGGATGCGATCACAAAAATCACGGGCTATTTCGCCAAGGTATCAAGTCTGAATAAGGGGAAGCTTTCCGAGCTGAAGGATCTTTTCCGGGGAAATTAGATCCTGGCCGGACATGCTGATTTGAAAGTTTTTCCTAAAAAAACCGAATTTCTACATAAATCAATCATATTGACAATTCAATCCTTTCTGTACCAGAATTAAGAATGCGAAATTTCAGGCATTATTACCTGAAGGGAGGCGCATCATCAAATTTGGGGCCCAGCTGTTAGCCCCCATCTCAACCGATCATCTTTTATTTCTTTTTTTAATTCCACCTTCCTTGACATGGGCACGGGGGATAAATATATTACGGCAAGATCAGAACGCCGATAACCCCGGGGAAGATATGGATGATATAATCCTCAGAATATTCAAAGAAAGCAGCCATATAAAGGAGGTTTTTGTTAACGAGAACCTTGGAAACATATCCAAGGTAATTGAAGCTATAACGAAAGCCCTTAAATCTGGGAATAAAATTCTTCTTTTTGGAAATGGCGGAAGCGCCGCTGATGCTCAGCATTTGGCCGCAGAATTTGTGAACCGATTTCTCATTGAGAGGCCTCCGCTGCCGGCAATTGCTTTGACAACGGATACATCTGTTATCACGAGTATCGGAAATGATTACGATTATTCGGAAATTTTTTCCAAGCAAGTCAGAGCGCTTGGCGTTCCGGGCGATATAGCCTGGGGAATGAGTACCAGTGGAAATTCTGCCAACGTATTGAAGGCCTTAGAGGCTGCCAGAAAAATCGGGATGGTTACAATCGGCCTGACAGGCAAAGATGGTGGCAATATCGCCAAAATAGTCGATTATTCTCTGAATGTTTCATCGAACAGTACCCCCAGGATACAGGAGGTGCATATAACTGTTGGCCATGTAATTTGCGAGATGGTGGACTTCAAATTATTTCAAAAACCGAATGGAAAGTAAAATTAGTAAAAAAAACCGGGCGGTTTTGGAAAATAGATAAGGATAATAATAATGAACAAGCATTTGGAAGAGGACCATAAAAAGAGGAAGGAAAAAAAACCTTCTAATGAACATTCGGAGGCAAAGTCTACGGATGAGCAAGCCTCAAATTCCGAAAATGAAGTTGAAAAGATGAAGACAAACCTTGTGGAGAAGGAAAAGGAAGCAGCCGAAGCGCAGGATAAATATCTCAGGGCACTTGCTGAGCTGGATAACTACAAGAAATTTGCGGCGCGGGAAAAAGCGGATCTGATCAAATTCGGAAATGAGAACATTATCAAGGATATTATCCCTATTCTGGACAATCTGGATCGCGCGCTCGATCACGCAGAAAAAACTCCGGGAAAAGAATCGTTTATCGAGGGCTTCCGGATTATTCAGGGACAGATCCTGTCTTGTCTTGAAAAATATGGAGTGACAAAAATTGAATCGGTCGGTCAGGATTTTGATCCCAATATCCATGAAGCGATTCAGATGGTCGAAAGTCCGGAATACGAGAGCAATAAAGTTGTTGAAGAGTTTCAGAGAGGGTATTTATTGAACGGTCGGTTGCTAAAGCCGGCGAAAGTTTCCGTATCGAAACGGAGTGAAAATAACGAAATATAACAGTGCTGTAAAAATCCAAGTGCTGTATGTCGCCTGCTAAGCGGTTTTCAGATTTCAAACAGACGGGTTTTTTACAGCGCTGCTAACAACTTGGAGAAATAGGGAGGTTTTCATACCATGGGTAAAGTTATAGGAATCGATTTAGGAACAACGAATTCATGCGTTGCCGTTATGATCGGAGGCGATCCCGTTGTCATCGCCAATCAAGAAGGGAGCCGGACAACGCCCTCCATGGTTGCCTTTACGGATAAAGGAGAGAGGTTGGTGGGTCAGGCTGCTAAACGTCAGGCTGTTACCAATCCGGAAAATACAGTTTATGCGATTAAACGGCTGATCGGGAGAAAGTATTCATCGAAAGAGGTTCAGTACGACAAAACCGTGTCACCTTACAAAATTACGGAAGCATCGAATGCCGATGCTCAGGTCACGATCAGAGACAGAAATTACAGCCCGGCTGAAATCTCCGCAATGATATTGACGAAAATGAGACAAACCGCGGAAGACTATCTTGGCGAAAAGGTCAACGATGCCGTCATTACCGTTCCCGCCTATTTTGATGACTCCCAGCGGCAGGCTACCAAAGATGCTGGGAAAATTGCCGGCTTGAATGTTTTGCGAATTATTAATGAGCCGACGGCGGCTTCGCTCGCCTACGGGCTTGATAAAAAGAAAGAAGAAAAGATCGCAGTCTTCGATCTCGGCGGCGGAACTTTTGATATTTCGGTTCTGGAGTTGGGGGAAGGGGTTTTTGAAGTAAAATCCACCAACGGTGATACGCATCTGGGGGGAGAGGATTTTGACCAGAAGATCATCGATTACATCTGCAACGAATTTCAAAAAGAGCAGGGGATCGATCTCAGAAAGGACAGAATGGCGCTTCAGCGGATCAAAGAGGCTGCGGAAAAGGCCAAAATGGAACTTTCCACGATGATGGAAACGGATGTCAATCTGCCCTTCGTTACGGCCGATGCATCGGGTCCCAAGCATCTGACTATGAAACTCACCAGAGCCAAAATGGAACAGATTGTTGAAGACCTGATTGCTAAACTGGAGGCTCCATGCCGGACTGCTCTGAAAGATGCCGGCCTGTCCGCTGATAAAATCGATGAAGTTATCCTGGTTGGCGGTATGACACGTATGCCGAGAGTTCAGCAGAAAGTCAGGGAGATTTTTGGTAAAGAGCCTCACAAGGGAGTGAATCCCGATGAAGTGGTTGCCGTGGGCGCTGCAATTCAGGCCGGTGTTCTGTCAGGAGAAGTGAAAGACGTATTACTCCTGGATGTTACCCCGCTTTCTCTTGGCATCGAGACATTGGGAGGTGTATTGACCAAGCTGATTGAAAAGAACACGACGATTCCGACCAAAAAGAGCCAGATCTTTTCGACCGCTGCCGACAATCAGCCCGCAGTCAGCATTCATGTACTTCAGGGCGAACGTGCCATGGCGGGTGATAATAAAACACTCGGCCGGTTTGAACTGGTTGGGATTCCCCCTGCACCGAGAGGGGTTCCTCAAATCGAGGTCGGCTTCGATATCGATGCGAACGGGATCGTCCATGTTTCTGCAAAGGATCTGGGGACTGGGAAAGAACAGAGTATCCGGATTACGGCATCCAGTGGTTTATCGAAAGAGGAAATCGACCGGGCCGTTCGGGAAGCCGAATCTCATGTCGAAGACGATAAGCGCAAGCGCGAGCTGATCGAGACCAAAAATCAGGCCGATTCCTTCTTCTATTCTGTTGAAAAGAATGTCAAGGAATTCGGTGATAAGATCAGTGCAGACGAGAAAGCGAGAATCGAGGAAGCAATGGCCGTCCTTAAAAAGGCACTGGAAGGCGATGATGTCGATGCCATCAAAGCCGCTCAGGAAAGCCTGACTCAGGCTTCGCATAAGCTTGCGGAGGCAATGTATGCCAAGACCGGAGGTGAGCAGCAGGCCGGTGCAGGACCACAGCCTGGTGCGGGACCGCAGCCTGGAAAGAAGGATGATGATGTTGTTGATGCGGACTTTGAAGAAGTGAAATAAACGCCAAGGCGGAATATGTTATTACTGGATCGGGGGAGGCGAGATTGCCTCCCCCGATCTTTTTGGCTCCTTCTCCTATAAAAGGTGACACACTTCTATGCTGATTGTATTTGGCCTGAATCGTTGACAATCATAACCTGACGCGTTATGCTTAATCAGGTGCAGGGACATTTTCCTTACGCCTTTTTTATTTTAATTGAAGACCCACCGGAGCAAGCTCCGGCGAATCTCTGATCTTTATGAAAGATTTTTAAACAGATTCGCTCGCTTACCCCGCCGCGAGCAGCGGGGAATGTGCTCCCTACCGGATTCAAAAACAGAGAGAGGCTATATGCATTTTCTTTTGACCAATGATGACGGCATTTATGCAAAGGGTTTGCATGCACTTTACAATGAATTGTCGAAAATTGCGGAGTGCACGATTGTAGCGCCGGAAACGGAACAGAGCGCGGTCGGTCATGCCATTACCATTTCCCGTCCCCTGATTGTAAAGCAGGCAAATAAAAATGGACAGTTCTGGGGTCATTCGGTCGCAGGGACGCCAGCCGATTGCGTCAAACTTGGAATCAAGGCTTTGACGGAGAAGCCTGTTGATCTGGTTGTCTCAGGGATTAATCTCGGAGCCAATATCGGCACGAATGTTATTTATTCAGGAACAGTTTCGGCTGCAACGGAAGGAGCTATATTGGGTGTACCTTCCATGGCTGTTTCCCTGAACAGCCATCGCCGGGGTAGCGATTTCAGTTTCGCTGCAAAGTTCGCCGCCAGGATGGCCCTCTACATGATGGAGCGCAATCCGTTACGTCACATTCCCCTCAACATCAATGTTCCGGCTCTTCCGGAAGAAGAGATAAAGGGGATTGTTGTAACCAGCCAAGGGAGCGCCAGATTGGTGGAGAGTTTTGAAAGAAGAGTCGACCCCAGGGAAAATGTTTATTACTGGCTGGCAGGCGAGACCCAGATTGAGGTAACCGATAAAGAAAGCGACGGCACGGCCCTGAAGCGGGGGATGATAACTATCACCCCGATCCACTATGATCTTACCAGGTACGATATTCTGGAGGACCTGGACAAGAATATTCAAAAGGTCTTTCAGCCGGAAACAGAAGAAATGAAGACAAAACTGGTGCACTCATTCAATCCAAAAATCAATTAGTGGCCCCAGGCATTTGTGGTCCCGTATTGCATCAAAAGGGATCAGTGCAGGACATTAAACTATTTCAGGGTCAATGTGTAAGCAGGACCGGTATGGGACTCTTGCGGATAATGCAGGAAGTGGTGCTTCCAAGAAAGAATTCCCTCACGCGGCCATGGCCGAAAGCCCCCATGATCATCAATTCTACGGATCCTTCCCGAATGAATTTCAGGATTTCACGATCCTCATGCCCGTTAAGGATGACAATATCGCTATCGATTTCATAAGATTCCAGGAAGATTTCACATTTTGAGCTCAGTTTGCTTCCCGTTTCGTGGTCATCAGTAACAATGATAATTGTCAGCGGCCATTTTGTTTTTTCCGACAATTCGGCCGCCAGCTTCAGGGCATTATGGGCGGAAGGGCTGCCGTCGTATGCAAGCCCAATGCTTTCAATCTCTATAAAGTCCTGCGGCGTTATCAAGACCGGTTTCTTCAGTTTGCGCACAACCGCCTCGGCAGTTGTTCCCAGGAAAGTTCCTTTCGTCAGGTGAAAGTGTTCACCGCGTTGGGCGAGCAGCGTCCAATCGGCATTCTCCCCTTCCAGGATAATCGTTTCATCAATTAATCCCTTAATAAGCTTCAATTCCGGTTTGATACCTGAAAGGGCGCATGTTTCCCGGAAGGATTCCAGGATTTTCTCACCTCGGCTCTGTAAAGCTTCCTCAATTTTCGGGATAAATTCATAAGAAGCGGGAACATTGCTGTAAAAAGCAATCTCGCCCATTAATGGCCCTTGAATGATCTTGATATCGATAACATGAAGTCCGATCAGGCCGGCTCCAATTTTCTTTGCGATATAGATTCCATATTGAAGAGCGGTTTTGCTGTATGCAGATCCGTCTACGGGGATCAGGATGCTGTTGACCATGGAGTCACCTCAATATTTTTTAAACCAAGAGCTCCCTCAAGGTTCCAAAGAAAGTCGAATTTGAAAAGATCTTGAACGGACGCCCGTTCTCAGCCATTGCGATTATTTCTCGGACGAAGTATCTTCCGGAATATCCAGGGGTTTGCTTTTATTTAACTCTTTAAGCCTACTCAGCAACTGGTCGAATTCGCGATTAGCCGCCTCCATATCGATCGCGTTCTCGTTCGCCTGCTCATCGATTTCGGAATCAGCTATTTCTCCGCTCTTTTCGAAGGTATTGTATTTCCCGATCAACTTATCATTTTTATATTGAGCGCTGGCTTTCAGCTGGCCATTTTTAAAATAAAGAAAGAAATCCCCATCTCTTTTATCGTTTTTAAAACTGCCCTTCTCGCGGAGTTCGCCACTACGATAGTAAGAAATATACTCCCCATGGAATAAGCCTTGCCGGAAGTGTTCTTCTTCCTTAACCTGGCCGTTTTTCAGATAGAAAGTATATTTCCCTTCCAGTTTTCCGTTCTCGTAATGTTCTTTTTCCTTGACCTGGCCTTCTTCATAAAAAGAGGTATAATCGCCGTGCAATTTATTTTTATGAAAAGTTCCGATCTCTTTCTTTGTTCCATCGGGATAATACGAGACCGCATCCCCTTCTTTCAGTCCCTCTATGTATGTTTGCTTCAACATAACCTGACCGTTGGGATAAAAAGAAACATATTCACCATGGAGTTTCCCATGCAGAAAAGTTTTCTTTTCTTGGGTCTGTCCATTCGGATAACTCGAAATAATTTCATTGTTCTTTTTTGAAAAACTCATGATTCTCCCGATGGAGCGATATCTTAAAATAAAAATATATAATTTCTAAAAGCAAGTCGAGTCGAAAATGGACTATCACCGGATGATTTTCGACTCAATCGGATTGCTTTTTACCCTATTTAATGATGAGTACAGGAATATGAATATCTCGATGTATTACGCCAAGTGTAACGCTTCCGAGCAAGGCGGAGCTCAAAGCGCCTCTGCCGTGAGAACCCAGAATAATAATATCCGCATTGATTTCCTTTGCCGCTTCAACAATGGTCGACACAGGATGTCCTGTTCTGATGCAACGATGAAATACAATGCCGCGTTGATTGCATGCAGCTTCAATTTCGTCCATGAATACCGTGGCGACTTGCTCCATATAGTCTCCCAGCGGTTCTATTAAATGAGTCGGCGAGCTTTCGCCCGCAATCGATTGACGTTCTGATATAGGCGGCAGATCGATAACGGTGATGGCTGTAAGCTCCGCTTTTAAATCGTTCGCGAAATCGATTGCGTATGAAACCGCATGCTTGCCCGTATTGGAGTTATCCGTCGCAACCAGAATCTTTTTGATCATGAATCTCTCCTCTCCCAATTTGATTTTCTAAGCGTTCAAATTAATTTCAGTTCCAATATCCGGGTAATTATCCTCTCATTCAACCCCCATCCAGTCCGTGGCGTTCCTTGATTCGATACCAGGCTGCAGGATCTGTAAAAAATTGTTCAACATCTCTTAAGGCAATATAATGTTCGTTTTCCATGTGCGCCAGAAGATCAAAAAATTTCTTCTGCTTCGGATCGGAAATGTTATCGCGGATCTTTTCATAATGTGCAACAGCACGGGCTTCAAACGCGATAGCTGTCTTCAGAGCCGCTATGTCGTCATCATTACCGGCCGGCATTTCATCCAAGCTATCCAGTAGATTTTGCAAGACATCCTTGATGCGGGTGTCTCCAATTGTCAGCGGAACGGACTCAGGCCATGTTTTATTTTGGGTCCAGATTTCATGGATCTGACGAAGTCGATCATAATGCTCTAATTCGTCTTCTGCGATCTGAAGGAACATGGATTTTCCAAGGGGATGAGCAGTTCTCTCGGCATGTTTCAGGTAGAATTCCCGTTCCTGCATTTCGTTTGTCAGTGCGATTTCAAGAGCATTCAGGCGTTCCTTCGTATCCATAGCATCCTCCTTTCTTTTGTGGAGATTTAATTTGGAGTATTTGGAAAGTCCTTTCCTGTTCCAGTTTATGCCGCCTCCGTTTCCCCAAAGGGTCTTTCTATTTCTCAACACCCTGGAGATGTCCTTCTGTCTTCTTGTTATTCTTTGAGCCATAAATGCCGCCGTGATCAATGATTCAGGAAAGCAGTATCAAAA
>DHHG01000342.1 GCA_002403175.1 Syntrophaceae bacterium UBA4778 | reverse complement strand
GATTATGCTGAAATAAAAAATCAACCCTCATGAGAGTTGATTTTTTTTGAAAGGATGCGTGCTACTCTCCCCGCTGCTTTTCGAGCTTTTCTTCCTTTGTCTTGCATTCAATGCACAATGTGGTGACAGGTCTTGCAAGGAGCCTTTTCTCGGAAATCGGGCCGCCGCAACGATCACATAAGCCGAATGTCCCGTTATCGATACGCTGGATGGCTTCCTGCATTTTACGGATCAATTTTCTTTCCCGATCCCTGATCCGGAGTTCGAAGTTCCGGTCCGATTCGAGCGAGGCCCGGTCATTGGGATCCGGAAAATTCTCTTTCTCATCGGTCATGTCGGTGACAGTCTTATATGCCTCGCTCAAGAGCTCGTCAATTCTCTGGTTCAAAAGACCTTTGAACATTTCCAGCTTTTCAGGTTTCATATGGCTTGTCTCCTGATCATTTAAGATTTAATATGAAAATATAACCCAACACCATTCTTAAGTAAAGAAAAAAACATGATGATGCTCTGAATAAAGGCGATACGAACCGCTTTAGTGAACTTTTCGGAGTTTATGAAAGATACTTTAGCGCCGGACTAAGATTCCGTATAGGTTTTTAAAACCTTGGCTATTACATTGGTCGTTGATGCGCCCTCCACCATGGGAATAATGGCAACCCGGCCACCCCAGCTCATGACGGATTCCCTGCCCACCACGTTTTCTTCAGACCAATCTCCTCCTTTAACCAGGATGTCCGGTTTTAAAAATTCGATCAATGAAAGGGGCGTGTCCTCGGAAAAGAGCGTAACATAGTGGATGCATTCCAGGGCGGCTAATACTTCAGCTCTCTCGTCCTCGGAATTCAAAGGCCTTTTATCTCCTTTCAGTCTCTTTACTGATGAATCACTGTTCAGAGCCAGAACCAGAACGTCGCCTAATTTCCCGGCCTCCTTGAGATAGCGGACATGTCCAACATGCATAATATCAAAACAGCCATTGGTGAAAACGATCTTTTTCCCCGCATGCTTGAGTTTTTGAATTTCCTCTTTCAATTCATTCCACGATAGAATTTTACTCATCTTGATCCATCTTTCTTTAAATTTGCTTGGCTTTCAATTAAAAAATGATGCTGACTCTTTTAATTCAAAGCACGCGCCAAGGTCAGCACCGCAACTTCTTCCGCCCCTGCATTCAGGAGTATTTTGGCGCATTCCCGTACGGTTGTTCCCGTCGTATATACATCATCAACAAGGATAATTTTTTTATGGGCGAGTTCCCCTTTCTTTTCAACAGAAAAGACTCCCTTTACATTGGGTCCGCGATCCTGCCTCCCCAAACTGACCTGGGGTAAAGTGTTCACATTTCTTTTTAGCAGGGCTGTCTTCATTGGAATCGAAAACTGCAAGGATATCTCTCTTCCGAGGAGGACCGCCTGATTAAACCCGCGCTGCCGTAACCGTTTTGGATGCAAAGGCACCGGGATGATCAAATCGTAATGATCCGATTTGAATGAGGAGTGAATATGAAATGCCATCAATCTGCCCAGAGCCTTGCCCGAAATCAAATCCTGGTTATACTTGAATCTGTGGATGGATTCGAGAAGAATGCTTTCGTAAACTCCAACAGATCTGGCCGCAGTAAAATATTGATTATCCTTTATGCATTGGCCGCACAGATGATTTTCACCCGCTTGCGACTTGAATGGTAGGCCGCAACAGGTACAAAAGGGGGCTTGGATAAAATTGATTTCGGAATAACATTTCCCACAAAACGGAATCTTACCACTTGTTTTAAGCAGTAACCCGCATCCGACGCATGTTGGAGGAAAAACCAGGTCAGCAATGCCTGCCAGAAATTCATGCAAGTCCCTTCCTCCGTTATTTCTTGTTTACCGGCTCCGGTACTTGCCGGTTCAAAAGGGATTAAAACCCGAACCGGTATAAGTCACTTATATTCCTTTCCCGAGAGATGTCAGGCTGGGAGCGTCATCTTCGATTTCCAAACGCGGAACATCTGTCCATAGTCTTTCGAGATCATAGAAGTCTCTGACCGGATCGTAAAAAATATGAATTACGATATCGCCATAATCCATTAGAACCCATTTACCGATCCGCTCTCCTTCGATGCCGATAGGACG
Organism: Syntrophaceae bacterium UBA4778; assembly: GCA_002403175.1. The sequence goes on along the minus strand of DHHG01000342.1, from coordinate 390 downwards.
TTTGCCTGCTTTTTTCAGTTCTTCCTCTATGAATGCAGCGATCGCTTGGACCTGGCGGTCGGAGCTTCCACTGCAAATCAGAAAATAATCTGAAATAGACGATATCTTATTTACATTCAGTAGAACGATCCTTTTTGCTTTTTTCTCCAGGGCTGCATTGATGGATATAAGAGCGGATTTTTTAGTGCTGATTTTCTTCGTAGTCATTGCCCTCCGAAAACTGTTTTAATATTATCAGGTATTTCTAATAGAAATTCACAATAGTGTCAACGCCAAACTCCCTCCGGACAATCCGGATAAATTTGGACTGAACATGCAGGTGGTTGTTTAAAAGGAGCGCTTATGGTAAATAAATCGCGTGTACGATTTACGAAGACATATTCAGGCCCA
>DHHG01000192.1 GCA_002403175.1 Syntrophaceae bacterium UBA4778 | reverse complement strand
TGCGATTTCCCAGGGCAGAGATCGACACGATCATATCGATGATTCTCAATCATATGCACTTTATCAATGTTATGCATATGCGCCCAAACCGTCTTAAACGTTTCCTGCGAATGACCGATTTTTTTCTTCACCTTGAACTGCACCGTCTGGATTGCCTCGCCAGCCACGGAAATATGGAAACATATGATTTCTGCGTAGACAAATTGCATGAATTTTCAGAAGAAGAACTGCATCCGGAACGGATCATAACCGGTAGTGATCTGATCGACCTGGGATTTACTCCGGGACCTTTATTCAGCGAAATGATTCGTGCCGTTGAGGATGCCCAATTGGATGGAGAAATCAGATCCAAAGAGGATGCGATTTCTTTTATTTTGGAGAAATGGGGTGACCTGATACCGCAACGGTAAAGATAAGGTTCATGCCTATTAATTTGCGCGTATATTTCGGTTCAGAAATTCTTTTTTTCTGAAATCAGGCAGTGAGCGCATTCCCCGCTGCTTGCGGCAGGGTAAGCGAGCGAATCATATTTAAACATCTTTCTCACAGATCGGAGATTCGCCGAAGCTTGCTCGTGAATCTCTAACGTTTGGTAGGCTTGTCCATGAAAAACCTTACTATCCGGATATTAGTCAGTTCAATATTTCTGATCGTTATCGGATGTAGTGGGATACCATCCAAGCCCGGCTGGAATCCAACTCCTGACAAACTAAAAACATCGAGAAAGCCTATTTTGAAATCGATATCCAAAATGGGCTTTACGATTCAGGCAGGCGCATTTTCCGATGTCAACAACGCAGCCCGCCTTACGGATGCCCTCAAGAAACAAGGATTGGATGCTTACTATTTTGCCGGCGATTCCAATATGTACAAAGTACGGTTTGGGAATTTCACTACGGAGGCATCAGCGACGAAGAAAGCAGAAAAATTGAAATTCGCGGGAATCATAGATGATTTCTATATTGTTACCCCGGATGATTATGGCCTGTCCAGTATACTTCCGGAGGGAGAGATCCGTGAACATATCGCCACAACCGCTCTCAGTTTTGTAGGAATTCCCTATCTTTGGGGGGGCGCCAGCCGCGATGAAGGTTTTGATTGCAGCGGATTGGCAATGGCCATCTACAGGCATAACGGTCTCATACTCCCTCGTACTTCCGTCGATCAATTTGAATCAGGAAACCCGGTGAATGTGGAAGATCTGAAAAAGGGAGATCTTGTCTTCTTTGCTACATCCGGGAAGAAAAAAGTTTCCCATGTTGGAATCTATACAGGGGATGGCAAATTCATTCACGCGCCGGGCCGAGGGAAAGTGATCTGCATGGATCTTCTGTCCAATACCTATTTCGCAAAAAGGTATGTCGGCTGCAGATCATACCTGGACAATTAAATTATCATCACAGCCAATATCGAAACAAAATTGGAGATCCACCGGAGCCGGGAATGCGCTCGCTGCCGGATTCATGGTCTCATACTTTATTCGTATTTACTTTTGGAATATTAGAGCTAAACTCACCCTAAAATGGAGGCGCCTATATGCAGAGAGCTCGCGATGTAATGATGGCAGACGTGGTCTACGTGCATCCTGAAACCGATATCCTAACGGCAGCCAGGCTACTTTTACAGAATCACTTCAATGGGCTGCCAGTAGTGGATCATGAGATGCGAATTTTGGGAATCATTTGCCAAAGCGATATCTTGGCGCAACAGGAGAAAATTCCCCTCCCCTCTTTTTTTTCATTGCTGGGCGGCGTCATTCCCTTGAAATCGCCATCCGAAATAGATTCCGAGATGAAGAAAATTTCAGCCATGGTTGTCCGGGATGCCATGACAGCTGCGCCCTTTACTGTATCACCCGAAACCGAAATAGATGAGATCGCAACCGTAATGATCAAAAAGAAATTCCATACGGTTCCTGTCCAGGAAAAAGGAATCCTGATCGGAATAATCGGTAAAGAAGATATTCTGCGCACGATTGTACCCCATACGGCGTAAGGATTTCCCCTTCAATATAGCCTGAATTTCTTAGTAATTACGTATTACACATTTTCATGCTTGACGAGACAATAGATTTGAATTAACCTTTCGCCCACTTACATACAAATGGAGATGGCTCATGTTCACAAAAAAATTGTTTGTGACTGCATGGCTGTTGATCGTTTGCCTATTTATTGTTGCTCTTATTGTTCCTCGCATCGTATACGCTGTTGTTCCAATTGATCTTCAGGCAAAATCGGCCATACTGATGAATATGAATGACGGCAGGATTCTTTTTTCCAAAAATCCGGATAAACCCATTCAGCCTGCATCTTTAACCAAAGTGCTATCACTTTATCTAGTTTATGAAGCAATTAATGAGGGAAATGCCCACCTCAATGATATGGTCAGTATCAGCCGCAATGCCTGGAAGACCGGCGGTTCCAAAATGTTTCTTAAAGCAGGAAGGCAAATTCCGCTTGAGGATCTCATGAAGGGAATGGCGATCGCTTCAGGCAATGACGCCTGCGTGGCTGTTGCAGAGCATTTCGGAGGTGTTAATCGATTTGTAGTCAGGATGAATACGAAAGCCAGGCAACTGGGAATGACCCACAGCACCTTTAAAAATCCGAATGGTTTGCCGGCCAAAGGACAGATAACTACCGCGAGAGATGTCCTTTTACTTTCTTCCAAATACCTTGAACGTTTTCCTGAAGCCCTGAGTATTCACTCCATGCCCTATTTTACTCATGACAACATCACCCAGATCAATCACAATAGGCTCCTTCAGAGATATCCCGATGTGGATGGTTTAAAGACCGGTTTTGTATCAGCAGCCGGTTTTCATGTCATAGCAACGGCCAAGAGAGGAGATATAAGACTTATTGCCGTAGTGATGGGTTCCAGAAATCCTGCAATCAGAACAAGAGAAACCCACCTCCTTCTCGAGGAGGGTTTCAAAATGATCGAAAACGAATCACAGAAAATACGTAAGATTGATGTTGGATACAAAATAGAACCTCTGGCCCCTTCTTGATCCGGACAGCATTTTGACTCATTGTACTTATAAGATCACGTGCAATATATTATTGAAGCTAAAAATCTGATTAAGAAATTCGGCGATTTTTCTGCTGTTGACGACTTATCTTTTCATGTCTTCCGTGGCGAATGTTTCGGTCTTCTCGGTCCAAATGGCGCCGGTAAGACCTCCACCATCGGAATGATCTATGGTTTTTCCCCTCTTACAAGCGGCCGACTTCACGTTTTCGGAATGAATATTACCGAAAATTGGCGCGAGATCAGGGCCCGCATAGGAGTTTGCTCCCAGGAAAACAATCTCGATCCCGAGCTCAATGTCTTTCAGAACCTTCTGGTTTATTCCCGTTATTTCAATATTCCAAAGGAAATCGCCATCAAACGTGCTGAAGAGCTCATTGAATTTATGGCGCTGGGTTTTCGCAAATATTCGCAGGTACCGGAATTATCCGGTGGTATGATGCGCCGGCTGGTTCTTGTCCGTGCCCTTATGAATAATCCCGAACTCATCATTCTTGATGAGCCGACAACAGGCCTTGATCCTCAATCGCGTCATCAGATCTGGGAAAATCTGGAAACTCTGAAAAAAAAGGGATTGTCCATACTCCTGACAACACATAATATGGATGAGGCTGCTATTCTTTGCGACCGGCTTCTCATCATGGATCACGGCAAGCTTCTGGTCGAAGGAGAGCCTTCTGAACTCATCAGAAAGTATGCAGGCCGTGACATTATTGAAATATCAGAGCCTGGTGAACCGGTGCGCAGATTGATTCATGATAGATCCCTGCCGCATGAGGATCTGGGGCATCGCATTCTTATTTACAGCAACGGTCAGGAGAATATCTACCAGGAGATCCGCAGTCATTGCGGGAAAGGATGCCTTATGCGCATGTCGACCTTGGAAGATGTGTTTCTCAAATTGACGGGAAGGGATATCAGAGAATGAATCTGCCCTCTTTTCATATCTCGCGACGCTTCCTCCGGGTCTGGCAGCGTAATTTCACGGTATATCGGAAAAGCTGGAAGATCAGTTTTATGCCACCCTTGCTGGAGCCGATGTTCTATCTGCTGGCATTCGGAGTCGGATTGAGCGCCCTGGTGGGAGATGTAAAATACCGCGGAAATCCGGTTTCCTATGTCGAATTCATAGCACCTGCGTTGATCTCGATTAATATCATGTACAACGCCTTCTTTGAAACCACCTATTCATCTTATGTTCGCATGTACTATCAGAAAACATTTCATGCAATCATGGCCACTCCCGTTTCCCTGGAGGAGATCATCACCGGTGAAATCGTCTGGGGGGCCACCAAATCCGTTATTGCCACGACCATCATGATGATCGTTATCAGCGCCTTCGGTCTCATTCAATATCCACAAGGACTGATGCTGATCCCCCTGGCATTCATCAGCGGCCTGGCATTCGGTTCTCTGGGAATGTTTTTTACCGGCTTGGTCTCGACCATTGATATGTTCAATCTTCCGATTTTCCTATTTGTAACTCCGATGTTCCTCTTTGGCGGGACGTTTTTTCCAATTGATACCCTCCCCCTGTGGGCGCAAAAGGTCGCTTATCTGTTACCCTTAACATGGCTTGTCGATCTTTCCCGTTCCTTAACGATCGGAGGTCCGGATTCTTTTCCGATAATGGAATTGGTAGGATTACTGCTATTTGGCGGGATACTCTTCCCCACTTCGATCATTATCATGCACAGAAGGCTGATCAAGTAAGGAATTTTTTCCGGGATTATCTGAAAAACCGATAGTGAAATTTTTATCCGTTAAAATGATATCGCATAACGTGAAACAAGCGTGACAAGAAATCCAATAAGTGAAGTCTTTCGTAGACCAGAGATTGTCATTTTGCAGGATTCCTACTAAACCATGTTGAGCGGGCCAACCTGCGTAAATAACACCTTTCAAATAATAATTCTCATCCAGATTATGAAAAAGAATTCGTGAAGAAATAACCAGGCATCAGGTTTTGGAGTAGTTCCTGTGATCATGGACATGCCTTTAAATTTGATATAAATTTTATTTATATGTCCAGGCTGAAATAAGATAAATGCAAGATCGAAGGTTGTGGATGATCCTGTCGGATAAAATTTGGATTCCTATTTAACATAGCAATCCAACTGGAGGTAATGCCATGCGACTGAATAACGAATGGGATAAGACATTCCCCAAAAGCAACAAAGTAGATCATCAGAAAGTGACATTCAAGAACCGCTACGGTATCACTTTGGCAGCTGACTTATACTTGCCAAAAAATCTTGGCAGCCAACGCCTTCCAGCACTTGCTATTAGCGGCCCTTTTGGTGCGGTAAAAGAACAATCTTCCGGGCTGTATGCACAAACCATGGCCGAGCGCGGTTTTGTCACTCTTGCGTTCGACCCGTCCTATACGGGTGAAAGTGGCGGCGAACCCCGCAATGTCGCTTCACCAGACATAAATACCGAAGATTTCAGTGCAGCAGTGGACATTGTCGGCCTGCAACCTTATGTTGAGCGAAACAGTATTGGCCTCATCGGCATTTGTGGTTTCGGCGGTATGGGCCTGAACGCTGCCGCAGTTGACAAACGCATTAAAGCCGTTGCGACCACCAGTATGTATGATATGTCACGGACCATGGCAAGAGGTATGAATGATAATCTGACCTACGAACAACGTACGCAAATACTGGAAGAACTTAGCCATCAACGTTGGGCAGATGCAGAGAAGGGAACACCCGCCCCCGGCCCACGCATTTTGCCTGAAACGCTTGAAGAAAACAGTGATCCGGTCACAAAAGAATTTTTCAACTACTACCGCACTCCCCGTGGGTTTCACAAAAATTCACCAAACTCAAACGGTGCGTGGACTGCTACCAGTCCATTGTCCTTCATGAATTTCCCGCTGTTGACCTACATTAAAGAAATCTCAACTCGCCCGATTTTGCTGATTGCTGGTGAAAATGCGCACTCGCGTTATTTTAGCGAAGATGCTTACAAAGCCGCAGCGGAGCCGAAAGAGCTAATGATTATCCCGAATACCAATCATGTTGATTTGTATGATCGCATGGATAAAATTCCGTTTGATAAAATGGAAAAGTTCTTCAATGAAAATTTAAAATAATTGGCATAAAGACCACGTTGAAACAAGTAAGATGGATTTTAGCGAGTAAGGCGGCTCGATCGTACCGCTATGGTAAATATCCGACTCAAATTTCATTTTGGTCACTTCCAAAAAAACATCTCTGTACGAGCGAGTCATCACGATCCGTGCGTAAGAGCTCTGTTCGGATTCGATTGATTGATGCAGTTATAGGGGCGGGAAGTGGTAATTTATTATTGCAAAAGACCTACCCCACAGTTCGAACTTGAATCTTTCAAGCCGTAATTCACAACATGACACTTTTTTAAATTCATGGATGCGCCGGGAACGATTCGAGAATCAACAGGGAAATGCTTTTACATGTGTTTCTTCCTGAAATCCTCAATTTATAAGTTTATGTTAGGTTACAATCGTAATATTTTAAATAAATAGTACCATTGGGAAACCGGTGATCCAGAGGATAGCGTGAGAAAGGAGCAAACAATTATGGGTACAGTCAATGAGTTATGCAATAGTGTGATTTTCCCGAAGGGTGATGTACTTCCTCCCCAGTTCAGCAGATATTTTAGTGGTAAAGCATGGTTGAAGATGCTGGTTCCCGGTGGGAACGAATTCAACTGCCCCATCGGAAACGTGACCTTTGAGCCGGGATGCCGCAACAACTGGCACAAGCATCCTGGCGGCCAAATCCTTTTGATCACGGGTGGCAGAGGCTGGTATCAGGAGAAAGACAAGCCTGCGCGGGAGCTGCATGCAGGCGATGTGGTTATGATTCCAGCTAATGTCAAGCATTGGCACGGCGCAGCAAAGGACAGTTGGTTTGTCCATCTTTCTGTTGAAACCAATAGTCAGGACGGTCCTGCACAGTGGCTAGAGCCGGTAGCTAACGAAGTCTACAATGTCCTGCCATAAAGGATGAGAGCAAACATCTTTGACGAGCGCACAGCATGAATAGAAAAATCATAGTATTTCTGGCAGTCATATTTACCGCAATGTTTAGCTTTACTTTCATTTCGGAGGCGCAGAACATGAAAAACGAAAACTTAAACGCCATACAGCAAAGTATCATCACTATCGCGGTCTTTACCGCCAAGGGTAACATGGAAAAGCTGAATACATTTTTGAATGAAGGTCTGGATTCTGGCTTGACGTGAATAAATCAAGGAATTCTTGGTTCAACTGTATGCTTATACGGGGTTCCCTCGCAGCCTAAACGGTATTAACACTTTTATGGACGTCATGAAAGAACGGGGGAAGAGGGGCATCAAAGACAAGCTTGGCCAGGAAGCAAGCCCCTTGCCTACCAACAAAAGCAGTATCGAATTTGGAACGGAAATTCAGACACGCCTGGCAGGGAGACCGGTCACTGGGGAAATCTATACTTTTGCTCCCGCTATAGATCAGTTTTTGAAAGGCCACCTGTTCGGAGATATCTTTGGACGCGACAATCTGGATTTCCAGAGCAGAGAGATTGCCACTATTTCAGCCCTATCCGCGATGGAAGGTGTCAACTCTCAGTTGCAGGCTCATTTTAAAATCGGGTTGAATACAGGTCTAACCGAGGCGCAAATGAAGAACCTGATATCGGTTCTCAAGGCAAAAGTTGGTAATAAAGAGGCGGATAATGCCAAGGAGATTCTATACAAGGTCTTAAACAGCAGCGCAAACTAAAGCAGGAATTCAGGAGAAAATAAGATGAAAAAAATTCTGGTGGCTTATTTTTCCCATAGCGGCAACACTCGTGAAATTGCCAATCAAATTCACAAAAGCACGGATGGCGATATTTTTGAAATTCAGGCCGTAAAGCCGTATCCTGATGATTACGATGCGGTTGTAAAACAAGCAAAGCAGGAACTGCAATCCGGCCACAAACCGGATTTAAGAACAAAAATTGAAAATATTAAGCCCTATGACCTAGTTTTCATTGGCTACCCTAATTGGTGCAACACGATTCCCGCTCCGGTCATGGCCTTTTTGTCTCAATATGATTTTTCGGGAAAGACCATCGTACCGTTTTGCACGCACGAGGGAAGCGGTCTGGGACGAAGCGCTACGGATATCTCAAAACTTTGTCCAAAATCGATTTTGCTGGATGGTATTGCCATCAGGGGAAAGGATGTGAAAACTGCGCAAAAAAAAGTATCTGAGTGGCTGCTAAAAATTAAAACCACGGGATAAGGCTTTCTTTCAATCAGTAACACTCAAATTTCACAGTTTACTTCAACTGAAACTTTGTAGGTGCATCCTTGGATGCTCAACGCTCCTGATTAAATTTCATTTCATTCCCAGCTTCATCAATCCTATCCTATATTCTGCCCCAAAGATGGAATCCATGACACTCAAGGAGGCAGAGCATGAAAATAAAAGACGCTATTACCCTATTTCAATTTCATCAACAATCAAGCCTGAAGCAAAGGACGAAAGACAGCTACCATTTTCTGTTGCAAAGATTCAGTGAATTTTGCGGAGACCGGGAGTTTGAATTAATGGGTTCTGATATGGTTCCAGTTCCTTGAAAACCTGACCCGTGATCAGGCGAAATCAACTAGGCGTCTCCGATATGCACAGGTGAAAGCATTCTACAATTTCATCATCGAAAAATGTGCGATCAATATGAAAAATCCATGCAACGGTCCTCTCTTTTCAAAGGCATTTGGAGCCCCCAAACAGGTATCCAAAACTATTTTGGATAAAGAATCGGTCGATGAGCTGATATACAATACCCGAAACCCACGGGACAGACTCATCATGGAACTGCAAGCCCGATGTGGTTTGAGAATTGGCGAGGTTTTGAAAATCAAGGTATCCGATATTTCTGAAAGAAAGCTTCTGATCAGGGAACCGAAATCTGGCAAGGAAGGCGAAGTTGCTTTCATGTCGGAACAAGTTGCAAAGCGTATCGATGAATACATCAGATCTAAAAACCTGTCCGCTGATAACAGGCTCTTTCCGATCTCGTATTCAACTGCCAGGTCAATGATCATTAAGCTAGGAAGCAAGCTTAACTTTAAGGTTGCGCCTCATGACCTTCGGCGATATTCGGCAACTTATGCCAGTCGAAACGGAATTCCATTGGAGATCAGATCGAAGATTATTCTGAGGCATCAGGATCTGAAAACGACCCAAGTGTATCTCGGAAAAGTCAGCGAGTCGGAGGCGATCAGATGGATGGATATTCTCCACGGCAAGTAGTACGGTCCATCATTACCGATTGAAGTCAGCCATCTTTGGGGCTATAAGATTCCAGCAAAAATATTCCTAAAAATGAAAACGGAAAGAAAAATAGCAAGTTATATGCTACCCTCCTTCCTGAAAGAAATAAAAGACAGTTTTGATCAATTCATGCAGGTTTCAAATCGAAATCTAAAGGCTATGTAGCACTTCAGGTTTAGGACTTCTCAGAGTATTCGAAGTCCGAGGTCACGGTCTTAATTTTTATGATAGAAGGGGGAGAAATATTGGGTCAAGCGAAGCTAAGAGGTTCCTTTGAGGATCGAAAACAGGCTGCCATTAAACGGGACAAGGGTTTGCTTGTTGAAAAAATGGGCGGAAGGATCAACATTTAATGACTATGTTGCGTACTGGGAAGCCTTTTTTATCTAAATTGTCCAAAGAAGAATGGAGCGCACGGCAGGGACAGATCATTAAATTCCTAAAAGGACACCCGAGACCTACTGGGTTGGACAAAGCAAATTCAATACGTTTCCGTGGGGATGAAATCGGGTGGTATCTGTTTAAATACAAAGCGACGAGCTCCTCACCGGATTTGGATTATTGATTGCGGACAGAAATGTGAATTGACTAAACTATTGATTTTCATTTCAGGCATCAGTCCCGAAAATTTCGTAGATTACCAGAGGGTTGTCCTTGGCTCAGGTACTAAGGTTTTGGAGCATCCAAAAATAAGAGATATCCTTATTTTGTATATATGTATTTTTGGATATTAAAATATGCACGATATTATTTCCCGGACCTGCCGGAAATCGAATGCTGATTCGAATTGAAGGCGGTATGTCGCATCGGGAATCCGCATGGCCATCTTTTCGGACCCGGATCTCAGGTGATTATTGGATTTGTGTCCGGCTGGATTGTGCATGGTTATCTGGCATTATGGAGATCGAAAGAGAGATCGGCAGATTCCGCACGATTTTGAATATTTAGACTGGGAGGCGGATAATGGAAGATATTAAAAGAATACTTGCTGTGAGTTGGATGACTCAATATTGTCAGAGGACGGTTCATTGCGCGGTTTCACTGGCGGCAAAGTACGGTGCTGAGCTTTCCGTGATTCATGTTATAGATAATTTATGGCTGCAAGGCTGGAATCTGCCCATAATGTCGCAGGCGGAAGAGCGCAGGAAGGACGTGGAAAGAATTAAGGCGGAACTGGATAATATTATCGGCGGCGAGACAAATGAAGGAGTAAAGATCAAAAGGATTATTAAGGAAGGCGATCCTGTTGAAGAGATTCTGAAGGTTCTTGGGGAAGAAAAGATTGACCTGGTCATCTTGCGTGCCCATGAAGAAGGCCGTATCGAACGCCTTCTGGTCGGCAGCAGTAACGATGCGATAATCCGGAAGATGCCCTGCTCCATTTTCCTGGTGAAAAGTGAACTCGAAATGGAGACCATCTGAGTTAAGGCGTCGCCAGAGCTGTCAATACTTCGTATGTGTTATCAATTTCCAGCCCAATTCTAATTTGATCTGATCGGGATTGCAGATTACCAGGTGAAATCTACTACCTAAGCGAATAATCGCGAATCTCCGCCTTTCTCATGACCAGCAACATCTCAGCAGGGGGCTTTTTCTCTGCTGCTCCTGCCGGAATGACCCCAGGTGATTGCGTTCAAATCAGGATGGCACTGGAATTGTCGGAGACCCAAGCTGACCTCATTTTGATTTCAGTCACAGGGAAAATCTTACGCGCAGATGACTCAGGCATGGCAGTAAACTTTGACGGGAATTACCAAATGTCCATAAGCCCGGCGTTCTCCCTGGATCAGGTATCCGGGATAAATTGGATATCCGCTTGAACGGGAGTCCGTCCATTTCGCTTCAGTGATTTTCCAGTAGAGGTGGAGTGGATTATGGTACAGCTGTGGACTTGCTCCCTTTCAGTGTGTCATTATATCAGTATGGAATCTCGCCTATCTGTAATCTCTTTCATCAAATAATCTGCAGTTTTTATTTAAAATGTAAAGCATTGACAAGAGGTGAACACTTCCTCCTACCATGAGTTCATGTATAAGAATTTATAATTTGATATTGTAACTTTAAGGAATGAACCATGGAAAGGCAGGAGGACTTTTATAGCCCAGAGTCGAATGCAGGCGACGACGGTTATAGAATCGCTCGATGTAGTCAAAAATACTTTGTCGAGCGTGAAAGCGGGTTAGGCATTTTTCATGGAATACCAGTTGTCGCTTCAAAGTGCCAAAGAAACTTTCAACCGGGGCATTATCCCAGCAGTTGCCTTTCCGGCTCATGCTACATCGCATGCAGTATTGTGTCAGCAATGACTGAAAGTCTTCACTGGCATATTGTGAGCCTCGGTCGCAGCTTTTCGAACTGTCCACAATTCCGGGGGAAGACCAACCAGTTTTTCTTATAGGCATGCAAGGTTTCAATCGTTAATCACCAAAGATATTAATATCCATAAAAGTGCTATACGCGAAGCTCTGATTTTCATTTTCGAAATGCCTGCTGTGTACAGTTGCAAACTCATTCCGCTTGACATGGCTATTTTTTTTGGTATTTCAAATAAGTATGAAAATCGTTTCCTCCGTTTAGCTGTTTGTCGCTGGGCCAAACCAATATCTAATTATGTTCGACGAATGAGGCGTTACACTTCTATTGGTGTGATATGGTTGTGGATAAAGGCGGATTCCCCGATGAATTGACAATACATTCTTTGCGGAAAACGTTATCGCAGTATGCTAAACCGGACCTGCGACAGGCGATTCTGCAATTGATCAACACATTTATTCCTTACATTGCTCTGTGGATTATCCTTGTTTACATGGTGGAGGAAAAGTATTCCTTTGTGGATATTTTCCCGCTCATATTGATTGCATCCCTTTTTCTGGTGCGCATATTTATTTTGTTTCACGACTGCGCCCACGGTTCTTTTTTTAGCTCACAGAAGGCCAATACTATCCTTGGTTATCTGTCTGGCATATTGACCTTTACACCGTTTACATACTGGGCGACACAATCACCTCATTCATCACGGCACCTATGCGGATCTGGATCACAGGGGTGTCGGAGACATTTGGACATTAACCGTTGAAGAATATCGGGCAGCTTCCAGGGTAATGCGATTGGCTTACAGGCTCTATCGCAATCCTTTCGTTTTCCTCGGAATCGGCCCAGGGTACTCTTTTTTGATTACTCAGCGCTTCCTGCACCAATGGGAACGGAAAAATGAGCGTTACAGCGCGGCGGTGACCAATTTGGCTGTTTTATTGGTCATATTGGCAGCCAGCCTGACGATTGGGTTAAAGACCTATATGCTAATTCAACTGCCGATCATTCTGATTGCTGGGGCCGTGGGTGTGTGGCTGTTTTACATTCAGCATCAATTCGAGGGCGTGTATTGGTCGCGTCATGAGAATTGGGACCCGGTGAAGGCCGCCTTGAAAGGGAGTTCATATTACAAGCTCCCCAAGGTGTTTCAGTGGTTCACAAGCAATATCGGGCTGCACCATATCCACCATGTTCTGCCCCGTATTCCGAACTATAAGCTGCAACAGGGCTACGAGGAAGTGCCCATTATGCAAACCGTAATGCCCCTGACCATCCGCAGAAGTCTCAAGTCGCTTTTTTTGAATTTGTGGGATGAGAAGCAGCAGAAACTTGTCAGCTTCAGATCCTTGAAGGATTCCGGGTACTAGACTTATTTTGACGAACAAAGTAAGACGAGTTTTATGCTGGTGCGGATCTCGGTGACATCAACCTGACTGCCCTGAATATCGGTCTGAAGTATTGGTGATCTTCAGATTGCCGATTGCACTCTTATATCTTGGGCAATATCAGAGTTGCAAGCCTGTCATCTGTCGATGTGACTTAATGGAAGTACGCAAACCTCATTAGTTCCAAACAGATAGGGACTATTTGGATTTTTGGAGATGGAGCGGAATAAAGGTTGAAGGACCAAGTAGCACCATATTTTCGATGTGCGTCTTGAATTATTTGGCAAAGCAGACAGCGAAATGGGCTACAGTACAGAAGCTACAGAGGTCACACTCTGCCTGTTACAGTATGGTTTGATTTTTCTTTCAAGACCCCAAATTGTATCATCAATTTTTTCGAGGCTAAATTTTATTACGAGTGCCTTATCCAACAATTCATCTTGTAATATTCACTTTTAATAACATCGGTGGAGCGAGGACTTGTAGGTGCATCTTGGAGCATTCACTCTCCTGAGTGAATTTCATCATTCCGAGATGCATTAATCCTATCCTATATTCTGCCCCATAGATGACCAGAGATGACCCCAAAGGAGGCAATACGTGGTTGCGAATGGAAATAAGCGGCTGATTTACATGGTTGGAAGTGAGAAATAGAATGTTGCACCCTTTCCAAGTCTTCCTTCTGACCAGCCCCGGCCTCCATGTCATGCAGAAAATCTGAAAATGTCAGTACTGGTTGACTGGGCCCTTTCCGACGAGGGAATCACGTTGGGGCGAACAAAGGCAGCATACCGATCCAGACCTACCTTGACGGAAAGGCGCTCTTTAAAGAAAAGAATTTAAGCTGTTTGAAAAATGATAGAATTGACTTTATCGGGTATACAGTAATTAAAGCGCTCCAATAATCAGGAGTCGGATACCTCCTTCAAGCGATTAATCAATTTGACCATGCACTTTTCTTGACTCTCTAAATCTTTGCGGTAATCTTGGTCATCCGTGTTGGAACGCTCACGCTGAAGATCAGGATAATATCTCTTGAGAATAGCCAGAAGAGCTTTCTTTTCGTCGGTATCTAATTCAAGTACCGTCATAGATGCCCCCTTCAAGGAATTTGTTAATTTCTTTAAATTACGGTTTATTTATATCATAAAAACTCTTGAATGGGCTAATACAAAGATCAGCTTCGAAATGTCTTAGCAACTCAAAGAATCTTGACCAGATGATCTGCCCCCAAGAGTTGTACCACATTTAAAGTTAGATTTCTGTTGTTAAGGGTTCAGTGCAACCAATCCTCAGATGCCGGGAAACGATATCGCAGTGAACTGTGCGGCATCGTTGCTTTCTATCTGTAATTCTCAATTTTAACAACTACCCACTACTGAAACATTGTAGGTGTAATCAAGTTTTTATCTACTTCGATCAATGCTGCGCATTTCCGACTCTAATCTTCTCTTAAATAGAGCCTTATACAGGAAAATTTTATCAAATGGATAATTTACTCGGGTAAGTAATTGAAATTAAGATATGCGCTGTTTCACGATATTGTTAATCCGAAGGATGAACAGACGCAAGCCCCCTGCTTCACAGCAACTGTTAAAGCCAGCGTTTGCGCCTTTTATAGGACTTGACATCTTTATAGGATTTAACGAGATCGGCGGCTCCCATGCCGAGGTAGAACTCTTTCACGTCGGGATTACTCTTCAATTCATCGGAAGATCCCTCCATAACGATCTTTCCATTCTCCATGACATAACCGTAATGCGCGATTTGAAGGGCCATGTTTGCATTCTGCTCCACGAGTACAATCGTGGTCTGCTGCTCTTCATTGATCCTGGTAATTATCCTGAATATCTCCTCGACAACCAGAGGGGCAAGCCCAAGTGATGGTTCATCGAGCAGAAGCAGCCGCGGGTGCGCCATTAAAGCCCTGCCCATAACCAGCATCTGCAATTCTCCGCCACTGCAATATCCGGCCAATCCTTTTCTGCGTTCGCGCAATCGGGGAAAGTAGTCATAGACCATTTCGAGATCCTTTTTATAGGGCTTTCCCCAGCGCGTCGCGGTACCTACCCTGAGGTTTTCCTCAATGGTCAGATATTTGAACGGTTGCCGCCCTTCCAGGACCTGAATAATTCCCAGTCTGGTAATGTCCTCAGGAGATGAGTTCTGGACGGATCTTCCGCTGAATGTAATATCTCCGTCTGTGACCTTGCCGTTCTCCGTTTTCAGCAATCCGGAGATTGCTTTCAGCGTTGTTGTCTTTCCGGCCCCGTTGCTACCCAGCAGAGAAATGATTCTCCTTTCGGGAACGGTCAGGGATACCCCGCGCAGGACCTGAATGACATCGGAATAGATCACGCTGATATTGTTCAATTGTAGAAGAGTTTCGTTATTCATAAGATCATCAATAAGCAAAAGGCCAGAGCTTGAAGTTAGAGCGAACGATCCTCCACACCTCGGCCAATCCCCGCGGTTCGAAAAGTATAAACAGGACGATAGACATTCCGAAGACAAGCTCTTTCAGAGGGGCAATCGTCAGCTTCAGTCCGGCAGCCCCTCCCATATTCATCAGTATATCCGTGAGCCAGCGGAGTCCTTCATTGAGCAATGTGATGAAGATCGCGCCGTAAACCGCGCCGGAAATGCTTCCCAGCCCACCGATGATTACCATCGCGATATACTCGACGGAGAGCGTCAGCGTGAATGGCTCGGTGGTGATGCTGATCATATAGAAGGCCCATAGTGAACCGGCGAGTCCCGCATAAAAGGAACTGATCGCAAAGGAAAGCAGCTTATACCGAAAGATCGGTATCCCCATTCCCTCGGCAGCCCGGTCGTTGTCCCGTATTGCGATAAATGCCCTGCCGTATCGGGTTCTCATGATATTGATGGCGCACCAGACCATGGCGGCCAGGCACAAGAAAATTATAAAGAAGAAGCTGCGATCTCCTCTTAGGGACCAGCCCAATATCGTCGGTTCGGGCAAGGTAATCCCCATGGTCCCCTGGGTCAGGGATTCCCAGTGAACGAGAATATATTCGATGATGAATTGCCCTGCCAATGTAGCGATGGTCAGGTATAATCCTTTCAATCGTCCTGAAGGAATACCGAAGATCATGCCGACCA
>DHHG01000026.1 GCA_002403175.1 Syntrophaceae bacterium UBA4778 | reverse complement strand
AATAATCCTCCCAGAATTCCCAAAAAAGAGGAATAGCACGTCAGAATTGGCACAACAGCGATGGAGGCAATTATTTTGGGCAGGACAAGAAATTTTATGGGATCGAATCCCATGGTGGAGAGGGCGTCCACTTCATCATTGATCAACATGGTACCGATTTCGGAAGAAAAGGCAGAGCCGGAGCGCCCTGCATAAACAATTGCGGTCATGATGGGGCCGAGTTCTTTCACGAGCGCGATAGCAACCAGGGATGCTATATAAATATTGGCTCCAAAGAGACGAAGCTGAAGAGACGCCATGAAGGCCATAATCAATCCGAGCAGAATACTGATTAGACCAATAATGGGAAGACCTTCCACTCCTGCTTTCTTCATATAAAGAGATACATTATCCCAACGAATGGTCCCGGGATGAATGACGGACTGAATGAACGCGCTGGCGACATCCCCGATAAAAAGACATAAGAGAATGGCTTGATTAAAAGAATGTATTCCGAGGTGCCCTACTCTTTCCAGGAATACCGGCATGGTCTTCTGAACTTTATTTTCCTTTTCATGTATATCGAAATCAACAAGCGCCAGAATGCGTTCTGCTTCTGCGCTTATTGAATCATATCTGAGCGTAATGGATTTTTGTTTGGCTTTATCACGAAACGACATGAAAGCGAGAGCGCCTGCGCTATCCATATAATCAAGGTTTTTGAAATCGAAAATCAAATTTCGACCGGAATTTCCGTCCAGCAATCGATCTACTTCCACCATGAAATCATTTACCGTATCCAGGTTTATGGTTCCTGAAATGATAATTGTCATTACATCGGGACCTGAATTCTTCATTTTCAGAGTATACGAATTAGGATTCCGTACAGTGTTATTCATAAGTCAATTAAAATAGGTTTGGATGTATTTGCTTTTCGGAAAATTGTAGGATTCGAAAAAATCTGAACGGATTTGCTAAAAGAACCCTATATTTTCTGGAAGATATATAAGGGGTGGAGTGGGTTGTCAAGTTGATTGCGCAACTCACATTTTCAAATAGCTTGCTGTTTTCGTCGTATCATAACCGTAAAATTTTCAGCCGGGTTTCATCGCAGTGATGAACGTGTCTTTTTCGGCGATGGATATCGGAGAGACCAAATGATTGATATTGATCAAAGTTAGCCTGAACCGGAAATACGTGCTTAATCATAGGACCCGTTGTGATCATAATTACAGTTTTTTCTATGATCCTGTGCTAAATCTACCAAACGCTAGGATTATGAAAAAACAAATTTTATTGCAAAGTGCCGTTTTCCTTTTTGGATTTTTGGGGATTGCCCTTGGCGGTGTCATGCCGGAAAAACCGGTCGTCACGTCAATCACTCAGGAATCAAATTCGAATCAAATCCCCTCATTTGCTTACAGGGTAGAGGGGGTGCAGTTGAAGCATATGGTGGAGAAAGTTCCTCTTTACCAGCAAGGGAAAAATGAATGCGGTCCCACCTCTTTATCCATGATTTTGAGTTATCATGGGATCAGTGAATCGACCATATCTTTAAAAAATAATCTTAAATGGCATGCTGAAAAAGGCGTCTCTTATCAAGATGTGATTCGATTTCCGTATCGGAATTATGGTTTGGATGTCGCTTTTGCCGGTCAGGGGGATCTTCGTAAATTAATTGAGGAGTTGTCCAAAAATAGTCCTGTGATGGTCAGGCAATGGGCAAACGATCAGGAAAAATTACGAAAATTTACAGGTCACTGGCGTATCGCTGTCGGCTATGATCAGGAAAAGGAAATCATCTATCTCCATGACCCCTTGTTTAAAAAAACCATATCTCTGAGTTACAGGGAATTCTTGAATTTATGGGATATGTCTGCTCATGTGAATCCTACCAAAAATTACATGCTGATTCTTAAAAAGCTTCAGCAGACAGTACCCACGGAAAAACAGGACCGTGCGGCTTAACTCCTCTTTTAACGGGCTTTCAATAAAAAGGCGGCAGCTTTCTCTGGAAATCATCAGAGAAAGCTGCCGCCCAGAATCAATTTGATTTATTTCTTATTAGGCTCTGAGTCTTTGATTCCCTTGATTTCGACCTTGTATTTATTACGCAATCTTTCCAGTTCCTTTACAATGATTCCCTCGCGCTTTTCATTATCGAGTCTGGAACGTATTGCCGGTGTGGCCTCTTTCAGATCCATCTGTTTTTCCGGGACAATATCATTTACCTTGATAATATGGACTCCGAATACGGTTTTGACAGGATTGCTGATCTCGTCTTTTTTCATACTGAAGGCCACGTTAGCGAATTCTGGGATCATCTGATCCTTCGTGAAATATCCCAGATCGCCTCCCTGGGATTTGCTTCCCGGATCATCGGAATATTTTTCCGCAAGTTTGGCGAAATCTCCGCCGGCCAGGAGCTCCTTGCGAATAGCTTCCGCTTTGGCCGTTGCCGCGGCGATCTCTTCCGGCTTGGCATCTGCATTTACTTTTACGAGAATATGTTGGGCTTTAACCTGGCCTGGCTTTACATATTCCTTCTGATGGGCCAGATAAAACGACTCCACTTCGCTATCTGTTGTTTTTCCCAGACCGGTTAATTTTCGGCTCATATACTCCTGAGCGAGAATCGTATTGGTCATGTCTTCTATCTGCAAAGCAACATTCTTATTTTTATCCAGCTTTTGCGCTCTGGCTTCGGCTCCTATAATTTGTACCTGAACAAGGCTGTTCAGAAGCACCATTTTCTGTTCAGCGGATTGAAACCGAGCCTGCTGTTCAGGGGGGAGTGCTTTGATGCGCATTTCCAGATCCTGCCTGGTTATGAATTTTGTTCCCCACTTGGCAATGATATCTTTGTCTTTGCTTTCAGATTTTGCGCCAAAGCAATTGCTTGCGCCTGCTAGAATGAATATAGTCAGGAACAGCATAAGCAATTTTGAGACAGCGCGCTCTATTGAAAAGATTTTTTTTTCTCCTGCACATTTTGAAATCATAAGTCTTCTCCTCTCTAATGCCGATTTACCTGACTGAAAAGAACTTTCTAGCATAAATCCGACCATAAGGAAATGATTTACCCTGAATTCTCTACTTTTTCCGGTCGCGAATCATCTCCGGTAATATTGAAAACGCTATCAAATATGAAATGATTTCTCTCTTTCATCAGTGTTGAGGGGGTATGAAGAGGAGCGTTGGGCAGCTACGTCAAGGTGACCGTGCTGCCCAATGGAGGGGGTTTGAGGAAAACCAATGAATATCTATTTTTTAACAACAAGATTTACAATCGGATCATCTTGTTGCCATGTATATCGTCAGTAAAGGAAAGAAACTTGAGTAGAAATTTTCGGATTCCGATTTTTTCTCCGGTATGAGCCCGATTACGCAAAAAATATCCTTACCGGTAGAATTTACATTAAAACGCTTCAAGTTTTTTAGTTCGATGTCGATTTAAATTGCTGAAAGAAAAAGATGGAAAATCCCATTATGATTTTTCTTTAAAGATTGTAAGACAACTGAGCGAAAGAGAGGAAATTATGAATTTGTCTAAAATGAAACTCAGCATGAAACTAGCGCTCTGCTTCGCGTTGACTACAGTTTTCGTTATCTGTCTAGCCGTCATCGGGATCGGTCAGCTGACGTCGATTAAAGACAGGATGGATCAGGTTACAAACGAGGACGTACCAAATCTGCAGATGGCCTATGACGTAATCAATCAGCTCAATGTCATCTCTGTTGCTGGAAGAAACATTCTCCTGAGCAAGGATCAGGAATTCAGCAAGAAGGAAATGGCCAGGGTGCAAAAGGCCCGTGCAGCTTATGAAGCAGATTTAGAAAAACTCTCCAAAAAGCTCAAATCGGAAAAGGATCTGCAAAAGCTCAAAGAGATTTACGCGATGAGGTCGCAATTGAAAAAATTGAATACCTCTGCTCTGGAGCTAGGTATGGCATCCAAACACGAAGAACTGTCGAATCTGCTTGCTCGGGAGCTGGAACCCCTTCAGCATAAACTGATGGGAGTGGTTGAAGACCTGGCTCGATCGCAGGATGAAAAAATGGACGATTCTGTAAAAATCGTAGAGAATTCGTATAAAGCAAGTCTTCTGCTCCTTTCAATTATGGGAATTATCGCTGTTCTGGCAGCAATTGGTTCAGCCTTCTTGCTGCTTAGGAGTATTGTAACCCCGATTAATCGGACCATCTCCAATCTTTCCGATAGCGCATCCCAGGTTGCTGTTGCCTCAGCGCAGGTAGCGGATGCAAGTCAGTTCCTTGCGGAAGGAACCCAGAATCAGGCGGCTTCAGTTGAGGAGACTTCTTCTTCACTCGAAGAGATGTCATCCATGACCAAAACAAATGCTGATAATGCCCATCATGCGAATACCATTATTGTTGGTTCCAGGCAGAACATGCAAAATGCGAATACCGCAATGTCCGAGCTGATTCAATCGATGAGCAAGATCTCTTCGGCCAGCCAAGAGACACAAAAAATAATTAAAACGATCGATGAAATTGCTTTTCAGACCAATCTTCTGGCCCTGAATGCAGCAGTGGAAGCAGCCAGAGCGGGTGATGCCGGAGCCGGTTTTGCAGTTGTTGCGGATGAGGTCAGGAATCTGGCGATGCGGGCAGCGGAAGCGGCCAGAAATACGGCTGGTCTGATTGAAGATACAGTAGACCGGATCAAAGGGGGAACGGAACTTGTAAATAAAACCAATGAAGCTTTTTCAAAAGCGGCTCAGGATTCCGAAAAAATAGGATATATAATAGACGAGATCGTAGCTGCTACAAAAGAGCAGGCCCAAGGGATCGAGCAGATCAATACGGCTGTTTCAGCAGTTGATAAGGTTATTCAGCAGAATGCGGCTCATGCAGAGGAGTCTGCATCGGCTTCGGAGCAGATGAAATCCCAGGCACAGCAAATGAAGACTTTTGTTCAGGAACTGACAGCCATTGTTAATGGCAGTTCAGATAATAATACACGTCTTGAGCCCCAAAAAGTGACGGTCTCCCCGAATCCACGGCAGAAGGTTTCGCCTGTAAAAAAGATTTCTGATCCACAGATTGAACATAAAAAAAATCCGCTTAAGATGACAGAGGCTCTTGATCAGGCCTTCCCTGACGCTGAAAAGATTATTCCGATGAAAGATGCCGAAAACGAATTCTGAGGGGATTGCCGGGAATGAGAATTCCCGGCTAAAATCCTAGATCACATTATTATTCTGGAGTGTGTCGATTTCTGTATCCGAATATCCGAGTTCTTTTAAAATGGCCCGGCTATGCTCTCCATGGCTGGGCGCCCCTCGTCTCCATCCGGGACGGTTTTGGTCGATTGTAAAGGGAAATGCCTGCTGGCCTACATCTCCTGATACAGGGTGTTCCCTTTTGAACCAGAGGTTACGGAAGCGAATTTGGGGATCGTCTATTACCTCTTTTAGGGAATTGACTGGAGAGATGCAGATTTCCGTCCTATTCAATAAACTGAGCCACTCCTCTCGGGTCTTGCCCTTCATGATCTTCTCAATTATTTCGATTACCTGCTGTTGATCGGGATGCGGTTGGTATTGCCTTTGGATCAAGTCCTCGCGATCGATTGCCCGACAGAAATTTTGCCAATATTTCGGTTCAAGGCACCCCAGTGCCAGGTATTTCCCGTCGAGCGTTTCATAAATCCGGTAATGGGCATAATCGCCCCTCGTACTGCCTTTTCCGCGTTGCGGCATCTCACCGCCGGCGAGATATTCCGCCATTGGCATGCTTAAAAGAGGTGTTATGCCATCCAGAAGGGCGATGTCCAGAAAACAGCCTTTACCGCTAATTTGGCGTTTGTAAAGCGCCGCTAAAATACCGATGCAGGCCTGGTATGTTCCTCCGGCTACACCGGCAATCTGAACGCCTGGAATAACCGGTTTTCCGTTCTTCTCTCCGATAAGTCCCAAAATTCCCGAAATACCCATAATATTAATGTCATGGCTGGGAAACTCGCTGTAAGGGCCATCCTGACCATAACCGGTCAGAGAACAGTAGATTAGCCGAGGGTTTATTCCTTGGAGATTTTCATAATCTAACCCCCAGTTGCTCATCGTTCGGGGCTGCATGCCGCTAATCAGGATATCGGAACGAATGATCAGCTTTTTAAAAATATCCCGACCTTCTATCGTGCTTAGGTTCAGTCTCATGCCTTGTTTATTTCGGTTTACCATATGGAACTGACAACCCCAGCCGTTGTATAGAGGTTGGGAACTACGGAAGTCATCACCGGACATGGTGTCTTCGATCTTAATTACATCCGCTCCGAGGTCTCCAAGCATTTGACCGCACAGGGGGCCGGGCAGGCGCCGGGACAGATCAAGCACTAACAATCCATTCAACATAAACCACCAATTTGTAATTTATGAACTCTTATTAACCTTTCTCATTCCTGAAGGCAAATGGAATTGATCCCAGGATAGGGTGGGCAATGGTTTTCTTGGGATTACCAAAGAAAGGAAGCATGGATAACCGGATAACTGCATGAAATTACCGCAGCAGTATCGGAATCAAAATTGCCAGAATGGCCATGATGAACGCTAAGATAAGTAGCAAAATTGTCTTTCGGTTCGGAACAGATTCGAAAGATGTTTTCTGCCCCGGCAGACGAGCCTGCAATTTGGGAAAGATTATTTTGATCAGTTCCATAACAGGAAAGAGAACAAATAGAAGGCTGAGGCTGCCGTAAAGCCATAATCCGCCCTGGTCCCCGTATTTTGCGAATATGTAAGCCGCCCCGGCACATCCCACTGCTATGATTCCCGATGCTACGATTATGAACAGCTTCATGAATTTCCCCATTTTTATTAAAAATGCCTTCAAATCTCCAGACGGGTAACAACGCCTTGGAGCTTACTGGGGGGGAGCTTATAGAATTGAACAAAATTGGGCGTATTCTTTTTGATGAAGCTGAAAATATGCCAAACCGGATTGCCCGTCACAATATCCTCGATCCCATAAAAAATGACCTTCTCGTAAATACCATTCGATTTCAAAAGGCTTTCTATGTCAAGCACCTCCTTGAATCCTGCGAGGATCTCGAAAGATTCCAGTCCTGAAGCAATACTTCTTCTCCTGGTTTCCACACCGAACGGCTCTTCCGTCCGGGTAATGGAAATGAAGATGTTTCTCTCATAGATGATATTGCCCCGCAGAATGCAGTGAACCACATATGGAGGGACAACTTCCCAGCTTCTGGTGAAATACAGAGCTGTTCCGGGAATGAATTTGCCTGTGGAATAGATCTGCTCATAGCTTATCAGGAAAATGTCAATTCCAAGCGGACGCAGCGAGTAGTATAAGATTTTTTGTCCGTATACCCAGATAAGAATGATTGTTAAAGGAATTGCCGCTATGATTAAAGACCAGTATGCACCGTGAGGAATTTTGCTGAAAGTAGATAAAAGGAAAAGAAAATCGACTACGAAAATAGTAACTGCAGCAGGGAATTTCCATTTTTGGATCCGGGAGAAGATCAGGATCATCATAATAGAGGTGATGGTCATTGATCCGGTAGCGGCCATGCCATATGCTGCTGCGAGGTCTTTTGATCCCCTGAAGACAATCATGATCAGAATGACTGCAATCATAAGGCCCCAATTAACAAGACCAATATAAATCTGGGATTGCAGCTTGCTGGATGTGTATGTGACTTTCAGCATTGGCATGAGGCGTGTCGTAATTCCCTGATAAACGATTGAGAAAACGCCGCTGATCATGGCCTGAGAGGCAATAACAGTAGCGGCAATCGTCAGAAATAGAAAAGGGATGTAAAGAAGGGGCGCTTGTTCCCGTATCATGCTGAAAAGAATTTGATCCGCTTCGGGGTGTCGGAGAGCAAAGACTCCCTGTCCCAGATAGTTCAGAAAAAGTGCAATGAAAACGAATATCCAGGCGCGAACAATGTGCCAGCGCCCAAGATGCCCCATATCGGCGAACATGGCTTCTCCGCCTGTTGCACAGAGGATAACCTCCGAAAGTACGATAAATCCCGAAAAACCGTTCTGTTGGAAAAAACGAAAGGCATATAAAGGATTGACTGCTTCAAATATTCTCGGCATGTGGAGAATGGAAATGATGCCTGAGGTAGCCAGTGCTGTAAACCAGACCACCATAATAGGTCCGAAAGTCCAGGCAACCCGGTCCGTACCTTTATGTTGGATAGAAAAGAGCGCGATGGTAATCAGGGAAGCAATCAGAACCAACCAATTTTGTCCGATGCTGTCCGAGCCGGGGATTAACGTTATGCCTTCAACAGCGGATAGGATACTGATAGCAGGAGTGATGACGCCATCACCCAAAAGAAGAGAAACACCAATATAGGTCAAAAATCCCGCAAGAGATACCCTGCGTCCTTTTTTTAAAAACCGCAGGATGTTCTCCCGCAGCATGATTTCTCCACCCTGATCTTTGTACCCGAGTCCCATGGCCAGCCAACCATATTGCAGCGTGACCAGAACGATCAGGGTCCAGAATACCAGGGATAAGATCCCCAGGACGTTATCCAGAGTCGGCTTTGTTAAAACAAAGATAACGGTAAGCGTATAAATAGGGCTCGTTCCGATATCTCCGAAAACCAGTCCCATCGACTTTATGACACCGCTCCAGTAGGCTTCCCCCGGATTCGGCCTGAAAAGTGCTTTCATGGGCCGCTTATATAGCATTTCGGCATGCCTGAAACAATCGAAAGTTCCCAGCCGGAGGGGAGGCAAAAATAGCTATCCGGAAAATGAACGGTTAAGAATGGTAACAACATAGGTCAGGAAATTATGGTGGGGTCGTTGATCCCAAAGAGATCTAAGATTCAAGATCTTTGGATTTCTCTTTGCATTCGGTTCGTGGCGCGTCCGATCCTGATAAGGGATTGCCTAAGCGATTTTGCTTATTTATTCCTAATAGATCGAGAACCTCTTTACCTGTGATTTCTTCCTTTTCAAGTAGTTTCGCAGCAATTCGATCAAGTCCCTCCCGGTTGCTGCGCAGGATATCGGTTGCGCGATCGTACGCCTCCTGAAGAATCTGCTTGGTTTCCCTGTCTATTTCACGGGCGGTCTCCTCACTGTAGGACCGCCTTTGACCGAGTTCCTGGCCCAGAAAGACATTCTCCCGGCTGTCCGTCAGGGCCATTTGACCGAGACTTTGGCTCATTCCCAATTCCATGATCATACGATGGACGAGGGCCGTGGCCTGCTTGAGATCTTCCGCAGCACCGCTTGTTGAAGTGCCTATGGCCAATTCTTCTCCGGCGCGGCCGCCCATCATAACAGCGAAACGAGCCAACAGGTACTCTTTGGAATAAATGTATTTTTCCCGCTCGGGGAGTTGCTGGGTCACTCCCATTGCCTGGCCGCGCGGCACGATCGTCACTTTATGGATTGGATCGGTTTCGGGCAGGACCGCCGCTACTACTGCGTGACCACCTTCATGGTAGGCGAGTGTTTTGCGTTCTTCCGAGGTGATTACCATATTTTCGCGTTCCAGGCCCATGATGATTTTGTCCATGGCGGCATCGATATCTTTCTTTTCGATCTTATCCTTGTTTAGTCTGGAGGCGAGGATGGCGGCTTCGTTGAGCAGGTTTTCCAGATCCGCGCCGCTGAAACCGGGCGTACCCCGGGCTATTTCTTCAAAATCCAGATCACTGGAAAAGATTTTATTCCGGGCATGAATTTTTAAGATTTCCACCCGGCTCATCAGATTCGGTAAATCTATGGTGATCCGTCGATCGAAGCGGCCGGGGCGTAAAAGGGCGGTGTCCAGTATGTCGGGACGGTTAGTTGCCGCCATGACGACTACATGTTCATTGGCTTCAAAGCCATCCAACTCGGAAAGAAGCTGATTCAAAGTTTGCTCACGTTCGTCCTGTCCTCCCCCGATTCCCGCTCCTCTCTTCCGTCCGATGGAATCTATTTCATCGATAAAAATGATAGCCGGAGCCATTTTCTTGGCTTCATTAAACATGTTGCGCACCCGCGAGGCGCCCACTCCCACAAACATCTCCATAAAATCGGATCCGGTTATGCTGAGGAATGGAACTTCCGCCTCGCCGGCAACCGCTCTTGCCAGCATTGTTTTGCCGGTACCGGGCGGCCCCAGCAATAAGACCCCTTTTGGCGCTTTTCCTCCCAAACGCTGGATTCGTGCCGGATCTTTCAGAAATTCAACAATCTCCTGAAGTTCTGTTTTTGCACCTTGTGCTCCTGCCACGTCTTTGAAAGTCGTACTCTCTTTTCGGCGCTCATACAATCGCGCGCGGCTTCCGCCGAATGAAAACATATTCTGTCCGAAGGCACTACGTTGCCGAAATAGAGCCAATCCGATCAGGATCAGAATTAAAAAAGGAAAAAAGTTGGTAAGAATCATTTTGAATAGGTTGGTACCGTTTGTCGGTTTTGTTGTGATCTCGACCTTTTGGGTTTCCAGCATCGGAATCAGGTTATCGACTGCAACCGGCGGTAAATAGGTAAAGAAGTCCTTGTATGAGAAGGAAGTTCCTTCCGGGTTCTTTGCTTCCGCAGCTTTCTTGTAAGTTCCCGAAATTCTTTCACCTTGCAGAATAACCTTTTCAATGTTGCCGGCAGTCAATTGCCGCTGAAATTCGCTGAAGCTGATCTCGGTACCCGTATTTTCAGAAAAATAATTCGATAACCAGGGGACCAGAAAGATGAACATGAGAAACAAAAAAATGAAGATATACCCTCCAATGGAGGCCGGGCTGGTGCTGGATCGATCCTGTCTTCGGTTTTTGGGATTGGACCCATTCATATCTACCCTCCATTGCGTGCGGAATCTAGAGATTGGGCTGGGGGAGCAGGACAGAATCAGAGAACTAACAGATAAATTAAATATTTCCATTTATGAAACTGGATGGCAAGAGAAAAGATCTTCACGTACGGCGAATCGTTCGAATACGCTTGGAAAAAAATCCGAGAGCATGTATGCTGATCCCCCTCAGCAGGGTGCTGAAGGAAGTTCCCGGAACAGGAGAATAAAAAATGAATACCAAAAAATTAGCCGTCTTGGCCGGAGATGGAATTGGTCCTGAGGTTATGAAAGAGGCTATAAAAATTCTGGATAGAATTGCCCTCCTCGAAAAATTTAAAATCGATTATGAGGAGGCGCTGGTTGGGGGAGCAGCGATTGACAGATACGGGGAAGCTTTACCCCAGGTGACCATTGATGTTTGCAAAAGAGCCGATGCAATCCTATTTGGATCGGTTGGCGGACCGAAATGGGAATCATTACCGGCAGAAAAACAGCCCGAGCGCGCTGCGCTCCTTCCCTTACGCAAGATGTTTAATCTTTATGCCAACCTGCGTCCGGCAATCGTGTTCAAAGAATTGAAAGATGCCTCTCCGTTGAAGACTGAAATCATCGGGGACGGTTTCGATATTGTCATTGTAAGGGAACTCACGGGAGGAATTTATTTCGGACAGCCCAAAGGGCGGGAGGGGGATAAGGCATATGACACTCTCGTTTATACGAAAGCGGAAATTGAAAGGATCGCCAGGGTTGCCTTCGAAGCCGCAAGAAAGCGCAATAAAAAGGTAACATCGATAGATAAGGCCAATGTCCTTACGACGATGGTCCTGTGGAGAGAAACGGTAATTGAGGTATCGAAGGAATATCCGGATGTGGCTCTCAGCCACATGTATGTCGATAATGCGGCCATGCAGTTGGTGCGCAATCCGCGCCAGTTCGATGTCGTTCTGGCTGATAACATGTTTGGAGATATCCTTTCCGATGAGGCATCCATGATTACCGGTTCGCTTGGAATGCTGCCATCCGCGTCTTTGGCCGAAGGAACCTTTGGATTGTATGAGCCATCAGGGGGGTCGGCACCGGATATAGCCGGTAAAGGCATTGCCAATCCCATCGCGCAGATTCTTTCCGCTGCCATGATGCTCAAATACACTTTCGGTATGGAAACGGCCTACTTGAGAATTCACCGGGCGATTGAAAAAGTATTGCAGGAGGGGTATCGAACCATTGATGTCATGAGTGAAGGAAAAATTCAGATAGGCACCTCGGAAATGGGAGACCGCATCGCCGATAATCTATGATTTCTATTCAGGTAGAAATCATCTCGGCATAAGTCTGTTTTCAGGAGCTTCAGTACCTGCTTACGTCTTCTGATACTTTCTTCTCAGGGTAAAATAAATCCTTTTCAGGGTCAGTCCCTGAACGAGAATCGAGAAGACCACAACCAAATAGGTTATCGTCAAAATCATATCGCGATAGGGACTGGGCGGCAATGATAACGCAAGCGCAATTGCAATGCCGCCGCGCAGTCCTCCCCAGGTCAGGAATATCGTCAAATCTTTATGATAGGCTTTTTCTTTTTTGAAGAAGTGAATAAAAGGAGCGATGCTCAGCCATCTGGAAAGCAGGACCACTGGGATGATGAGGATTCCAAGGAGCAGATAATGAGTTTTGAAATCCAGCGTTATCATTTCCAGCCCGATCAGTACGAAAAGCAGGGCATTTAGAATATTATCCACCAGTTCCCAGAATAGATCTACCGATTCGCGCGTCTTCTGAGACATGGCGAATGCCCTTCTCTGATTTCCTATCAAAAGGCCCGAAGCGACCACGGCCAAAGGACCGGAAACCCCAAGCAGATCGGCCAGTGCATAACCGGCCCATGACCAAAGCCAAGGTGATGAGAATTTCTGATTTGTATTCATCGAGCCTTTTCAACATTTGGTATGCAATACATCCTGTTGCCAATCCCAGAAGAATTCCCCCCATTATCTGTTGCGCAAACAGAAGACTGATATCCGCAAAAAGATCTCTTCCGCTGCCCCAGATCAAACTTTCTATCGTAATAAATACGATCAGGCCGAAACCATCATTGAAGAGCGATTCTCCTGCTACCAGTGTCTTAAGCTGCTTGCTGGCCCCTGTGACTTTCATAAGGGAGAGGACGGCAACAGGATCAGTGGGAGAGATCAGAGCTCCGAATAGAAGGCAATCCAGGAGCGGTACATCGGTGTGAAAGAAACGAAGAATCAGCAATGTGAAACCGCCAACGAGTAGGGTTGAAATCAGGACCCCGGCCGAAGCCAGGGATAGAACGGCCCCCCTCTGAGGGAGCAGATCGTTGAGGTCAATATCCAGTGCTCCCGCAAAAAGAAGAAAACTGAGCAGAAAACTCAGGAGCAATTCCCGGAAATTTATATAAGCGAGGAGATTTCGTGCATATATTTTAAGGGGCAGTCCTAATTGCTCCAGAATAATAAGACTGATCGAAAAACCCAGACCGAAGATGATCATTCCTATTGTACTTGGAATATGAAGATAGCGGGCATTGATGTAGCTGAAGAAAGCGGCAAGCACGATCAGGATGATGAAAATACGGAAAAGTTCCATAAGGTCCTGAAATCCGAAATATGGAGTAGTATAGCAAACGCCTGGTATTGAGGCAATCAAAGCGAGAAAGAGCGAATTGCCTCAAAATAAATG
>DHHG01000179.1 GCA_002403175.1 Syntrophaceae bacterium UBA4778 | reverse complement strand
TTATAGTCCAGGACAACATCTCCAGGTTGAATTCCCGCCTTTTCTGCCGGACTGTTCTGCACTATTTCTGAAATCAGAGCTCCTTTGGAAGTAGCGAGTCCGAGTGATTTAGCCTGTTCATATGAGAGATCCTGAATGCTCACACCGAGCCAGCCCCGTTCCACTTTTCCATATTTCATCAATTCCTCGGATACATGCTGGACCATTTTGCTCGGAATTGCGAAACCAATACCTTCAAATCCTCCCGAGGCGGATGCTATGGCCGAATTGACTCCAATCACTTCACCTGAAAGGTTCAGGAGGGGGCCACCGCTGTTTCCCGGATTGATTGCCGCATCCGTTTGCAAGAAATCTTGATAACTGCTGGGGTCGGCGATGCTTCTTCGGTTTTTTGCACTGATGATTCCGGCAGTAACAGTTTGATCCAGTCCTCTGGGATGGCCGATTGCAATAACCCATTCTCCGACTTCAACCTTATCGGAATCGCCAAACTTCAAAAAAGGAAACGGTCCTTTCCCGCAGATTTTGATAATTGCCAAGTCCGTCTTCGGATCTGTTCCAATCAGCTTCGCATTGAACTGACGTCCATTCGCAAGTAAAACCTGAATTTTGGTTGCGGCCTCGACAACATGACTGTTCGTGAGGATATATCCAGCGGGATCGATCAGCATGCCTGTTCCGATACCTTTTACTTCCCGTTTAAATTTTTTGGGCAACTTGGGGATATTAAAATAACGGCGAAGGAACGGATCGTTTTCAAACGGCAGAAGAGGATTAATCGTTTCGCTCTTTTGGGTCACTTCAACATGAACGACGGCGGGAATTGCCTTTTTGGCAATATGACTTATCCCTGTCTTTAGATCCAGTCTTTTCCCTTCAGCCTGAACCTGATGATTCAACAACGCAAATGTCAGAATAGAGAGGATAAGAATGGCCAGCTTATTGCCTTTTAGCAGGAATGCCGATTTGATCTTGCCCGACATACGACCTCCTCAAAATGTACATGGAAAAACTGTTCGGATGGCAAAGATTCGGAAAGAAACTGGGATCAGATTGGCGCTACTCATTATTCGTGATTGAAAGCAGTCGCTCATTAACAGTTTTTAAAAAAAAGGGAATGAAGTCAAGCTAAATAAAAATTCGAGTCTGTCAGGTGTTCCTCTTGTAATGCTTTGTATAAATGCGCATCAGTAAAATAATTCCAAAATAAGGAATATTATAGATCGCGGCAACGATTGCTTCCATTGCTCCAAAAAAGCGGGAGGCAAAAACAAGAACCATTACGTTGTTGATATTGGCAAAAATAACTGCGCCTGCCAGTTCATCCTCAAGAGAGTGTTTTCTGAATGTCATGATCCCGAAGACAAGGTAGATCATAGATAACGAAAAGGCCAGAATCGTCGCTATTCCGATCGCCGCAGGTTCCCTGTGAAAAAAAACTGCATATTGTGAAAAGATGGCGATATTGGTAACTCCAAACAGTGCCAGTGAGGCCGGATACTTGATTTTCATAATTTCGGAAAGAAGCCGCGGCATCGTTTTTCTGATCCCTTCCACGATTAGAACGGGAACGAAGACAACGAGCGCCAGGGTCTGAATCATGTCTGCAATAGGCAATACTGTCGAACGGGCTAGAAGAAGCTTAATTAAAAGTGGAAGCGTAAAAGGGACCAACAAAGAGGTAATGACTACAACTGTTAATACGAGGGCTGCATTGGCCCCTACCAGGCCGGCTATGAAAGGCGCTGTGACACCGGTTGAAATGGCAGTGAGCAGCAAAGCCGCTGTAGAGTACTTGGGAAAAAATAAATCAAAAGCCAGCCATATGATTATCGGGAATACAACAACTTTTAAGATACAGACCTGAACAATATTCAGCGTTGATTCCTTGATTCCTTTCAGAACCATTTCCATTTCGATCGGCAGGTAACTGAGAAAGAAAAGCGCAAAGAGGCAATAGATCGGCAATGGCCGTAAGGGCCTGAAAAATTCGGGAAAAAGAAGCCCCAGTAAGATTGAGAGTAAAATAACGGCCAGAAGTAATAAATCACGCGATTGGGGCATAGGTGAGTCCGTTCGGAGCTGACATGACATTTGCCTCTTCTGATTCACATTGACTGCATGCTATCGGCCAGAAAGAAATCTTCTGCGTGATAGGAGCTTCGAACGAGAGGCCCGGATTCAACCGATCTGAATCCCAGGAGCAGGGCAATTCTCTTGAGGCTGTCAAATTCAGAAGGCGTGTAATATTTCGATACTGGAACATGATTGAAAGAGGGCTGTTGATATTGCCCAATCGTAATCCGGTCGCAGTGGACATCGTGCAAGTTCTTCAATGTGTTTATTATTTCTTCATGGTTTTCACCGAATCCGACCATTAATCCCGACTTGCTCTCCACTCCTCCCTCCTGAACGCGCCTTAGCAGCTCCAGTGAGCGGTCGTAATTGCCCTCAGGACGTAAATCAGGAAAGAGGTAGCGTACGACCTCCAGATTGTGATTGATCACATCGGGGCGGGATTCAATGATGGTATCGAGTGCGGACCAATTTCCAAGCAGATCGGGAATCAGAACCTCTACCCTGCATCCGGGTATTTCTTGACGCAACAAATGGATCGTTCGGACAAAAACACCGGCACCACCATCAGGTAAATCATCCCTTGTTACGGAGGTTACCACGACGTAGTTCAGATCAAGCTCTTTGACTGCATGCGCAAGCTGAATCGGCTCATCCGGAT
>DHHG01000010.1 GCA_002403175.1 Syntrophaceae bacterium UBA4778 | reverse complement strand
TTTTGTGTCCACTGGATGTCGTAATTAAGGGAAAAGTAAGGCCGCTGGCCGTACCGGCTTCCAATCTCCGAATGAGATCGATTCCAGCCACAATGTTCCCCCATTGATCTCCCCCACCCATCTGTATGACACAGTCGTGATGCTTGAATAAATACCAGAAATCATAGGCCTGCAAGAGCATGTAATTGAACTCAATGAAATTGAGTCCGGTCTCCATGCGCATTCGGTAACTTTCAGCAGCAAGCATCCGGTTTACACTAAAGCAACGGCCGATATCTCTTAAAAATTCGATATAATTTAAACGGGTCAGCCAATCGGCATTATTCAGAAGAAGGGCTTTACCCTGACTAAAATCAATATACCGCGACAGTTGACGTTTAATCCCTTCCGCATTTTCATCCACTTTTTCACGAGTCAAAATCTGTCGCATTTCAGTTTTTCCGCTGGGATCGCCAATTAGAGCCGTCCCACCGCCAACCAACGCAATAGGCCGATGTCCACATCTCTGCATATGCGCAAGGGCCATAATGGGAATAAGACTTCCGACGTGCAGACTGGCTGCGGTCGGGTCGAAACCTATGTAACAGGTTACGGAATTCTCCAGTTTTTCCCGAATCAGACGCTCATCTGTCGCCTGTTCGATAAAACCGCGTTCAACAAAGATATCAAATACGTTTTTCAAAAAAACCTCCATACGGAAGGGAGAATCCGGGCTAAGAAAGACTTCTCAAGGAGCTCCGGACAAAGTTCAAACCTGCATCAGAGCTTATCAGGGGAGTGTTTTTAAATTAGGCCAGCTTTCTCGAAAACGGATAAATTAGCTTTCAAACTTTATATTCAGCCTTTGAATACCTAGGCTTTTTCCGGTATCCTCATCGATGTCAATAAGAACGCTTTGAAGCCATACATTTTTCTTCGCAACTTCGAATTTATGAGGGATACCTGTCAAGAATCTTTTCATGGCATCCTCAATAGAGATCCCGATTACAGAATCGAATGGCCCAGTCATCCCAACATCCGAAATAAATGCGGTTCCTTTTGGCAAGATCCTTTCGTCAGCGGTTTGCACGTGGGTGTGCGTACCCAAGACCGCACTCACTCTACCATCTAGATACCACCCCAATGCCTCTTTTTCGGAAGTCGCCTCGGCATGAAAATCAACAATAATGATTTCAGCTTTGGCCTTAAGCTTCTCTATCTCCCGATCTGCCGCACGAAAAGGACAATCAACGGGCGGCATAAACACCCGCCCCATTAAATTAATAACGCCTATATGCTTTCCTGAATTGCAAGGATATAGAACACTACCTTTGCCTGGTGTGATTTCCGGATAATTGGCAGGCCTGAGCAGATACGGATAATCATCGATGAATTCCTCAAAATCCTTTTTATCCCAGATATGATTACCGGAAGTTATAACATTGATATGGTTTTTATAAAGCTCTTCAACAACGTCCTGGGTTAAACCGAATCCCCCGGCAGCATTTTCGCCGTTTGCAATCACAATATCGATATTATAATCACCGATCACCTTGGGGAGAATCTCTCGAATCGCCCTCCTCCCCGGTTTTCCGATCATATCTCCTATAAATAAAACTTTCATGCAAAGGCCCAATGGGTTCTAGATTCCAACCCATACCGACTCACATGAAAATTTGAACCTACTCTTCTATTTTGCAAAATCCTGAACCCTTGTTTCCCTCAGAACTGTTACCTTGATTTGACCGGGATATGTCAGCTCGGCTTCAATTTTCTTTATTACGTCTCTGCATAGAATTACCGCATCGTTATCTGAAACTTTCTCGCTTTCAACTATAATACGAATTTCTCTTCCCGCCTGGATTGCATAACTCCTTTCCACCCCATTGAAGGAGTTTGCTATTTTCTCTAATTCATCCAAGCGCTTTACATAGGTTTCAAGCATTTCTCTGCGTGCTCCAGGTCTGGCAGCTGAAAGAGAATCTGCCGCCTGCACAAGCACGCCAAGCAGCGTATTCATTCGGCCATCATCATGATGGGTCGCAATGGCCTGCACAATTCTTTCGTTCTCACCAAATCTCTTGGCATAAGTCGCCCCGATTGCTGCATGCGTACCCTCAACCTTGTGATCGATGGCTTTTCCTATATCATGCAGAAGGCCCGCCCTTTTCGCCTCTTTAATATTGATGCCGAGCTCAGCTGCCATAATGCCGGCCAAATAGGCAACCTCAATCGAGTGTTGAAGCACATTTTGTGAAAAGCTGGTCCGGTACTTGAGCTTTCCCAGCAAATCGATAATTTCCGGATGGATATCATGAACACCCGCGTCAAAAGATGCCTTTTCTCCAGTTTCCCGAATAATCGCATCCACTTCAGCTTTGACTTTCTTTACTATATCCTCCACTCTGCCGGGATGAATCCGACCATCACTGATCAGACGCTCCAAGGAGATCCGGGCAATTTCTCTGCGAACCGGATCAAAACCGGACAGCACAACAGCTTCGGGCGTATCATCGATGATGAGATCGATTCCAGTGGCAGCTTCTATAGCTTTGATATTCCTGCCTTCCCTCCCGATGATTCTGCCTTTCATCTCATCCGTGGGCAGGTTAACAACTGAAACGGTATTTTCCATTACAAAGTCACTGGCATAGCGCTGGATCGCATATGCAATGATTTCGTTTGCTTTCTTCTCACTATTGCGTTTGGCCTCTTCCTCCGCCTTTCGTATCAAAGCAACAGCATCCCGTTTTGCCTCCGCCTCCATAGCCTGCATTAAAAGCTCCTTCGCCTCCTCGGAGGTAATTCCGGCTACTCTTTCCAACTGTTTGCGGTGCTCATTGATGATGTCATCCAGCTTGTTATGTTTTTGAGAAAGCTGTGATTCCTTATGAACCAATCCTTTTTCTCTTCCCTCCAGATTGGATTCTTTCTGGACGAGAACATCCATTCTCTTATCTAAATTTTCCTCTTTCGATCGAATCCTTTTTTCTAATACATCCAACTCGGTCTTTCTATCTTTGATCTCCCGATCACATTCCGTTTTTTCCTTTATTAGATAATCCTTTGCCTGCAGAATCGATTCTTTCTTGATGTTTTCGGCTTCTTTCCTAGCCTCATCGATAATACGGGCAGAAAGATTATTGGAGGATGCTATTTTCTTCCGGACCAGGATTTTGTAAAAGATAACCCCCGAAAAAAAACCTAAAACAGGAAATACAAACAACAAAAGGGCGTAATGCAGCAAACTCCTCACCTCCCTGAATATATGAACAACTTCTTCTGAAATAGTCTCCACGCTTTTAGTATTCAGAAGAATTTTTGTCTAGATTAAAAATATTAAAGAAATGGAACCCAAAATGGGAAAGGATGGTTTTAGTGACAAAGATATGAGGATTTTAGTTGGGACAAATTAAATTCCCCCGCCTATGCCGTGTTAAAAAAACCTTTTGAACCTATGGCAAAAGGTGGGCGCTTCTCTGTTCGTTTCAGGCTTTCCGTCCCCCCAAGGGTTTAACAACGGACATGCTCACAACCAACCAAAAAAAAGCTCCCGTCTAAATTGTGTTGGCTCAAAGAATAATAATTAATCACGAACATTGCAGGGGATAACCTATTGTATTTTTTCTTCTATATAACTAATAAGATTACTTGTTTTATTTTCAAGCTGGTTTAAAATAATTTCTCTTTCCCCCTTAAACCTAAGGAACTCGTCAGCTATGTTTAAGGCGACCAGTATGGCTATATTCAAGGTCATTGCATTCTTGGCAGAACCTGCAATCTCCTCAACCTTACTGTTAACATATTCAATAACTTGCTCAACCTGATGATCATCCCCCGAGTCACTTAAAAAAGAAAACTCCTGTCCCAATATTTTAATATTAAAACGCTTTTTCAAAATGCATTACCTCAAAGCTCATTTCGGTACATGGACATTTTGCATGATGCCCAATAGCGAATCAACCTTTGCTCGTATTGCATCTTTCTCCTCATTAAGTTTTCTTATCTGACCACCCGCTTCTTCCAATTCTCCTTCCTTTATTGTCAACAACTCCTCCAGCTTCTGATTTCTTTCTTTCAGTAAAGAATAGTCTTCGATCAAGCTCTTAATTTTGTCTTCCAGCTCTTTAAATTTGACCAACTCCACGATACACCAGAACCCTTTCTCATGAAATTCAACATATCTCATCTCTTAAGAAGAGAAGTTGCGGTTAAACTATGAAATATATAAGTAAAAGTCAAGCCTTATTATTAAGCATCTTCTAGAGTATTAAAGAATTCACAGATTCCGTCCAATAAATCTTGTTCATAGTTATAACCGGAAATTTTACGCCTGAAATCCGATGCGCCACGGAGTCCTCTGGTGTACCAGGACAACTTTGGTTTAAAGAGTCTAAGGGCAGAATCATTATAATAACTAATCATCTTTGCCCAATGTCTTTCAACCGCTCGCCTCCTCTCGATAATGGCTGGAGGACTTAGCAATTTCCCAGATTTTAAGTAATATTGTATTTCGTTAAAAATCCAAGGATATCCGACAGCTCCTCTCCCTACCATAATGGCGTCGCAACCGGTTTGGCTCAAAATGGATGCAGCGTCAGATACACTTGAGATATCTCCATTGCCCACAACTGGGATACGAACACTCTGCTTTACTTGCTTAATGATTCCCCAATCCGCACTACCTGAAAATGCTTGTTCAACCGTTCGGGGATGAATGGTTATTGCATCTACGCCTTGTTCTTCGGCGATGCATGCAATCCGGCAGACATTGATATCGGTCCTCCAACCTGATCTAACTTTGATTGT
Organism: Syntrophaceae bacterium UBA4778; assembly: GCA_002403175.1. The sequence continues at coordinate 5,182 of DHHG01000010.1, read as the reverse complement.
GAGAGGAACGTCTATGGCTTCCCGAACCTTCTTCAGAATATTTTTTATTTTTTCAGGATGACGCAGCAGAGCCGCTCCGGCACCGTTCTTTAAAATTTTCTTTACGGGACACCCCATATTAATGTCCAGCAGTTGAGCACCCTCCCTGACCGCAATACAAGCAGCAGCAGCCATTGAGCCCGGATCTGAACCAAAAATCTGGACAGCAAAAGGAGATTCATCCGGAAATCTTTTTAAATAACCAAGGCTCTTATTTGCATTACGCACCAGGCCCTCTGCGCTTACCATCTCAGAAAAGGTCAAAGCACAACCAAATTCCTTAACGAGGGATCTGAAGGGCGCATCTGTAAAGCCAGCCATGGGGGCAAGGAAAATGTTACCTTCTAACTGTAAATTACCGATTTTCATTAAAATAAGAAATTCATCCTATCGCGTATTGTGAGAGAAGCTTCTGCTCAAATACTTTGCTTCCCCCTGATCTGAACCGTTATTTTATGGATTCACGTACGAGAAAAAGTCTTTTGCTATTCAAGAGAAGCATGTTAATTATGTCAAATAAAATTCGACAAAGGACATCTATACCACATGAGAGAACTCTTCGGAACGGATGGTGTCAGGGGAAAAGCCAATATTTATCCGATGACGACCGAAATGGCAATGCAAATCGGCCGTGCCGTTGCTTACATTTTCAAAAATAAGGGAAAGAAACACAAAATCCTGGTAGGCAGGGATACGCGCATATCAGGCCCCATGCTTGAGAGCGCGCTTATTTCCGGCATATGCTCAATGGGAGTGGATGTAATAAAAGTGGGCGCCTTACCTACTCCGGCCATAGCCTTCCTGACATCTAATATGAGAGCCGATGCCGGCATTATGATATCCGCATCTCACAATCCGTTTGATGATAATGGAATTAAGATCTTTTCGGGTAGCGGACTGAAATTAGCTGATGAGGTTGAAGAAAAGATTGAAAATCTCGCCCGCTCCGGGGAGCTTGAACAGCTTTTACCAACAGGAGAACATATCGGAGATGTACAATTTATCAATCACGCAGACGGACGGTATATCGTTTATTTAAAAAGCTCTTTCCCGAAAAATCTCGACCTCAGCGGATTAAAGATTGTCATCGATTGCGCAAACGGGGCCGGTTACAAAGTAGCACCTTTGACCTTAGAAGAACTGGGAGCCCATGTAATTCCGATCTGCACCAAGCCCGATGGCAAAAACATAAATTTCAATTGCGGGGCCATGCATCCCGAAATCATCGCCGAGGCGGTAAAAAAACATGGAGCAGATATTGGAATTGCACTCGACGGAGATGCGGACAGGGTCATCTTTTCAGATGAAAAAGGCTCTTCCATAGATGGCGACCACATCATGGCTATTTGCGCAATGAGTATGAAGGAAGAAAATAAATTAAAAAAGGATACGGTTGTAGCAACCGTTATGAGCAATATGGGCTTCGACATTGCTATGAAAAATGCCGGAATACAGGTGGTCAAAACGCAGGTCGGAGATCGTTACATTCTGGAAGAATTGATGAAAAATGATTTCAATTTTGGTGGAGAACAATCGGGACACTTGATATTTTTTGATCATACAACAACTGGGGATGGAATTTTATCAGCCCTCCAGATACTTGCCATAATCAAAAAGAAAGGGAAAACGTTATCCGAATTGAGCCAGATAATGGAAACTTTTCCACAGTGCATCGTCAATGTGTTTGTAAAAGAAAAAAAGGACCTTGAGAGCGTCCCGGCGATTAAAAAATCCATTGATGCAGCCGAAGCAAAACTCAACGGAAAGGGACGCATCCTGGTCCGCTATTCCGGCACTCAGCCTATCTGCCGTATTATGGTAGAAGGGCAAACCAAAGGCGAAATCGTGAAAATCGCGAATGAGATGGCAGAAATTATAAAAGGACAACTTAACTGATTAGAAAGAAAACCCAACCACACGCATGTCATATTTTTCTATTTATTTTGGTGAATTATGTGATATAGAGGGCTCGACCGCTTCGGTATAAGCGGTAGTGTACCGATTGGGTTTTATTTTTTTGATCAGGAGGGGTTATGATTAAGATTTTGATCGCAGATGATCATCCCATAGTCCGGCAGGGACTGAAGCAAATTTTAACGGAAGAGCCGGACATGGGTGAATTCGGTGAAGCAAAGAACTCTCAGGAAACTCTCGATCTTGTGAGGAAATGTGATTGGGATGTGGTCATTCTCGACATCACCATGCCAGGTAGAGGCGGCTTGGATACTTTGAAAGAGATAAGAACCGAACGGCCCAAATTACCGGTTTTGATTCTCAGCATTCATCCTGAAGATCAGTATGCCGTCCGCGCTTTAAAGGCAGGTGCTGCAGGATATATGACCAAAGAAAGTGCACCGGATGATCTAATCAAAGCAATTCGTAAGGTATTGAAAGGCGGAAAGTACATCAGCCCTTCCCTTGCGGAAAATCTGGCTTTGTTTTTAGAGAGGGATGATCAGAAATCGCCCCATGAAAACTTGTCAGACAGAGAGTATCAGGTGATGTGCATGATCGCCGCCGGAAAGAAAGTAAAAGAAATTGCTGAAAGCCTCTCTTTGAGCGTCAAAACGATCAGCACATACAGGGCTCGCATTCTGGACAAAATGAAAATGAAAAGCAATGCAGACCTGATACACTATGCAATCCAAAATAGGTTGTTGAACTGAAAGCAAGCGCGATTCGGAATCGTTTTTAGAAACTCCTACCCTCTGCTCTGATCCTCCTTTTGGAACGATTCTCCTCTTCTCGCAGTCAGTCTCCACGATTAATTTTTTGCGTCATAAGTAAACGCCCTAATTACTGGGGTGATATATTATTGCTATTGCTCTCCGGAATAAAATTCCGGAGAGCCTTTTTCTCATTTCTCTATCGATTACAGCGCTCTTCGAAAATCTTTTCCGCCCTTATCAAATCTTCTTGTGTGTTGATCCCCATCACCTCTTCGGAATCCGGAGCAATGAACGATTTGGTAATAAGCCCTTTTTCCACGGCCATTCCAACGATATCGGTTAAATAGTATTCACGCTGGACATTACGATTTCCTATTTTCTCGACCGCCTCAAAGAGAAAACCTGAATCAACGCAATAGATACCCGTATTGATCTCTTTTACTTCCTTTTCTTCGGGACAGGCATCCCGTTCCTCCACGATCCTCAATATGTTTTGATCAGCATCTTTGATAACCCTGCCATAGCCTTGCGGGTTTTTTAGAATGGTTGTCAAAACAGTCAATGTGGCCTGCCCGGAGATGTGATGCTCTTTCAGAGCCTCAATGGTTTCCAGCTTGAGAAGGGGAACATCTCCGCACAGGATCAGAATCGTACCGGAAAAATCCCGGAGATGTTCACGAGCCATCAAAACTGCGTGACCGGTTCCCAATTGCTCAAGCTGATCGGCAAAGATAATGCCAGAATCATTCATGATCTCCTTAATCGATTCGGCCTGATGCCCGACTACAATCACGATTTTATCGGTGCCTGCCTGCCGCGCACATTCTATGACGAAGCTCAACATGGGCCTTCCCAGAATTGGATGCATTACTTTGGCCAGCGGAGACTTCATCCGTGTCCCCTTTCCTGCGGCCAGGATAATGGAAGCAAATTTTAGATTTTCCGCTATCATTCTCTATCCTTCCTCTCAATTTTATTCGTACCTGAAATTTCATGCTGCACAATTACCAGAACCTCTTTAATCGATTTGGCATCAGCATCCTGAATGACATAAAGGACATCCCCACGCTTCAGTCGCTCTCCTTTTTTCGGAATTCTCCCCATCTGTGCCAAAAGAAACCCACCCAAGGTCTCATAATTCCCTTCCGGAATTTCAATATGCATCAGCTCCCGGATATTTTCTATTTTTGTTCCGGCTTCGAATATGTATCTGCCGGCCTCAACCCTCCGGTACCTTTTTTCCTGATCGTACTCATCTTCAATTTCACCGACGATTTCTTCCAGAAGATCCTCGATCGTTACAAGTCCTACAGCACCACCATATTCGTCAACGGCGACAGCAATCTGGATTCCCTTTTTTTGCATTTCAATAAGCAACTCACTGGCCCTTTTCGTCTCCGGGATATAAAAAACGGGCGTCCTTGCATATTTCCCGACCGTCTCATCGCTTTCGTCCGGTAAAACTCTCAACAGGTCAAACACATGCAGCACACCGATTATGTTAAAAATTTCCTTGTCATAGATAGGAATACGGGAAAACCATTTTCCCTTGAGCAATACTGTTGCGTCTTTTAAAAAGGTCTGCTTTTCCAGGGCTTTCAGATTGGAAAGCGGAACCATGACATCTGATACCGTTTCGCTCGAAAAATCGAGTATCCTCCGCACCATTTCTTTTTCCGAGCTCCTGACATCGGTTAAGACATCTTCTTTCTGTCTCAGAAGAAATTTCAATCCCTCCATGGTGATGTAGGAGAAATGAGCCCCCGTCTTTTCCCCTCTGAACAGAGATACGGTGCTCCGGGAAATACGCGATATAACAAATACGAGCGGATAGAGCAGCCAGGAGGCCGCATTGATGAACCAGGAAATGCGCATGGAAACAGATTCAGCCTTTTGCTGAAAGAGGCTCTTGGGAATAATCTCACCGAAAACCAGTATAATCGGGACCATAATCAAGGCGGAGATAAACTGCCCCTCTGCAATTCCGAATATTGAAATAAAAAGAGAAGTCGCCAGAGATGATTCAATAATAATACACAGATCCGTTCCGATCAGGGTGGTTGCGAAAAACCATTCCGGTTTTTCAAGTAGCTTCATAACGAGTGCCGCCGACCGGGAGCCTTGATTGGCACGGTACCTGATTTTATTTATATCCGCCGCAATAAGCGCAATCTCCCCTCCGGAGAACAAACCCTCGAGCAGAAGGCATGCCATAATCAGAACGATTGTACCGCTATAATCCATCATCAGATTTCTCTAGTTTTGTCACTCTGATACGAATGATCCTGGCCTGTGCCATTTTCTCAATCTTATATTGATATTGATCGTCCGAGATCTCATCTCCTCTGGCTGGAAGTTTTCCAAATAGATGCAGAACATAGCCCCCCAATGTATCGTAGTCCTCTGAAGATAACGACATATCAGCAAGATTGTTGAAGCTGTCTATCGGCATCATGGCCATGATGATCATCGTA
>DHHG01000016.1:4818-21748 GCA_002403175.1 Syntrophaceae bacterium UBA4778 | reverse complement strand
TCCCCCGAAGGAAACTCCCATCCGATTCGAATCCTGTTGATCTATCCATGATTATCTGAGAGGATACCAACCTTATTCTAATCTCGCCATGGGTCCGGATAAATCCGGTTGATATTAGTGACCCCAATGCATTGCCGCCTTTCGGGATAACCAAACAATTGGTGCGGAAACTATGCTGTGTTCATATCCTGTTTCAGATTACAGTCGAAATGGGATTGTTGAGAGAAGGCCTTACCTGTTTATGACAAAAAAAGACAAATACCTGATTTTTACCGCGGTAACGATAGCCGGGTTTCTGGCAACCTATACAGGCTCTGCAATCAATATTGCCCTCCATGTCATAGGAGAAGAGCTGGGAATCGATTATGCCGGGTTACAGTATGTCGCGACGGCATATTTCATTATGAATGGCGTACTTCTGGTGCCATTTGGAAAGCTTGCTGATATTTTCGGGAGAAGGTTTTTTCTTCTGATCGGAATGGTGCTTTTCATGGCTGCCCACATGGCTGCAGCCTTTGCAACAGCAGGGTGGATGCTGATTGTCTGTCGGGGACTCGCCGGTATAGCGGCTTCGATGTTCTTTAGCAATACGGTGGCAATACTCTCCAGTGTATTTTTGCAGGAGGAAAGGGGGAGGATACTGGGCCTGAATATGGCTTTTGCGTACATTGGTATTACTGCCGGCCCTTTCCTGGGAGGTATTCTGACCAGCTTATGGGGATGGCGAAGCGTGTTCTGGAGTGTGGTGCCGATTGCAATGCTTGGTTTCATCCTTGCGTGGTGGAAAATACCGAAAAACATGCGGTCGAACAATTCTATCCTATTCAATTCAAATAGTCTCATCCTCTATGTATCGGGCCTCATTCTTTTTACCCTCGGCTTGTCTGCGTTGCCGGCAACGAAAGGTTATTTGATGGTTGGGTGCGCTTCGATCCTCGCAGTATTTTTTGCTTTCAGCGAGAGACACTCCTCAGCTCCCCTGATCGGATTTGCCCTGTTCTCCGGAAATCGGGTTTTCCTGTGGTCTAATGTCGCCAATTTTATCCAGTATTATTCAACATTCGCCACCTCGTTTCTGCTCGCTCTTTTTCTCCAGAATCCGGGCATTAAAGGTTTATCTCCCCATGAGGCAGGATTAATCATGCTGATTCAACCCCTGATTCAGGCGATCTTCTCACCCCTGGCCGGAGCCTTATCAGATAGATTCCCTTCGAGGACGGTTGCATTCTGTGGAATTTCGATGACGGCTGCTGCACTGGTATGCTTTATCCTGATTTCGCCTGCCACACCGATCTGGAAAATCGGATTCATAACAGGCTTGCTCGGTACAGGTTTTGCGTTTTTTACCGCTCCCAATAACAATTCCATCATGAGCAGTGTTCAGTCCGATCATTACGGCATTGCATCCGGCCTGCTCGCGACGGGAAGGATCATTGGCATGTCTCTAAGTCTTGCAACGACCTCGATGATATTCAATCTGCTGGGCCTGGGAGAATCAGCGGATGGATTTCTACGAAGTTTTCGTATGGATTATCTTGTGTTCACAATTATCTGTTTCGTTGGCATTTTGGCCCTTTTTTTACAAGGGAACAAAGAGACCGTTTTCGATCGGTAAGGGCGGAGCATTCGTTTCCTGCTCTCAATGCAGGCCTGGATGAGGATTGACATGAGAGGTCATGGTTGTATGATAACGCGTTGAACCATGGTGAAGGAATTTAAGGTGATATGAATGAAAATCGAGCCGAAGAACCGATTTCCCATTGACGCCGACAAAAAGAATATTTGCGGCCGCTTATCGTTTGCGAATCCGAAATCTGCCTTAATCCCGGATTTATATCAGGAGTTTGTAATAGGCAGCATTGAAACGGAAGTCGGCAGGATACCCATGGTTTCTGCTGAACTGCAGTTTCGTGATCGCACGGGGAGCATGAAGGCCCGCTGGGGAATCGGCAGGATGCATTATTTGATCGAACCCGGTTTGTATGCCCTGGGTATGCCCGAGAGCCATTCTCCCGTTCTCGTGACGGCCAATTATAAGATGAGCTTTGATTTTCTAAGAGCATCTTTGCAAGGAAGGAATGTCTGGGTCCTGGTCCTCGATACAAAAGGGGTCAATGTGTGGTGCGCGGCAGGGAAGGGAACCTTCGGGACGGAGGAACTGGTATCCAGAATTGAATCGAGCGGAGTGAAAAGAATCGTGACCCACAGAGAGCTGATATTGCCTCAATTGGGCGCGCCGGGAGTTTCCGCTCATCAGGTTAGGAGGCTTACGGGATTTCAGGTCCATTACGGTCCGATCCTGGCTGGGGATATACAGAAATATCTTGATTCCGGAATGAAGGCTTCACCGGATATGCGAATCAAGACTTTCAAACTGCGGGAAAGGATGGTTCTGATTCCAATCGAATTAATAGGTGCGCTGAAATATTTTCTGATGGCTGTTCCTTTTCTGCTTTTGGTGAGTGGTATCGGAGGACGGGAAGAATTTGTGGCAAATATCCTGATGTGTGGACCCTTCGCTCTGATTGCCTTTACTTGTGCAATTTTTGGGGGTGCTGTGCTCCATCCGGTTCTCCTGCCTTGGATTCCCGGCCGTGCATTCTCGCTGAAGGGTATGGTGATTGGATTGCCCATAGCGATCGGGCTGCTCTTGATACGTGGAAGCGAATTATGGTCGAGCTGGGGGGGCCGTTTGGAGGCAGTTGCATGGGCCATGATCCTTCCAGCAGTAACAGCATTTCTGGCAATGAACTTCACCGGTTGCTCTACGTACACATCTTTATCCGGAGTGAGAAGGGAAATGCGCTGGGCGTTGCCCCTTGAAATCGGTTTTTTTTGTCTGGGAATGATCTTCTGGATCGGATCGCGTCTTGCCTCTTAAGACCAGCTTAACGGAGTATTGGTATGCGGAAATTAATCTACTTGCAAGATATCGTTTCACTGAAATTGAACGCTGATAAGTGCTGCGGTTGCGGGATGTGTCTCGATGTATGCCCTCAAGGAGTTTTTCAGATGTATACATCGCGGATTTCCATTGTTGATAGGGATGCCTGCATGGAGTGCGGCGCGTGCAGCCGTAATTGTCCAACGGGCGCTGTTGCTGTGCAGGCGGGTGTCGGTTGCGCTGCAGCGGTTATCAATGGGCTGCTCGGGAGAAAAAGCAGTGAGTGTTGCTGTTCTGTAGAATCAGAAAAATCAAAACAAAACGGAGACTCCCCCGACGGCAGGCATGGCTCAAAAATAAACTGCTGCTGATTTGAAAAAGAGTTTAACGGTCCTTCTCCATGAGCTTGGATTCAAGCTCGTTCAGCAAGGAGACCTGTCCACTAAGAATTTTCCCCTTCGCTAGCTCGATCGGAAACCATTCAGCCCGGTCTATTTCCGGAAAGATTCGAATCAGGCCTGATCCGCGCGGCCATTCCATCTCAAATGTATTGCTCTTGAAAGAGGACAGATCGAGATCGCCTTCTATGGCCCAGGCGAGAACCATCTTACCACTACGCTGTTTAACAGGGGACAGCTCAAGGAACTTCCCGTCTATCTGAAATCCTGTTTCTTCCTTGAATTCGCGTCTGGCCGCCAGGAAAGGATCCTCTTCCGGTTCAATAAGACCCTTCGGAATGGACCAGGCGCCAAGGTCTTTCTTCATCCAGAAGGGACCTCCCGGATGGACCAGAAGGACTTCAAGGATGTTATTCCGGAATCTATATACGACCAGTCCCGCACTTTTCTGCATCATCTTCTAACCGATTCGGTAACACTATCCGGCAATTGCCGGATGCTAAATAAGCCCCTGCTCTCTTTTTCGCTTTTTTTCAGAATACATCAACTTGTCGGCTCTTGTAATCAGATCCTGCAAGGTGAATGATTCGCCTTGGTGGCACTCGGCGACGCCGATGCTTAATGAGATCTTGAATTTTTTGTTTTCCCTGCTGCTGTTGAACCTGCCTATTCTGCGATTTAATCGCTCTATCAATTTGTGCTGGGTCCCTTTCTTCATATGCACGGCAAGTACCGCGAATTCGTCACCACCCATTCGCGAGATGATATCGGTTTCGCGGAAGGTTGCTTTCAGGATTTCCGTGGTTTTTAAGAGTGCCATATCGCCTTCATCATGTCCCAGCGTGTCATTGATTTTTTTCATGCCGTCCAGATCGATATAGAAGAGAATCAAATCTTGTCCGGACCTCTTTGAAATTTTCATTTGTCTTTCGGCCAGCAGGAAAAAGCCTCTGCGATTGTAAAGGCCGGTGAGTTGATCCGTCAACGCCAGGGTTCTCAGCTTTTCTTCCAGTTTTCTGAATTCGGTAATATCGGAGCCGTAGATCGCTATGCGATCTACACGGCCATTTTCATCGAAAACAGGATTCATTGTCTGATCGACATATCTCCCTGTGCGAATGTCCTCAAACCGGACGGGTTTTCCTGTCTGAATGACCTTGGCAATTTGTTTTTTCCTCTGTTTGGCCAGTTTAGGGGGAATCAGATCATACATGGATTTGCCGATAATTTGATCCGTACGCTCCAAGCCCAACCGTTTGGCCAATTCCTCATTTGCCGTTAAGAGAGTGCCCCGTGTATCCATGAGGAAAAAAGATTCTCTGGTCGCGTTCAGGAGCGCCCTCATGTTGGCTTCGCTTTGGCGCAGGATCTGTTCGGCTTTTTTTCGTTCCGTTATATCGCGCACGATACTGATCAGCACACGTTCGCCTCCGATCAGAGTGGATTGTGCGCTGACTTCCACGGGAAAGCTTTTTCCGTTTTTGCGTACATGGACCGTTTCGAACAATATGCCCTTGAGCCCTGCCGCTTTTTTCAACTGTTCCTTAATGAACTCGTGTTCTTCGGGAGCCCGCAAATCCCAAATGGTAAGGCTCAGTAACTTTTTCCTGGAGTAACCGTAAGCATTTACTGCCGCATTATTGGCCTCATAGATCCTGCCAGTCTCTTCGCGGATGAAAAGGATAATATCGCGTGTATACTCAAGCAAGAGATTGTAAAGAGCAAGCAGTTCATCTGAATCGATTACGAAAGCGGTTTTTGCCGGCTTTTTGCGGATTGCGCTCATGTTTTCTTTCCCATTTTTTTAGGCGGTGCTGATCAGAAAGAAATATCCAGAACATCCAGAAGCGTCCTCTTCATCCGATCAAAATTTTTTGCACTCTGTTGAGGAACAGATGACGGAAGCTCGATTGTCAACGTATGAATCTTTCGCTCGACACCGGCGTAATTGCCCAGTGACCCCGGGAAGACCTTGTATCTGCGAAGCGGCAATCCATTTTCCCTGCTCATTTTTTTTAACCAGACTACGATGGCGTCAAAATCTGAAGATGGACCGTCATAATCATAGAAACCCAGTGGAGAATGTACGCTGATTATTTTGTTCGGTTTGTATCGATTGATGAGAGCTACCTGGAATTTCGTTTCGCTTTCGCTGTTGGCAGACGGGCCGGGAAAATATCTATCTTGGTGCGCAGAATGCCAATTTCCGGTCGGAAAATTACGGTTAATATCGACACCCCTTGCATTGGCTCTGGTCTGAGGTGTGCGGAAAAATCCGTCCGGATTGATGAGTGGGGCAATAATAATCGTCTTGTTTTTGTACAGGTGCGGATTTTGTTTCAGGAATTCGGCCAATCTGAACATGATATAAACGGATGGGCTCTCATCTCCATGAACTCCCCCCAGAAAGATGGTAATATCTTTTTTGCTTTCTCCGAAAGCAGTAAATACGAGAGGTCGCTTCATCTGCGATTTTCTGTAATATTGCCAGTTGATTCGTTCGGGATGAAGATCGTTCCACCCCATTTTTTTGAAGTGCATTTTTAAATCCGCGGAAAAATCCTTAAACTCTTTTGTCTTCGCATCGAAAGCCTCGGAAGGAATCGGATGGATCATGATGAAAAAAAATAATAAAACCAAAATCCTAGCTGAAAAAATTAAAGTCATTTCTAAGTCTTCCTTCATTATTTCATCTGAGTTTTACAGGACGAAAAAGGAATTATCAAGTTCGTTATTTCAGAAGAGCGAATCAGAGGAACATTCTTTCATTTCAAGCAGGGTCCTTTTCTGGTATAGACCAATATGGCCGTGCAAAGAAGCTGGAGCAGATGGGGAGAGGATTATGTTGAAGCACAAAATAACAGTGGTGGCCATTGTATTGACGGCTGTTCTCATGTCAGCATGCGTTTCCTATAGCAAGGAAATAGAATGGATTATCGCTGAGGGAGAAGCCTTTCAGGGTGAAATGGATACCCTGAAAGAAGTCAAGGACAGAGCGAAAAGGGATGCTGAAAGTAAAGCGGTCGAGCAGGCAGTCGGGACGTTTCTGAAGGCACATACGATTGTCTCCAACAGCCAGATTGCAGAGGATTTGTTGTATGCAGCAGTTCGGGGGAAAATTAAAAAACAGCAGATCATCAGTGCCGGATGGGATGCGAAGGACAGAAATATCTATCGCATTAAATTGAAGGCAATTGTAGAGCCGGTTTATCCGGAACGAGGGGAAGGACTGATTGCCAAGCTGTCTCTTTCTAAAACGAATCTAAAAGAAGGGCAGGAGGTCCGGCTTGTATATCAGGTAAATAAGAGTTGCTATGTGTACATCTTTTCCATTGCCGCCGACGGGTCCGTAACACTTTTGCTCCCCAATTCAGCTCAGCCGGATCATTTTGCCGAAGGCAAAAAGGCATACGAATTCCCAAATCCGGATACTCCTGTGCGCTTGACGGCGATGCTCCTGCCGGGTTTTGAATCGGATACAGCGGAAGAAAAAATCAAGATGATAGCGATAAAGCAAAAGGAAGATCTTTTAACGCTCGGTTTCAAAGAGAGCATGCTTCGAGCGTATGATGCGAAGTCAACCGGCATGATCAGTGATCTGATCCGCCGATTGAATCAAATGGAGCCGACAGACTGGACGGATACGACGGCTGTCTATACCATTAAACGCAAATAGAGATCCGGCAGATATGGGCCGGGGGGATTGTGTCGGCAACGGGCCATGCATCCCGGTCCAAACAGAATTGATCCCTCCCTCTGATACTTTTCAGCTACACGCCACCGCGCGGCTTTGCGGTTTGTCCAATTCTTCCCGCCGGACTGTATCTATTTTGACCAAATCTATTTTTGCCGCACGATTTTTTTTTACATATTCGATTTGGCGATTTTATCCTTTAATTCTGGTTTGTTGAGAAGATCTGTCGTATATTTTCCACAAACAAAATCCTCATCCTCCAGAACGGCCCTGTGGAGCGGAATGGTTGTTTTGACCCCCTTGACTTTCAATTCACCCAAGGCACGCTTCATTCGTGAAATAGCTTCCTCCCTTGTTTTCCCCCAGCTCATTAGCTTCATGAGGAGCGAATCATAGTAGAAAGGAACGGAATAACCCTCGTAAATCCCCTCATCAATTCGGATTCCAGGGCCGAGAGGAAGTCGGAGTTTTTCAATGGTCCCGGGGGCCGGCATAAAGGTGACAGGGTCCTCTGCATTTATCCGGCATTCAATTGCGTGCCTTTTCAACGCAACATCGTCCTGATTGATATCAAGCTGGTTGCCTGCGGCTATCCTGATCTGCTGCTTCACGATATCGATTCCTGTGGATAGTTCGGTGACGCAATGCTCGACCTGTAGCCGGGAATTGATCTCGTTGAAATAGAATTCCCGTCCGTTTCCCGGGATGTGGAAAAATTCAACGGTAAGGGCCCCTACATAATCCAACGTCATTGCCACATCGATAGCTGCAGCTCCCATTTTCATCCTGAGAAAAGGACTCAGGATGGGGCAGGGGGATTCCTCAATTAATTTTTGAAAACGCCGCTGAATAGAACAATCCCGATCGCCCAGATGAATAACGTTTCCGAATTTGTCGGCCAGTACCTGGAACTCCACATGTTTGACACCGGGCAGATATTTTTCAATATAGAAACCGGAGATACCGAAGGCTTTTCTACCTCTGGATCTGGCAACTTCAACCGCCTTATCCAATTCCTTTTGATCCCTGGCGACCATAATCCCGATGCCGCCTCCTGCTCCCGAGGGTTTAACGACTACGGGATACCCGATTTCAGCAGCAATTTCTCTTGCCTGGTTGAGACCTTGGGCGCCCGTATCAGTGATGGCCTCATCGGAACCGGGCGTTACAGGAATATTGATCATCTTCATCATTTGCCGTGCGCGATTTTTGGGTTTAGCCCTGTTCATGCATTCGCTGGTAGGACCGATGAAAACCATCCCGCGCCTTTCAATTCTTTCCGCGAATTCAGGGTTCTCGGAGAGAAAGCCGTATCCTGGATGGATTGCATCGGCGCCACAACGCTCCGCTGTATCCAGTACTTTTTCAATATTTAGATAGCTCTGCAGGGCTTCAGCCGGACCGATGTGGTAAGCCTCATCGGCCAATTTGACATGCAGGGAATCGACATCTGCATCCGAATAGACAACTGCTGTTCGAATACCCATGTCCTGGCAGGTACGTATAATGCGAACGGCTATTTCGCCGCGGTTAGCAATGAATATCTTATTGAAATTGGCCATCATTTCCTCCAGATTAGGATCCAGTTAAACTCCGTAAAAACGTGTAAATACTTACGCATGCGTAAATTGAGCGCCATTCCCGGTGTGATGGAATGGAGAAAGTTCGTCCCGATAAGGTTGTGTCTTTAATGGATAATCAGTTCGAGTGCTTGCAACCAAACCCGAATTTGTAATTGTCTCTGTCGTGCTATCCGATTCCATAGGCAGGCTGCATGCAGGTATTATGCCTTTTCGTGCTGTCAATCAGTACTGCTATCGTGTTCCGGCTGAAGCAGTTTGAAACAGGTGGGAGGTTCTGTGCGCCGAACGGCTTTGAATCCAATAAGCTCGAACAAGACCACTTCCACTACCCGCCATACTTTTACTCCGGAACGTATACAACCGGTTACGGTACGATCGTTGTGTCCAAAGGCCATATGCATGTGAAGGATCGGATTTCCGTCCTCATCCGGAAAGAGGGTTCCTGTTCCGGTTATTTCACAGACATTTTCCAGAATGAAATTAATCGGAACGACTGGAATCTCACGACTCTCTAGAGGGCCGACCACCAGCTTGCTGTCCCTGTCAGCTCCGCCGAGTGCTATTAATGCCGCTGCCTGGATATGTTGATTACGGGCGAAATTTTCGATTTCCTGATGGATGACTTCGCCGTCCTCAAGGCGGAGTACGAAAATTCTACCTGTCCTGCCTTCGGAATATTTCATAATATTTCACCTGCAGGGCTGTTGAGACAGATACATCTCTTCTCAAGTTTCAATTTATTTATAAATAAACACGTATTCATATCAGGATTTACCTCATTTTTAAAGGAAGAATTTGCCCCCAAATTTCAGACGAAAGTTCGAATTTAAAAACAATTAGAGTAGGTATTGCACTATGGATCAATATGCTGTAAATAAAGATCCTTTGGGGGAATGTCTAGAGCAGAAGGATTCCCTATAGATTACTTAGGAAAATCAGCAAGGAACTGAAATGCAAGATATATTAGCAAAGGCGAAAAAAGAAAAGAGATCGGTTCTGACAGAAGCGGAATCGAAACGGATTATCGGTAAATACGGAATTCCCGTTGTGCACGAAAAAATTGCATCGACTCCGGAGGAAGCTGCGGATGCTGCTGAAATCTTCGGATATCCTGTCGTTCTGAAAGGCCTGGGCTCCAGGCTGATGCACAAAACGGAACGGGGACTGGTCCATTTGAATCTGACGTGTCGGGAAGATATTCTGAAAGCGGCAGAAAAAATCCGTGAGTCGGCCGGAAGCGATCTTGAAGGTTACCTTGTGCAGCCGATGATCCGGGGTCGGCGAGAATTTTCTGCGGGCATCTTCCGGGACCCGCAGTTTGGTCCCGTCGTGATGTTCGGATTGGGAGGTGTTTTAACGGAAGCACTGGGAGATGTTGTTTTTCGAGTGGCACCTGTGAGCGAAACACAGGCGGATTTTATGCTCGACGAGTTCCGCTCCTCAAAGCTGCTTTGTGCATTCCGGGGAGAATCGCCCGTCGAGAGGAAAAAGATAATAGACATTCTGACGGGGCTTTCACGGTTGGCGGCAGAATGCCCGGATATCAGCGAAGTGGATATCAACCCGCTGGTGGCGAATGAAGAGGGCGAGCTTACTGCAGTGGATGCGCTGGTTGTCATTGGAGAAAAGAATGAAATAAAATCCAGTCGGACGGCTGTAGATCCTCGCGACATATTCAATATGTTTTCCCCACAGTCTATTGCATTTGTCGGTGCATCCAGCGAGATGATGAAGTGGGGGTACAGGCTCTTTGCGACTACTGCAGCGGGTGATTTCGCCGGTAACATTTATCCGGTCAATTCCAGAGCGGAACAAATCGGTGGCAGAAAAGTATACAAATCCATTCTCGATATACCTGAAAAATTAGATCTTGCCGTAGTAACCATTCCGGCTTCCGGGATTTTCAGCCTGATGCGGGAGATGAAAGAAAAGGGAACTCGCTACATGCTCCTGATTACGTCCGGATTTGCCGAGACCGGAGAAGAGGGGGCTCGATTGGAAGAGGAACTCGTCAAAGCGGCAAGGGATGCAGATATTCTCATTATTGGTCCCAATACGATGGGAATTGCCAATCCACATAAAAAATTCTATTGTACGGGAATTTCCTCCTGGCCGAGAGGAGGATCGGTCGGGATTATCACTCAATCAGGAAATCTGGGGACCCAACTGATGACCTCCGCAGATGAAAATAATATCGGTTTGAGTTTTTATTGCGGATCGGGAAATGAATCCATGATCACGATTGAGGATTATCTTGCAGCACTGGAAAAAGATGAACAAACAGCTGCGGTGATGCTGTATATTGAAAGCGTTAAAGACGGCAGGCGTTTTCTGGAACAGGCCGGAAGCCTTTCGCGAAGAAAACCGGTCATCGTCCTCAAGGGTGGAAGGACAAACGCAGGTAATAAGGCCGCTTCCAGCCATACGGGGGCAATGGCCACCGATATCAGGGTTTTCAATTCCATGTGTCGGCAGACCGGGTTGATTCAGGCTCGAAACGCGATGGAAATGATCGATCTCTCCGCGGGGTTTTCATCCTTACCCATCCCGAAGGGAAATCGCATTGCCATGATTACGTTAGGGGGCGGATGGGGAGTCATGGCTACGGACCAGTGTATCGAAACGGGACTTTCCGTACCCCGTTTGACAGAGGATATCATCCGCGGAATTAACGAACTTCTCCCGCCATTTTGGAATCATGACAACCCTGTTGACCTTGTCGGAGAACCTGATATTGAATTGCGCACAAAGATTGTGGAGATGCTTGCCGAATGGGACGGATGTGATGCCGTTCTTCACCTGGGGCTCGTTGGCCTCCAGATGGTTCTCGATAGTTTTGAAAAGGCTTTTACGAGACTAGATCCGGAAATGGGCCAGTTATTCGCAAAGAATCGTATCCAGATAGAGCAGATGGAGATTGAACTCATTCAGAGTACAATCCGTTTGATGGAGAAATACGGGAAGCCTATCGTTGGGGTTACTCTTCATGATACTCCCGAACAAAAGTTAGTAACGGAAATACCGGGGAGCTTTTATAAAGCCGTTTCCTATCCATCTCCGGAGCGTGCGGTCAATGTCCTGGCCGGGATGGTTCAGTATGGAAACTGGCTCAGATCCGAAGGCATTTAGCAATAAGAATGTAAAACCTCCTGGAACCCAGGCATGGCGTTGATGATGCTTTCCTCCCTTACGCAATAAGCAATTCGAAAATAGCCGGGGGCGCCGAATCCGCTTCCCGGAACGGTCAGGATGTTTTTTTCCTGTAAGCTCTTTACGAAGCGTACATCATCCGGAATAGGACTCTTCGGGAAGAGATAAAAGGCTCCCTGCGGCCGGTTAAAGCTATACCCGATCTGCGCAAGACCATCACACAACAAATCCCGCTTTCTTTTGTAAATCTCGATATTGACAGTTATTCCCTGCATTCCGGCAATGATACGCTGCATCAGTGCCGGCGCGTTCACGAATCCGAGAATGCGGTTGCTGAGGATCAATCCCGCCATCACCTTCTCAATTTCAGGGATAGATGGGTTGGCGGCGATATATCCGATCCTCTCGCCGGGAATGGAAAGCGTTTTCGAATAAGAAGTTGCAATGATGCTGTTAGGATAATCCTTTAAGAGACTTGGAACCTTGATTCCGTCATAGACAATGTCCCGGTATGGTTCGTCAGAGATGAGATAAATCGGGCGTCCTGCAGCTTTACTTTTCTCATTCAGCAGAGACGATAATGCCCTGATTGTCTCCTCATCGTAAACTTTTCCCGTTGGGTTGTTCGGGCTGTTAATCAGAACCGCCTTGGTATGCTCAGTGATGGCTTCGGAGAGCGCATTAAAATCTATCGAAAAATCATCCCTTGAAAGGATGGGCTTGAAACAACCCCCGTGATTATCGACATAAAATTGATATTCCGCGAAAAAAGGAGCCGGTACGATTACTTCGTCCCCCGGATCGAGTAGCGTTTTCAGAATGACATTCAGGGCGCCTCCCGCTCCGCAGGTCATGACGATGTGGTTGCCGGTTAAAGGAATGCCTTGATCATGGGACAGGTATGCGGCGATTGCATTTCGGGTCTCGATATAGCCGGCATTGGGCATATAGGCATGTTTTCCGGGATTATCTGATCGGGCCGCTTCTATCAAAAGTTTCTGGAATTCATTCGGGGGGGCAACATTGGGATTACCGAGTGTAAAATCGTATACGTTTTCCTCTCCGAATTGCTCTTTCAGCTTGATCCCGTCCTCGAACATTCGGCGTATCCAGGATGAGCGGGAAATGGAATCTTCAATTTTCTTTGCTATCGACACGGCTTTTCCTTTCTGGAATATGTATGCCCCCTTACGGCAACTTGTCCGGAAATAGCACATTGCGACAGATGCGTCAATAAACTCTGATGATCAGGTGAAGCATACGAGTATGCCGCAATGAATAGCATCTCTCCCAAAAACATTCTGTTATGATTCTTGACATTTGAGATGCCTTCTTTTAAACTCGGTCTCTTGAAATAGAGACTCTTCCTCCATGTCGGTATGCTTGTGTTAAATCGCTTGGAAGGAGAGATAAACTGACTTGATAGAGGTATGCTGTGCCGATATTTGAATACAAATGCAGGCGATGCGGAAAAATTTTCGAGATACTGATTTTAAGGCGCAATGATGATGCGGAGGCCGTCTGTCCGGAATGCGGATGTGTCAAATCAGACAAAGTTCCTTCGATATTCAGCGGAAAGGTCGAAGGCTCTTCAGCGCCCATCGGAGGTCATGGAAGTTCCTGTTCCGGATGCTCGTCTTCTTCGTGTGCATCCTGTAAGTAATTTTTGGATTCGGATAAGCTCATTATAGCTTTGCTGAATTTGGGAAAGGGTTTCAAGTCGTTTTGAGTGCATCAGGAAGAACTTTAGGAAGCCGTTTACACGCGCAGAGTTGCAAAAAAAAATAAAGGAGCAATTGAGTAATGAATATTTTGATTTTCGGCCCCAACGGCAGCGGCAAGGGAACTCAGGGAGCCATTGTGCAGAAGAAATATGGCGTTCCTCATATAGAAACGGGCGTTATTTTCAGACAGAATATCTCCAAGGGAACCGAACTCGGAATGAAAGCCAAAGCGTATATTGACAGAGGCGATCTGGTCCCCGATGAAATTACTGTGCCGATGATCTTGAACCGTTTGCAGGAAGATGATTGCAAAGGTGGATGGTTGCTGGATGGTTTCCCGCGCAATATGGCTCAGGCGGAAGCCCTTTACAAAGCCCTCCAGGATGCTAATATGAAGCTCGATACGGTCATCGAGATCCTTCTGTCCCGCGACATCGCCAAGAAAAGAATTATGGGACGCCGCCTCTGCGCCAAGGACAACAACCATCCCAATAATATTTATATCGACGCCATTAAACCCGCCGAGAAAGACGGAACCACGGTGTGTCGTGTGTGCGGCGGGACTCTCTCGACTCGAGCCGATGATCAGGATGAGGCCGCGATCGATAAACGTCATTCTATCTATTATGATACGCAGACAGGAACCCTGGCCGGTGTGAATTATTTCAAATCTCGCGTATCGGTTATCGAGGTGGACGGAACTCCTGGTGTGAAAGAAGTTTCCGAAGATCTCATGGCGAAGCTTAAATAATTTTTCTTACTCTTGAAATCGAAGCCCTCTGGTTCTTCCGGAGGGCTTTTCTAGTAAAATAGAACAGCTCGTATTCCGACTCACGGAAATAAATAGGAAGTTATAGATTAACATATGGAAAATATTCGCAATTTCAGCATCATCGCCCATATCGATCACGGCAAATCGACCCTGGCGGATCGTTTAATCCAATATACCGGTGTTGTGGAGGACAGGAACTTTCAGGATCAGATACTGGACAATATGGATATCGAACGCGAACGGGGGATTACAATCAAAAGCCAGGCTGTTACGCTTCCGTATCGCGCCCGGGACGGTAAGGATTATATGCTGAATTTAATCGATACCCCGGGCCATGTCGATTTTTCCTATGAGGTTTCCCGTTCCCTGGCTTCCTGTGAGGGAGTGCTGCTCCTTATTGATGCGGCTCAGGGAGTTCAGGCGCAAACGCTCGCGAACCTATATCTGGCCATGGAAAACAACCTGGAGATCATCCCGGTTATCAACAAAATCGATTTGCCTTCGGCGGATGTGGAACGGGTAATAGAGCAGATCGATTCGGAATTGGGACTTGATCCATTCAACCATATCAAGTGCTCCGCCAAGGAAGGAATCGGCATAGAGGAAATCCTGGAGGCTGTGGTCGAGAAAATTCCGCCCCCCAAGGGGAATCCGGAAGATCCCCTGGCGGCCCTGATTTTTGACGCTCATTACGACTCTTATCGCGGGACTATCATTCATTGCCGGGTCTTCGAGGGAACAATCAAGACGGGCGATATTATCCGTTTCATGTACAACAAGGCTTCGTACAAAGTCGAAGAGGTGGGCAGGTTCGCCCTCGTCCGGAAAAAACAGAATCAATTGAGTGCGGGAGAGGTCGGATATATTATCGCAGGTGTGAAAACGGTCTCAGATGTTCGAATTGGAGATACGATCACCCGTGAAGATCTTCCCTGTGCCGAGCCACTCCCCGGTTTCAAAGAGGTTAAGCCGGTCGTTTTCTCTTCGATTTATCCTATCGCCTCCGACGACTATGAGGATCTGGCCGATTCGCTGGAAAAATACAAATTGAATGACGCTTCATTTGTGTATCAGAAAGATTCGTCGGTAGCTCTCGGCCAGGGATTCCGCTGCGGGTTTCTGGGGCTGCTCCATCTCGATATCGTACAGGAAAGGCTGGAGCGTGAATTCGATCTATCGATCATTCTTTCCGTTCCCAGCGTCCAGTACAAATTTACCCTTAAAGACGGAACGGTTCTTCAGATCGATAACCCTGCGCAATATCCTGATCCCATGTCGATTGAGAAAGCGGAAGAGCCCTATATTCGTGCCATGATGATGATGCCGGAGCGCTATCTTGGTGCGGTCATGAAACTCTGCATGGAAAAGAGGGCGGTCAATTCCACGATGAACTACACGGGACCCGGGCGTGTCGAATTGATCTATGAGATGCCTCTGGCCGAAGTGATTTACGATTTTTACGACCGGTTCAAAACAGTCACCCAGGGCTATGGCTCTTTCGATTACGATCTGATCGAATACCGGGAAGGAAACCTTGCCCTTATGGATATCCTGGTCAACGGAGAGAAAGTGGATGCACTTTCCCAGATTGTTCACCGGGATCGTGCGCGAGCTCGTGCCTTGCTGGCCTGTGAGGGACTCAAAGAGGAAATACCCCGCCATATGTTCAAGATTGCCATTCAGGGTGCGATCGGAGGCGACATCATCGCCCGATCAACCATTTCTCCCTTCCGAAAGGACGTAACTGCAAAGTGCTATGGCGGCGATATTTCCCGTAAACGAAAACTCCTTGAAAAGCAGAAAAAAGGAAAGAAGCGGATGAAGATGGTCGGTTCCGTTTCCATTCCTCAGAGCGCTTTTTTGGCGGTATTGAAATCGGATCAGGAATAGGTTTTCCCCCGGACACATGAATCACCTTTCAAGGCCCGCAGGGTTGTATATTCATATTCCCTTTTGCCTGAAGAAGTGCAATTACTGCTCCTTCTATTCGGTAACGGATACGGGTCGGATAGATGCCTTTGTCTCGGCGCTTCTCAGAGAAATGCAGGAATACGGTGATTTTGCTTCTTTCGAATCCGTCTATTTCGGAGGGGGTACGCCCTCACTCCTTGGTATTCCCTACATTGAGAAAATCGTAACCGGCATTCACCGGAATTTTTCCATAGCACATAATTCCGAATGGACGATAGAGGCCAATCCCGGGGATCTGGACGAAACGCGATGCCGTGCGCTTCGGGATCTCGGTTTCAACCGGATCAATATCGGTATTCAATCTCTGGATGACGGGATCCTTTCCTTTCTGGGTCGGAGGCACACGCGCGAGGCAGCTATCAAGTCAGTCCGCGCCGCCCGCTCCGCCGGTTTCGGGAACATGGGACTGGATATGATCTACGGAATCCCCGGTCAGGATGCAGATGCCTGCCTTGAAGACCTTCGTGAACTCGCGGCCATGGCTCCCGAGCACCTTTCCTGCTATCAGTTGTCCCTGGAATCCGGAACCCCGTTATTTAATGATTTTCAAAAAGGCGCATTTACAAAATTAGATCAGGATACGGAATTCGAATATTTCATGCGAATCTCCGATCTGTTGACTGACACGGGTTATACTCATTACGAGGTGTCGAACTATGCCCTGAAACCGGAATTTCGATCCCGTCACAACAGGAAGTACTGGGATCATACTCCCTATCTGGGGTTGGGACCCGCCGCGCATTCTTTTGACGGT
>DHHG01000016.1:0-4647 GCA_002403175.1 Syntrophaceae bacterium UBA4778 | reverse complement strand
AAAGATTCCAAGGTCGTTCCTACCCGGAAAGGATTGGCAATCGCGGATGCCTTGGCAGTACTGCTGGATCAGGCCATCGATTCGTCTGGTGTGAAATAAAAAATACCAGGTCTGTGTACATGGATGCTCGACTGAATGCAGTTTCTTAGCACGTCTTTGCTAAGGATGAGTACCGTGATGATAAGCTTGACATAATGCCGGATTCAATTGTAATCATGCTCACTTGATCTGCAATTAATATCCTGTATGGCTGATTTTCGAAAAAGGGGATTTCCGGAATGGCTTGCAATATTGTTATCCTGGCATGATCCCAAAATCAGAGGGTTTCAGGGAAGGACTCCCCGTTTAAACCTGAGGTGAGGAATTGAGTACAAAAAAACATTTTGTCCGGCGCTTTTTTTCCTCCATCAAGCTGACCATCGTGCTTCTGATCATGATTGCCGGTCTGTCCGTTTTAGGAACGCTGATTCCGCAGCAGCAGTATGCGGCAGAGGTCTTGTCAGGTCGATTTAACCCGGGTCTTGTTGCTTTTTTGCAGGCGCTTCAATTTTTCGATATCTTCCATTCAGTATGGTTCATTCTGCTTATTTTACTTCTTGCACTGAATCTCATCTTTTGTTCGTGGACTCGGTTCCCGGTTATCAGGGGGCGCATTCAGCCAAGCCAGAATACCATCATATCAGAGTCATTCCGTACGATAGATCCCGCTCATATCATACTGACGGACAGGGCCAGGCTTAGCGAGGAACGGCGCATCTTATCCCTTTTGAAAAAGAGATATGCAACTGTGGAGCAGCATACCACACAGGGAGCGACCTTCTTCCAGGCGGAGAAGGGCAAGCTCTCTTATCTCGGAGCGTACATCGTTCATGTAAGCGTTCTCGTTATTATAGTTGGCGTGATCATCGGTTTTTTCTTCGGATTTGAAGCCAGTATGGATCTGGTTGAGGGACAAGCATCCGATAGAGCGGTTCTCAAAGGCGGCAAAGGGGTGCATAAATTGGGTTTTACGGTCCGATGCGACCGTTTTATTTTGCAGTTATACAATAATGGCGCTCCCAAATTATTCCGCTCCGATATCACCTTTTTAAAGGACAATAAGATTTTTCAACAAGGTTCGGTTCTGGTGAATCACCCTGTCTCAGTGGACGGGATTCGCTTTTACCAGGCAAATTACGGTATAGCCGCCGAAGATGGTGCCGTCCTTTCCTATCGTAAAAATGGCGGAGCCAAGCAATCCATCAAGGTGAAAACCGGAACGGAATTTGTTCTGCCCGGTTCGGAAGCACGGGTCAAAGTTCTCCGAATTGATGAGAACCTGATGGAGACGATGGGACCTGCGGTCAATCTGCAGATAATTTCGTCTCAAAAGGAGATCCGCCTCTGGGTTTTCCAGCAGTATGATCGTATTCGCGCCGAGAATCCTTGGATCCTCAGACAGATGCCGATTCTGAATCCGGCCCTTTTCGATCCATGGATGTTTTCACTGGAGTCCCTTTCCTGGAAATACTACACAGGCCTACAGGTAAGCAGGGATCCCGGCGCACCGGTCGTTGCTATGGGTGGGATTCTTCTCATTCTGGGTTTCATCGTGGCATTTTTTTATGCACACCGGCGAGTATTCATTCGCATCGATGACAGAGATGGAAAAACCCGGGTCAGCATCACCGGATGGAGCAGTAAAAATCCTGTTGCTTTGAATCGTGAAATCACACTCATTCTAAAAAGAATTAATTCCCCTGAGGAGTTACTTTGATGATGGATACGGTCATCCTTAGCTGGGTCACTTTTATCTATTTCGGATCTTTCGTATGTTATCTGGTCCGGATGATCAGAGAATCGGAGCTCTGGGGGCGTATTGCTACGGCGGTTGCATCGATCGGCCTTTTGGCTCAGACCGTCGGAATAATAATGCGCTGGAAAATATCGTATGATCTGGGAATCGGTCACATTCCCCTGTCCAACTTTTATGAATCCCTGATTTTTTTCGCCTGGGCGGTCATTTTCTTGTATTTGATTATTGAATGGCGGACAAAAAATAGGGCCCTGGGTACCTTTGTGGTCCCGGTCGCCTTTCTCTCCATGGCCTTTGCGTCGCTATCGCCAAAAGTAAGTAGCCGGATTCAGCCGCTGATTCCTGCTCTGCAGAGCAACTGGCTCACAAGCCATGTGGTTTCCTGCTTCCTAGGCTATGCTGCTTTCACGGCCGCATTTGGATTGGGTATCATGTATCTTCTGAAAGCAAACAAAGACAGAGATGTAAACACCCGTTTCGGATTTTATCCATCCCTCGATATTTTGAACGAACTGATATATCAATGCACTGTGTTGGGATTTGTTTTCCTCAGTATAGGTATTCTGACGGGATCGGTCTGGGCCCATTATGCATGGGGATCATACTGGAGCTGGGATCCGAAGGAAACATGGTCTTTGATAACCTGGTTGATCTATGCGGCCATGCTCCACGCGCATCTGGTGAGGGGTTGGCAGGGGGAGAAAATGGCAGTCATGGCCATCGTAGGTTTTGCCTCCGTCCTTTTTACTTATCTGGGGGTCAATTACTTACCGGGACTTCATAGCTACTGAACGATTTATAAAGATTTTATCCGGGAGATTCTGTTATCAGCCGATTGGCATCTACTCCTTTTCCTTTTAAATGAAAGCATGTCCTTTCTCCTGTTTCCATGCGAGCGGATTCTCTTCCATGTATTCGTTGATTGTTCTGTTCAATCCGGCAAGGATTGCGCACAGAGCCGACCGTTGACAATTTACTACACTGTGTTATCTTGACTTTCTTTAGGGGGGGACACTCATGAAAATTCAGATCAAAAAAGGATTTCCGGAGGAAATAAAAGCGGACGCCCTGATTGTGTGGCATTTTCAGGGAGATCAGATATCCAAATCGGCAGAAAAAATCGATCGCACCTGTAATGGAATTATTCGGGATGTTATTGCCAGGGGTGATTTTGAAGGAAAGGAAAATCAAAATCTGCTGATTTATTCGGGTGGAAATATTCCCACTCCCAGGATCCTGTTGGTCGGACTGGGTAACATTTGTCAGGCGAATGTGGAAGCAGTCAGAAAGGCTTATGCGTTAGCTGTTCAGAAACTCAGATCTATAAATGTAAAAAACATCGGAACCTGTCTGGATTTCGAGGGAAGAAACTTTGCGAACTGCCGTCCGGCTTTTGCCGCACTGGAAGGATTGCTGCTGGGCGATTACCATTTTCAATATTATAAAACTACTGATAGCGAGCGGACTTCAATTGAAAATATCCTTATCAGCCAGGGTGGCGCTGAATTGGATGAAATTATGACGGATATGGTCAGGGCAGAAACCATTGCCGCTGCAGTCTGCCTTGCGAGAGATTTGGGAAATGCACCGGGAAATGGTCTGACCCCTTCGATTCTTGCCAAAAAAGCTGAGTCGCTGGCCAAGGGCAGGAAAATCAAATGCACCGTTCTCGATACGGAAAAGATAAAAAAGGTCGGAATGAGCGCTTTATTAGGCGTGGCTCAGGGGAGTCACGAGCCGCCCCGATTTATCATACTTGAGTATTACGGAGGAAGAAGGGGAGAAGGGAACATTGTCCTGATCGGGAAGGGCATAACGTTTGATAGTGGCGGCGTCTCCCTGAAACCTGCGGAAAAGATGGGTGAAATGAAGGCGGACATGGCCGGAGCCGCTGCCGTCCTGGCTGTAGTCGGCGCAGCAGCCGATCTGAAGCTGCCTTTGAATATCGTAGGAATCATACCCGCTACGGAGAATATGCCGGGAGGAAGCGCCTGTAAACCGGGGGATATTCTAAAATCCATGAATGGTAAGACAATAGAAATCATATCCACAGACGCAGAAGGGCGCTTGATACTGGCCGATGCCTTTACATACGCGGAGCGCTTCAAGCCTGCTCTGATGATCGATCTAGCAACCTTGACAGGAGCCTGCGTTGTTGCGTTGGGAGATGATGTTGCGGGACTGTTCTGCAATGACAAAAAACTTAAAGATCAATTGATCAGGGCCTCGAATTTGACTTGTGAAATGATCTGGGAGATGCCCCTCTGGGACTGCTATAATGAACTGATCAAAAGCGATGTGGCGGATTTGAAAAATACGGGTGGACGGAATGGCGGTGCAATTAGCGCAGCCGCTTTTCTGAAGCAATTTACAGGAACATATCCTTGGGCTCATATCGATATAGCCGGCCCCGGATTTTCCCCCAAAGATAGACCCTATGCCCCAAAAGGGGCGACCGGTTTCGGAGTCAGGCTCATTGTACAATTCCTGATAGATTGCTGCACGACCGCCGGTCGTTAAACGTGTTCATGACAATTCGGGCTCATGCCCTATAGAGATAGCATGTCCATCATCGAAATTAAAAATCTTAAAACCTATTTTGAAAGCGCGAAAGGAATCGTCAAAGCGGTTGATGGCGTGAGTCTGTCCATCAATCAGGGGGATACCCTAGGTATCGTGGGTGAATCAGGATGCGGGAAAAGCATGCTCGCTTTATCTGTTATGAGGCTGGTTCCCAAGCCCGGGGGAAAAACCGTCGGAGGCAGCATTTTATTTAAAGGTACCGACTTGCTGAAACTGAGCGAAAAAGAAATGCGGGAAATCCGTGGAAGGGATATTTCCATGATTTTCCA
>DHHG01000135.1 GCA_002403175.1 Syntrophaceae bacterium UBA4778 | reverse complement strand
ATGAAAAAGGATCTTTTACCGGTGCAACAACTCAGAAACAGGGTAAGTTTGAGCTGGCCAATAAGGGTACCGTTTTTCTGGATGAAATAGCGGATATGCCCCTTTCAACCCAAGCTAAGTTGCTCCGTGCTCTGCAGGAAAAGGAGTTTGAGCGAGTTGGGGGAAATAAGCCCATCAGGGTAGACGTTCGATTTATCGCAGCTACGAATAAAAATCTTCTCAAAATGGTTAAAGAAGGTAAGTTTCGCGAGGACTTATTCTACCGCCTGAACGTATTTTCTCTTTTACTCCCTCCACTCAGAGAGCGTAGAGAAGATATATCCGTTCTTCTGGACCATTTTTTAGCCAATGCCCCCAAACCAGTGAAAGTTGCATCAACAACGTTGCAATTCTTAATGGCTTATCCCTGGCCAGGTAATATCAGGGAGATGAAAAACACCATAGAAAGATCGGTGCTTATGGCAGAAAATGGCATCATTGAACCGGCACATTTGCCCAGCCATATTATCACAACAGAAGGAATCATGGGCCGGATTTTGCCTCCCAATTTAGATGATGGCGCTTCGATCGACGATCGGCTAAATGAACTGGAAAAGACAATGATTTTAGAAGCTATGGTAAAATCAGGAGGAATTCAGGTCAAAGCAGCTCAACTACTGGGAATTAAGGAAAGGAGTCTCTGGCACCGCGTAAAGAAACACAATATTGATGTTTCCGCCATTAAGCAGATACGAAAATAAGGACTTACAAACCCTTCCGATATTGTTCCAAAAAATCAGGCCAGATCAGCGCTCCGTAAATTGTTTCGAGGGTTGACTGGCCATCTCAAGGATGCTCAACTCTCGCTTTCCGTTTTTAACCTGTCACATTCAAGGTCCTCTCCAAAAAACATGTAGAATTTATTTTTTTTTTGTATTACATCAACCTTAAATTTTTTAAGGATTTACGGGTAGGATTATGCGATTTGATATTGCCAAAAACGGAAACGGAATGACTTATGAAATCCGAAACATAGTCAATGTTGCCAATAAACTCAAAGAAAGCGGTGTGGAAATAACCTGGGAAAACATAGGGGACCCCGTCCAGAAGGGTGAAAAAATTCCGGACTGGATCAAGCAAACCCTTATGGAAATAATGAGGCAGGATACCGCTTATGCCTATTCGCCCACGAAAGGAATGGACGAAACGAGAGAATACCTTGCGGCCAAGGTAAACGAAAGAGGAAAGGCAAAAATAACAAAAGAGGATATTATCTTTTTCAATGGTTTGGGAGACGCAATTGCCCGTTCTTACAGTTCGCTTCATGCTGATGCGCGAGTAATTATGCCGGAACCAACCTATTCCACTCATTTCCTGGCAGAAATTCTTCATGCTTCGTATCCTCCTAATACATACCGATTGAATCCCTATAACGGATGGCGTCCGGACATTTCTGAACTTGAACAGAAGGTAAAGGAAAATAGCTCGATCAGCGGCATCCTGGTAATAAATCCCGATAATCCCACCGGATTTGTGTATCCGCCGGATATATTGCAGGACATTGTAAGGGTTGCAAAAAAATATGATCTCTTTCTTATTTTTGATGAGACCTATATCAATCTGATCTACAACGGGCAGCAGACCGTTCCATTGTCGGATATTGTCGAAGATGTGCCCGGTATGAGCATGAAAGGAATTTCAAAAGAATTCCCCTGGCCGGGAGCGAGATGCGGATGGCTTGAGATTTATAATGGCAATAAGGATGAGGCGTTCAGCAAATATACCAATGCAATTCTCAATCAGAAAATGTCCGAGGTTTGCTCGACAACGCTTCCCCAGATGTCCATCCCTGTATTGATGGAACATCCTCAGTATCCGGAGTACCTAAAAGATAGAATCAGGAATTATGAAAATCTTTCCAATATAGCCTATGATCTTTTGAAGGATGTCCCGTATGTTACTGTGAACAGAACAAATGGGGCGTTCTATATTTCCGTTGTTTTTAATCAAGGTGTGCTGAACAATAGACAAACTCTTCCGATCGAGCATTCAAAAGTTGAAGGTTACATAACAGAGATAGTAGACAAAAATATTGAAAATGATAAACGTTTCGTCTATTACCTGCTCGGTTCAACCGGAATTTGCGTGGTCCCTCTTACGTCCTTTTTTACCTCCTTGCAGGGGTTCCGGATCACACTGCTGGAGAAGGACCAGGCCAAGTTTAAAGAAACGGTAAAAGGGATAGCTGAAAGTATTGTCCGGTACATCGAATCACATAAATAATCAGCTCCTCTTGGCGTTCATCCTGTATTGAAGTGAATATCTCCTGAATTTATCTCAAACATGATTTCAGGCAAGAGGATTCATTTGCATTAGATGCCGGATTGTTCACAAGAACCCTCTTCTATATCACTAATCCGGGAATTTCTTTCTCTTCATGAGAATGTCATAAACTCATTCACAGATAAATTGATTCAGTTCGATCATGACCGGAAAAGCCATGGGAAGGGCGGATAAAAAAGGTAAAGGATTGATTTTCGTCTACACAGGAAACGGCAAAGGTAAAACGACAGCCGCCTTGGGCCAGGCTATGCGGCTTTTGGGGTACGGAAGTAAGGTTTTCATGATGCAGTTCATGAAAGACGGAAAATACGGTGAGGCTATGTGTGCGGAGAAATACCTGCCGAATTTTCTTTTCTGCCAATGCGGTCTCGGCAGTTTCGTTGTGAAGGGAAGTCCGACTCCCACCGATATCGAACTGGCTCGGCAGGGTTTGGAGACAGCTGCCGACGCGGTTGCATCTGGGAAATACAGCCTTGTCATTTTGGATGAAATCATTGTGGCGATCGAATTCAAGCTCATTCCCATCGGGCGTGTTCTGGAAATTTTGAAAAATAAGCCGGAAGAAGTGAATATTATTCTGACAGGTCGCAATGCGCAACCGGAGATAATAGAATTGGCCGATATGGTGAGTGAAATCAGGGAAA
>DHHG01000185.1:12563-20553 GCA_002403175.1 Syntrophaceae bacterium UBA4778 | reverse complement strand
GTCTTATTTTAGGGGAAGCTTACGAGACCAACAAAGATACTGTGCCTTGAATTTAAAAAAGCTAAAATTTACAAGCATCAACAAACAAAAATAAAGATTCGATCCAGTTATTTTATAACTTGGTCGTGGTTTCAATCCCCACACGACCACCATCATTTAAAATCAACAAATTACGAGTCGAAGCAGGGGCCTTGAGCCCTTTTTTTATGCGGTGTTGACATTGCGCTAAATTCCAAGAGAGGTGGAAATCAACCGGAACAGATATGGAATCTGCGTATGAAGATTTATCTGTGGATTATACGACTGTGAATTAAACTGGTTTTTTCATCTTTTTAGAGAAAAATAGAAAGTGGCGCCCTTTCCGACTTTGCCTTCCGCCCATACCCGGCCACCGTGGCGGTGAATGATACGCTGAACGATTGCGAGGCCGACGCCGGTGCCTTCGTATTCGCTTTCCAGGTGAAGCCGCTGGAAGACTCCGAATAGTTTATCGTAATATTTCATATCGAAACCCGTTCCGTTATCCTTAACATAGTAAATATTTTCTTTTTCATTCGACTCGCTCCCCATCTCGATGATTGCCTTTTTTCGCTTTTTCGTGAATTTAACGGCATTGGCCAAGAGGTTTAAAAACACCTGTCTCAGTAGACCTTCATCCCCGATAGCGCTGGGGAGCTTCCCGATTTTTACATCAATTTTGTGGTCCGGATTCGCTGCGAGTTGCTGCTGCCAAACGGATTCCGCCAACCTGTTCATATCTACTTTCTCTAGAATTTGTTCAGTGCGGCCGATACGGGAAAGTGCCAACAGATCATCTATCAAGTGATACATTTTTTTTGTGCTATCCAGAATGAGATTAAACCTGCGCCTTTCATCCTTGTCGAGTTTTCCTTCCAGAGTTTTTAGCAGCAGCGACGAGAATCCATCAATTGCCCGCAAGGGAGCACGAAGATCGTGCGATACCGAGTAGGAAAAGGATTCCAATTCCTTATTGATGGTGGCCAATTCGGAAATTAACTTCTCTCTCTCTATTTCGGCCATCTTGCTTTCGGTTATGTCGGGACTGCTTCCGACCATGCCGTAGAACTCGCCGGCATCTGAGAAGCGGGGTTGTCCATAATTTGCCACCCAACGCCATTCTCCATCGAATCGCTGCACTCGTGCCGGTGCGTAAAAGGGCTTCTTCCCTTTGATAGATTCTGAAAAAATTTTCTCCAAAGAAGCTCTATCTTCCGGATGCACCAGAGCCAGCCATCCTTGCGACTGAATTCTGTTCAGGGGAATTCCGGAAAAATCCAAAAAGGCCTTGTTCACAAAATCAATGCGTCCAGATGTATTAACAACCCAAATCATCACAGGCGTGCCGTCGGCCATTAACCGGAAGCGGTTTTCGCTTTCGTGTAGTGCATTTTCAGCCTCCTTGCGCTCCGTGATATCCGTATTCATTCCGACCCACTTGATAACCGTGCCATCGGGGTGACGAATGGGGGTGGCCCGAAGATTGGTCCAGCGCCAGCCCCCATTCGGAGCGCGAAGCCGGAATTCTACATCAACTTGTGAGCCATTCTTGACGATCTTACGCCATCGCTTCTTGGCCTTCTCCCGGTCATCGGGATGGACCGCATCTGGCCAACTGTTCCCGATCCATTCTTCCAGGCTCTGCCCCGTATAGGCCCGCCAGGATAGCGAGTCTCCGACAATAACGCCCTGTGCATCGGTTTCCCAGACTGCCTGGGTAGTGGACTCCACCAGGACACGAAAACGTTCTTCGCTTTCACCTAATGACTCTTCCGCTCGGGCCAACTCGGCCGCAGCCCAGGTTCGCTCTCCGACCTCCTGGACCAGCTCCATCTGCTCGGGCGTCCATTCCCGTAGTTTGCCTGAAAGGACAGTTAACGTCCCTACAAGCTTCCCCTCGCGTACCAGAGGGGCTGCAATGAAGGCGCGGGCTCCAATTTTTTTGTAAGCTGTATGCGACCTCTCCGGGACCATCGGTGAATTCTCCAGATCGGTGATGGCGAGGGTACGGCCGCTACGTAATAGCTCCAAAACCTCCCGGAAATTTGCGAGCTGGTGGCGTCCGGCCAGACTTTTGTCCCCTGGTCGGAAATAATCTGGTGGGACGAGCACAAAGCCCTCGTCGTGGTGATACTCTCCGTAAAATACGCGATCGGCCCCGAGATGCTCCCCTAACAGCGTACATGCGGTGCGCTGGAGTTCGCTTGGATTATGAATCGGCCGTAGCGTGTCACTCAGTTTAAGGAGGAATGCCTGTCGAGCTTCGCTCTTTCGCAGTTTATCCTCTATCTCTTTTCGTTCGGTGATGTCCTGTACGGCACCCCGTATGATCAGATTCCCGTTCTCGTATTCGAAGTCCGCTACTGAGCCCAACCAAAGGATTGCCCCATCATCATGCAGTACACGATATTCGTAGCGCTGGGTAGGGACCTGAGTTCCGGCCTGGGCCTGATCCATAACTTCGGAAAATTTTTTCAAGCGCATCAAATCATCAGGATGTAATCTCTTATCCCATTGCTCGCGCGTGGCCTTTGTAGCCGGATCGCATCCGATGAGATCATATGCTTCAGGACTCCAATAACCCTCTGATTCACCGCGTTTCCATTCAAATAGACCAATTTTAGCTGCCTTGGAAATAAGTCGTAATCGTCTTTCGCTCTTTTTAAGGGCCTCTTCTGCTTGCTTACGTTCAGTTATTTTCGTGATAGTCCCGATGAATTGCCTTTGCCCGTCTATCTCAGGAGAAATTCTTCCCTTGGCAGCAAGCCAGTGAATGCTCCCATCCGGCCAAATAACACGAAATTCGTGTTCGTAAATTTCACCCTTTCCAATTGCATTTTCCCATTCCTGCCTTAAGTGGAGGACATCGTCGGGATGTATTTGAGAATAAAAATCCATTTTTTCCATCTCAGTCGAATCCGATGGATGTCCAAATAGAACTTTTAATTGTGGCGAGCCTTTCAGATCACCTTCGGGCGAAACAACCCAAATGCCGGTGTTGGAATTTTCAAGAGCGGTCTTCAGTAAATGTTCGTTCTGCTGAAGTAAACGTGTTCTCTCCTGAACAAGTAACTCCAGCTTCTTTACAGCAGAATATTCGGCTTCTTTGTGCTTTTTACGTTTATAGGATTCGTGGAGAGCACGGCCGACTGCCGGTAAGAGTCTCGAGAGATTTTTTTTCAAGACATAGTCTGTTGCCCCTCCGGTGAGGATTTCTATCGCCCTTTCTTCCCCAATAGCTCCAGTAACCAGAATAAATGGCGTCTCGGGAGAAATTTCTTTTCTTATCTGCAGGGCTTCCGTACCTGAAAAATCGGGGAGATCATGATCCGAAAGGATAATATCGGGGCAGTATTTACGCAGGGCCTTGATGTAATCTTTTTTATTCTGGACATGCTTTGAATGGAAAATAAAACCCTCTTGCCGGAGCTCAAATTCCATAAGCTCTTTATCGGCCAGGTTATCTTCGAGAATTAGTATCCGGATATCGTCATAAGGTTTGGAATGATGTCGCGGCATATGATCTTTACAGGATGGATCGATTCTTTACCACTGTACCATAATGAATTTTGCCTCTACAGAAGGGTGTACAGCTTAGGAATATTATCTTGATTTTGTCAAGGGAAATGCATTTTTGAGATTGCTTCAATCAGGAAAGCTCAACGTATGCTGGCGAAAAAGGTAGGTGGTGCTATGTTCTGATCAAATAATAATTACGATGGCATCATAGATGTCCACAGATTCAAATTGAAGTCCTAGCTTTATAAGCTGCTGGAAGTGAAAAAAAGAATACGGTCCCTTCATCTTTCTTCCCATCCGCCCAAATTTGCCCACCATGACGTTTCAGAATCCTTTGTACAATTGCCAAACCGATACCGGTCCCCGTAAACTCTGAAGCGCTATGCAGCCGCTGGAAGACCCTAAAAAGTTTCTCGTAATTCTTCATATCGAAACCGGCACCGTTGTCTTTCATATAGTACACATTTAGTTCATCTTCAGAATAGCTCCCAACCTCAATGATAGCCTTCTCTCTATGCTGTGTAAATTTTACAGCATTGGCCAAGAGATTGTAAAATACCTGTCTGATTAGGCGTTGATCGCCGTGAACAGGAGCAAATTCTTTCTGAACAATTTCTATATTCCTTCCCGGATTGATGTTTTTGATTTCATGCCATACATTCTCGAACAGATCTTTCATATTCAGCTTGGTTACGGAAATTTCAGTTCGCCCGACACGAGACAGGTCGAGCAGGCCCTGAATCAGATCTCCCATTAAAATCGAATTTTTTATGATCACATTGAACTTTCTCCTGAATTCGGCATCCATTTCGCTACTGTGTTCTTTCAGGATCATTGCTGCGAAGCCCTCCGCAGCTCGGACAGGAGCTTGAAGATCATGGGAAACCGAATAAATGAAGGCTTCTAGTTCCTGATTCGCGTCCTCAAGCATAGCGGTTTGTCGTTTCAACTGCTCTTCTACTCGCTTGCGCTCGGTTATATCCAGAATCGAAGCTGAGAATTGCTTAACAGAGCCATCTGAATTTCTGATGCATCCGATTGCCAGATTCGTCCATATAATTGCGCCATCTTTCCGAATGAATCTTTTATCAAGTAAATACGAATCAATTTGGCCTGAAAGCATTTTATTGAATTGTTCAAAATCAGGTGCAAGATCATCTGGGTGAGTCAGCTCCGGCCAAGTCTTCTTTAAGAGCTCCTCGCGAGAGTAACCCAACATAGAGCACAGTTTATCATTGGCCTCCAGCCACTCTTTATCCGGAGATGTTATAGCCATGCCCATGAATGGCATTTCGAAATAATTGTGGAAGCGTTTTTCAGACTCTTTCAGTCTTCCTTCCGCCCGCTTACGCTCGGTCGTTTCCCTCAGAGAAAAAACAAGGCCTTTAACTGAACCTGAGTCATCCTTTACGGGAGTGAGTGTCCAGTCCCAGTATGTGGTACCCCGCTCCGGCTGGTCTGGAAAGATAAAGGGTTTGTCCTTGTATTCTTCGGCTCGGCCGGTATCGCGAACGCGGGTGAATATGGCCTTATTCTCCTCGTGAGGATAGAGCGCGAAATGGTTTTTCCCAATCATTCCCTCCGGCTTGTATCCGCATGTTTTTGCATAGGTTTCGTTAACTCGGACGAAATTGAAATCACGATCCAGGTAAACCAAATGGAAATTGCCTGCCCCATCCATAATCGCCTGGAGCAGGTCTCTTTCCCATTTCAATGCATCTCTTGCCTGCTTGCGCCCGACCATCTCGGCCTCGAGTTCATGGGTCCTCTCATTAACCCTCCTTTCAAGATCCTTCAGAAGGTGGTCTCTTTCTGCTTCTGCCTCCTTTCGTTTTCGGTGCTCATAATTATCATGTAAGGCACGGGTGATGGCTGGAACAAGTCTGGAGAGGTTTTTCTTCAAGACATAGTCTGTTGCCCCCCCCTGTAAGGATCTCGATAGCCCTTTCTTCGCCTATAGCTCCGGTTACCAGGATGAATGAGGTATCGGGACAAATTTCTTTTCTTATCTGAAGGGCCTCAGTGCCCGAGAAACTGGGGAGGTCATGATCGGAAAGGATAATGTCGGGACAAAATTCGCGGAGAGCTTTGACGTAGGATTTCTTATTCTCAACGTGCTTTGAACGATAAACAAAACCAGCTTTCTGCAGCTCGAATTCCATGAGTTCTTTATCAGCAGGATTGTCTTCGAGGATCAATACTCGGATATCCTCATATGCTAGAGTATCCTCTCGGTTAGGCATAATCGGACCTCAAGTTAATTTGGGTCATATATACCCCGTAAGCATAGAGAATTCAACTGATATGCTTTAAAATGGATTCCAGAGATTTTGACTCAAAGCGGTTGAAATGGATTTCAAAGGCATTCTAGCATACAGCTAAAAAGAATGTGGCTGAATGTGATAATTTTTTCTTCAACGCGTAATTTGCAGTCCAGGCATTAACCTCGAGCAGAAATTCGTTTCCGGTTGATTTTTAATACGTGACCCTCTTTTCTTCCTGTCTGAAATAGATTAAAATTTTTAAAACGCAACAATTATATTAATTTGTACCGCAAACGAAAGGAGGAAGGCAGATGCCAAATAATCAGTTCGTGAGAGGTCTATCTATGATCGTTGTTGTTTGCATTCTGATGTTATGCGCTCTGACGCGCACTACATCAGGAGGAGTTGCCATGAAAGGTTTTGTGGAAAACATTGAGAGCATTGCTGTCAAGAATACAGATTTTCGACGGGTTCTTTACACTGCGAAAAACATGCAGTTGGTTGTAATGGCATTGAAGCCCAAGGAGGAGATCGGATTGGAAGTGCACAAAGTGGATCAATTCTTTCGCGTAGAGGAAGGCACTGGCGAGGTCATTATTGATGATGTCCGATCGTCAATCGGCCCGGGCTACGCGTTACTTATTCCTGCTGGAGCGAATCACAATATCGTCAATAGCGGCACTGGTCCATTAAAGATGTATACGCTCTATGCTCCGCCCAATCATCGGGACGGTGTTGTCCACCATACCCATGCTGACGCGAAAAAAGATAAAGAACATTTCGACGGGAAAACGACAGAATAAAGAGCTTGGTTGAGCTTCAGAAATGAGGAGGGCGATATATCGCGAAAAGGCAGTCAGTCCTCTCTATTCCTTATTCCCTGCCGAAATTGGAAGGAGGTTCAAAGCCCCATATTACCTGAATAGATGAACTAATCAGCCAGCCGATAAAGACCGGCTTGAAACGCTTCCTGAACAGCAGCGGCCAACTCCGCCGCTGTAACCCGCCGATTGATCGTTTCATCATGGCGGGCAGGCCCGCAGGGATAATACTGTCCCATGATATTGACATACGTGTGAGGGGAAATCTTCCGAGCCAAAAAGCTCATAATCTCCCGGGTGCCTGCAATATTATCAGGCATGACCAGATGGCGAATCAGCAATCCCCGCACGGCAAGCCCCTTTTCATTCAACTGCAGATCGCCGACTTGACGGTGCATTTCTATCAGTGCCTCTTTTGTCCTTTCCTGGTAATCTCCAACTTTACAGAAGCGCTTTGTCCAGGAATTGTCCCAGAATTTGAAATCCGGCATGTAAATATCGAAGATCCCCTCCAGGATCTTCAGCATCTCCACATTTTCGTATCCGCCGCAATTGTAAACCAGCGGTACACACAGCCCCTGTTCTATGGCCAGGGGCAACGCCTGCAATATCTGCGGGACGACGTGGGTCGGCGTGACAAAATTGATATTGTGACAATGTTGATTTTGGAGCCGGATCATGATGGCCGCCAGTTCATCCGGTTCGACCATCTGACCTACCATACGGTGGCTGATTTCGCAATTCTGGCAAAAAGAACACAGGAGATTGCAGGAACTGAAAAAGATGGTGCCGGACCCGTGCATTCCCACCAGGGGCGACTCCTCCCCGAAATGAGGAGAGTAACTGGCCACTACAGCCTTTTCTCCCGTTCGGCAGACCCCAGTTTTCCCCGTCAAACGATCTACACGGCATTTACGCGGGCAGAGCCTGGGCATGCGGGTGATATCATCAGTTCCAACGACCGGTTGATGCGTTCCTGTATTTTTCCTTTACGGTATAAAGAAATATAAGAAGACTCAGTCATATTTATATTTTACCAGTAAAAGGATTAGGTTTCCAGCCTATGGGATCTCAACCGAATCACTCCGGATTTCTCCAGTGCTTCTCATCAAGCAAGATCTCTATGATCTCATCGTCCGCAATTGAGAGGGATAGATTACCTTAGGCGGGGCCGCCAAATCAGCCGCGTAATTCTCACCGAAGCAAGAGGCGTAAGGTAACACGCTTTTTATCAGATATATGCCTATTAATATTTGTCTTACGACCTTCTGGCAAAGGTTATAGAATCTTACTCCTAGTTCCATCCTTATGCCCTGCAATAATGGGGGAAAAGCCTCTTGAAGATATTGGAAAGAGAGGCTAAATGGT
>DHHG01000185.1:0-12466 GCA_002403175.1 Syntrophaceae bacterium UBA4778 | reverse complement strand
GTTTTGCAATACCTCAAGGAGTTGAAGGGGATCCAAAGGATTCGTTCCCATTGCCTGATGGAACAAAGGCAATGATTTTCTATTACAAAGATTTGAGTGCGACTTCCCATTATACAAACGGCGAAGTTGATAACTGGAATGACAGCGCTAATCTCCGGCTAGGGGTTCTCCGTTATGCTCAATGGGATAATTTATTCGGCCCCTTCAGCTATAACCTGAATTTGATTGTACCCTTTGGAAGACAGGAGGTTGAGACGAATTCAGGGGCTTCCCATCCTGTAACAACCTTTAGTGAGCGAGCCAGCGGGCTTGCCGATCCCATTCTCAATCTTGCTTTTTACATGCCGTTTTGGGGAGGCTCAACACCTTTCGGGCCAATGGGTGCGCCGCATTTTGCTACCTTTAATGTTTCCTTCTGTATCTCACCTCCTTTAGGCGAATACCACGAAAATAAATTAATCAATATGGGCGAAAACCGCTGGGCCTATACTCAGAAGCTGGCGCTTGCCCTTAGACTGAAAAATCTATGGCTCTCGGCCGGCTTCGATTATTCCTGGTTCTCTGATAATGATGATTTTACGCTTGGCGGGAATATGAACAGGGTTCCTTTAAAACGGGATAAGCTCCTGACCTATACGGGCCATATTGCATATGATTTAACAAAAGAATGGGACGTGGAGTTATCTGTGACGCACGCAAATGGCGGTGATTACCGTTTTGATCGTACCCAGCTGGGCGGCTCTTCTGATTCTGTCTTCATTGCGAATCCAAAATCGACTTCCGTAAAGGTTGGAATGGGTGTTCTGACCGGTAAGAATACGCATTTGTTGATTCAATACCGCCAGGATATTCAGAATGAAAATGGCTATCGCATAAGTGGTCTGCAGGGTAGATTCGCATATTTCTTCTAATTTGGTCCCCCTCTGCATACTCCTGCCCTCGCGAAAGGAGGCCATTTAAACCGGTTAGCAAAGGAAGTCCGCTCCGGCATCTCTCGAAAAGTAACAAAGGCCTGCTAAGAAATCCGTAGGTTCACGGGGATGGGTTGAAATCATAGCTATTCCCCATGAAATGGGGCGTGAGTTTAAGATTAGTTGAAACCCACGGGGTGCGGAATAACCGGCCGCAATCTTATCACGGATTGATTCTGACCCTTCCCATCTCTCCGATTTGTCCATCGACTCTGAAACTAAAGTTTCGGAATTTTCCGATGACCCACAGATTCGTCAGCAGATGCTGCGATATGCTTGATACGCTGAATTCCGATTCCCCATCGCTTAACGAGAGATACAGGATGATCTGGTCAGCCAGATGCCGATCAACAGCAGCGCCGGAATTATAATAGCGGACCAGCTCCACGGCTGCTTCTTCTCCAACCTCCTCGGCCCTCTTGCCCCGCGCTCCCAGAGCAGTGAAACCAGCTACCGAATGCTCCGATTCCATCCTGAGAAACACAAACGTTCCTTTTCCGAGTGCGTGTACATCCAAAATCGTGATGCTGACCCGGTATGGAAGAGGCCCAAGACTTTCGCTGATTCGGGTGAGGACCGCATCCTTTTGACGTTCCGCGATTGAAAGAGGTAGATTACCGACGGCGGAATAGCCGACCGCCCGTGTGATTTTTCCTCGGTCCAAGAGGCGTAAGGGATCAACACGTTTTGTCGGGTATACGTCCGCTATGATTTCCCCTCCTCCCCTCGGATAGAACCCATAGGATCTCACGCGGAACTCCACCCTTATTCCCAGCATCAACAATAATGGGGCAAACACCTCTTGCAGGTATTGAAATGAAGGGCTATACGGTACATGGGTTCCCCCTCTAAGGATTATCTGGCGTTTTTCGTTACCAAAAATCAGTGCAGGAATGAGTGTCTGGAATACCAAAGATGTTGAGCCTGCTGTGCGTATATCATAAGAGACATCCCCGCCTCTTATTCCTTGGGGTGAGAAAAAGAGCTCCGTGGATCCGGCATAATCTCCGACCACCTCTGCGGCCGAGACAAGCTGCGCGAGTTTTACTGCTGTGAGGTGCTGGGGCATAAGTCCCGGCTTATTCCTCACCTTCCTGATATTGAAGATTCGGAACGGTTTCTGGGAAAGGACGGAGAGGCTCAGAGAAGTGCGCAAGATCTGCCCTCCTCCCTCGCCATAACTTCCATCTATCTCTATCATGTCAGCGCATCCTTTGAGCTAAATTTAATTATCCGAACGAATGCCGTACTCAATTATGGTTTCTACTTAAATAAACTTAGGGCAAACCCGATTGTGGTTTGCCCCTCTTTTTTTTAGGATGCAACTAGGCTTTGAAAAAAGCAGAGACCAGCTCCAGATATTCTTTCAGGAGCTTTTTGCTGACAATGAAGATATGACCTGCGTGCTTTTCAATGGTACGGTTCATTTCACCACGCACGACAGAAATGTTGCCGCCGTGAACTCCTCCCCATAGCTCCCCGGCTACACACGATCCAATCGGAGCAATAACGTCCCGGTCTCCTCGATAAGATAAAATGGATACGCCTGCATCTCTCAAGGCGTTCATATCGACAGGCTTCATGTCTAATGACCTGATTACAGACGGAAGTTTGAAAGTCCCTTCCACCAGCGAATTCTGCATATACATACTGTTAACCCACTCTTCATGGGCTCTTTCGGGGAATTTCGTTCCGTGCGTAATCCAGTAGAGAAAGGGAGCCGCATCCTGCACGGCATTGGGAATATAAGCCCTTTCATAAAAACCTTCAGCCATATAAAACTGAACACCCGGCTGAATCAGATTCATACCGTAATCTATTATCTGGGGAGGAACATTGACGCTTCCAAAAAACTCTTTCATTACATCCGGATCGTAATATTTTCTAATGACCTCTCTCATCGGTGCCATTCCGCTATCTTCGTCATCAAACTTCACCGGAGTAGCCATTAGAGATACTTTCCTAATGTCCATCGGCAATCCCATCGCCTTCCGTTCTTCTGCCCTCCTTGCAAGATAAGGCAAGAGAAGGGTTCCTCCCATGCAGTAGCCTATGGGATAGACCTCGCTTCCAGGATGCATCCTTTGTATGAGATCGAGATACTTGTCATGAATTGTTTTGCAATAAAAATCCAGTCCAAGCTGCGATTCCCCAAAGCCTGGATCCCCATGATCCACAAGATAAACATCATAGCCCTCGTTCAACATACCCTCCACGATGGATTTTCCCTTCGCGAGATCGAAAATTTCAGGTTTGTTGATAAGGGGCGATGCCAGATAAAGCACTTTGCCGTTTGTTTGTACGCCGTTTGGTCTTTCATAACGACGGAGATTAACTGAATGGAGACTGGATCCTTCTACATTTTTAAATGGTAAATATCCTATCATTCCCCCTGTGGCCCGCTCTGAAAATTCGCGTATATCGAAGGCGTCTTCACGGTAAAGGTTTTCAAACCGGGCGCGGTTTTCTTCAAGGTAATTGCCAAACGAGTCTTCAGGTCCTCCGTTTTTTTTTCTCCTTCGAAAAGGAACCTCGCCGTTTATAAGAGGCGTTTCGGTAATCAGGATCAGGAGAGCTTTTAAAAGATCCTTCATCGCGTGGAGTCGGGTAAGGCCGCGGGAGCCGTAATTATTCTCAAGAAACGTGAATTCGTCGAGATATCCTTTCAGAAATTTCTTTCCGTCTGGTGTTGATACAATCTGGTCTGCTTTCTTACGATCAAAACGATCATAGGTCATGAAGTTACCACAGAGATTATGAAGCATACTCGCATAGCTCTTGTAGATCCATGCATTCATTTCTCCGAACATATCCGGGTTTTTCTTTGTCCTCACAGATAACTGAGCATATCTTTTGATTGGGTCCGTGACATAAAGTTCGACCAATTTTTTCTGATAGCCTGCCGCATAGGCTAGGGGACCATTTATCAGAGGGTATAAGCTGGTTTGTTCCAGGCAGTGTTTCCAATCGAAAAGCGCCTTTACCAGTTCGCCTGCAACCTGGCTTTTCCAGGGCACAGCCGTGCTATATCCCTCCGCGTTGTCTGCAGGAGTTGTTCCCATATCGGCCAGCAAGTCATTAACAGAAATCCTTTGAATACTGCTTAGCTGTTCCTTTGTCATAGGAGCATTCCTTATTTATATTTACTTAGTATTAAAAAGGTTTTCTGCGAAAAAAAAGAGGAGGTATCCAGAATAGATGGAACGAATAGAGCGCAATTAATGTAATGTTTTAAATATACGGTAAATCAGACCGGAAATCAAAAGTTTTAAAATTTACAACTAAATTGAAGCAGAGCTGGAATTAGGACCTCAGGATCATGTATAATTGCTTCCAACTCTTTAGAGAAATCGAATTTCAAAATGCAACCTATTAATTTGAACGGAATCGATTATCAGCAGATTATAAAGTGGGCAGTAATTGTACTGGTTGCCGGCTTCATAGGGCATTTTGGAAGAGCGCTTGCTGAATATTTGATAGCAAAGGCGAGGAGGAAAAGGGGTGTTGCCGATCAAGCAACAAGAGTCCCCGCTAGAATGCCTTATCCGGCAGAATCGCCCCAGACTGGAGACAATAGAACGGAAAAAACGGAAAGAGCAAAATCGAAAGCCGAGAAAAAAACTTTAAAGGCTAAACTAAAATTTCAGAAAAAAGGGAGATAACGGATCTCGAATCATTCGGAATGGTCCAGATTAAAAAAGCTCTCCGGAACGGGTATTCCGGAGAGCTTTTGATTTCTAGTCCATTTGAAATAAATCTAGCCTCTTTATTTCTTTTCCTGTTTGGCTATGATTTCCCCTTTAATTTTTTCATATGTTTTGGCGGGAATAATCTTTTTTGATTTCAACTGGTCTTTGCTCTTATAGGGGCGACCGTCAATAATTTTTTGGGCCATCTCGTCACCAATTCCAGGAAGCTTCATCAGTTCATCTTTGCTTGCCGAGTTGATATCGATTTTTTCCATTTTTGAAACGGGTTCTTTCGTGACCGTTTTGGTTTCCGTCTGGGTCTCGGTTTTCATTCCTGGCTCGGAGCCTGCTGATTGCTTCTCGGCTTCGGCCGCAAGACTCAGGTTGCTAATAAAAAAGATAGCAAAAAAAATGGCCATAACTACAGTAAGCTTTTTCATAACGACTCCTTTCTCGATGGGATTTCTATCTAGTTTAGTAAATTTTCATCTGCTGTCAATCCCAAAACAGAATAGATTGGGTATTTAAAGCAGCTGTCAATCGGTTAAGCCTTGAATACCCAGTCACATTTTTCCCCGAGCAGATTCCGGGTATCCACTATGGGAATCTTGAAAGAGGTCAGATCCATATCTTTGTAAGCATCATGCGCAGTGGCAATCAGGAAAAGGTCGTAGTCGTCGCTGATTCCCGCCGATTTCCTTCCTGCAAATTTGGAGAACTCTCTTGTGAATTTTATCTCGGGCACGAACGGATCATTATAGGATACAATTGCGCCCAGTTCCTCCAGCTTCTCCATTAGTCGATAGGAGGGGGACTCGCGATCATCATCCACATTGGATTTGTAAGCCAGACCGAGCATCAGAATTCTGGAATTCCGGACCTGTTTCCCGCAGTCGTTCAGAACCTTCATGATTTTAGTGACGACATAATCGGGCATAGCGGTGTTGATTTCGCCCGCCAGTTCGATGAATTTGGTATGGAATTCGAATTCCCTGGCCTTCCAGGTTAGGTAAAAGGGATCGATCGGGATACAATGTCCCCCAAGACCGGGACCGGGATAAAACGCCTGAAATCCGAAAGGCTTGGTATTGGCCGCTTCGATAACCTCCCAGACATTGATGCCCATCTTGTCAAACAGCATCTTCAATTCATTAACCATGGCGATATTGACCGCCCTGTAAATATTCTCCAGAAGCTTTGCAGATTCGGCAACACGGGTCGAGGACACGGGCACAGTCCTCTCAACGACATGACTATACAGGGCTTGAGCCGCTGCCAGGCAATTCGGTGTAAAGCCGCCAACGATCTTAGGAATAGTACGTATGCTGAAGTTTTTATTGTTCGGATCTTCCCGCTCGGGGGAAAAGGCCAGGCAGAAATCATTCCCGGCTTTCAGGCCCGTTGCCTCCAGAATCGATCGCATATCGCCGTCTGTCGTACCCGGATAAGTAGTGGATTCCAGAATGATAAGCTGATCCTTACGGAGGAACTTGGCAATCGTTTTGGCTGTTTTGAAAACATAGGTCATATCGGGTTCACGATACTTGTTGAGAGGTGTCGGAACCGCGATGATAATGCAATCCATTTTACTGAGGAGACTGAAATCGAAGCTGGCGGAGAATGCCGAATTACCGTATATCCCGGAAATATCGATATGCCGGATATAGCTCTTTCCTTCATTCAGAGATTGGACCTTGCTCTTGGAAATATCGAAACCGGTCACCTTGAATCCGTTTTTGCAAAACGCGATGACCAGAGGCAAACCGACATAACCCAGCCCGATAACGCCGATCTTTGCTTTCTTGGTTTGAATCTTATTAATTAATGTGCTTTTTCCCGGTGCTTCGGATATCTTGTGGGCGTTCTTCTTGAGAGTATTCGTTTTTTTCTCAGCCATTAAATGGTTACCTCCAATTGGTTCTCTTTACCCTTAAATAAATAA
The DNA here is from genome assembly GCA_002403175.1 of Syntrophaceae bacterium UBA4778. The sequence goes on along the minus strand of DHHG01000185.1, from coordinate 5,864 downwards.
TTCGCAATTTCCTCACATTTACAATTCCTAAAATCATGTACATCTAACATAATGTTAAAAAAAATATCAATCCAAGAAGTTTTATTCCGAATTCGGACATCCTAAGCATCTTGGCTTTGAACTGCATCAGGAACCCTCCTGAAGGCAAATCTCCTCTGTTTGCCTTACCCGTAAAAACGGGAACTTTCTTTTATTCGTCCAATTCCTGTCCGAACTTTAAAAAATTGAGATAAGAAAGTGCTTAAATGAAAATGGATCCTATAGGATGGAATTATTGAAAAGCAGAGAAACCGGGCTTTTGGAAAAGACTTATTTAAAACCGAAGCTCCAGGAAGGCAGAATCCGGTTCAGAGGTAACCCGCCCTTTGTAATTCTTTAGGTTTGAGCAATCTTCAGAAATTCACGACCAGATTACCAAAGAGCCCCGGTTTGGATCCGGGGCTCTCTTGGAAAGGAGAGAGGAGGGAAACGGAATCAATGGAAAAGAGCTTGAAAGGAATTTTTGGGAGCTCCCTTTTTATCTCGATAGAGTTGGCAAGACCCGTCGGGATTGGTAATAAGGGGGCTTACATCCATCATTTTTGAAAATGTGCCTGCCTTGAAGCGGCAGGATTTTAAGTAGCGGCATTTCATGCACCAGAAATGGCTTCCATAATCAAAATTCTTCTTTAGTATTGATTCCATGTTTTTTGCCCCGAGTGTGAAGCATCATACCATTGCGCCATGAACACTGGAATCGGAAGCAGGCATGATTTTCAGCTTTTTATAATAAGAAAAAAGAATGAGAGAAACCTTTATCACGTCTATGGATCATATTAGCTTCTAAATAGCTGTTCCCGTTTGCTCTCTCTAGGAAACTCACTCCGAATTGAAATTGTAAATTGCGGTATGTATTAATTCGATCCGAAATTCGATTTAGGCCTTTTCAGTTGAAATCTGTTTTTCTCTTACGCCATAATTAGCAAAAAAAAGATCAGACTCAGAGCCGATATGCCGAAGACAATCCAGGCAACATAATCACAAATGACCCCGCTATGAAGGGAGTACAATGTAGAGTAAAGAACAGCAGTTACTCTGTCCCGTAGTCTACGAAAGGTAACAGGTATTATATTTGGAAATAGAGCGGACAAGGCGAGAAATACCGATCCCAGTACAGCCGAGAATCCAAGGACCGTGCTTTCCCGCGATTCCACCCTGGGTTCCCATTCTACTGTAGAATCATTACCTTGCGAGCCCTCGAGGACAGCTTCCGAGTAAGATAACCTATCCTGGAACTGAGTTGCCGTGCTGAGCGCATATTCTTTCATATCGGGTAAAAAGCCGAGAATGACTGCCAGAAACATCAGGGCTGCAGCGGGAGAAACCAGGACCCATGGCGAACGTTTATGTCCCCCTCCGGTTTCCGGTTTCTCTTTAATTGTGGGGGATTCAGACATGATATTTCCCTTGGAAACTCCCAGTCCCAGGAAAACTCGTCCGGCCACCCTAAACACTGCTCCGGCCGTCAACATGGATGAAATCAGAAAGAAGATGGAGAGCCAGGGTAGTCCGGCCTGGGCGGCAGCATGTTCCAGAACTGATTTCCCAAGATAAAGTCCTGAAAACGGAATCCCCGAAAGTCCAAGACCTCCAAGCAAAAAAAGGAAGCCTGTGAAATAGAGATGGGAACCTTTTGCCTGAAGTTCCACCTCATCCACACTGAGCTGCGTGTGAAGGAGGATGCCGGTACAGATAAACAAACCTCCTTTGATGAAACCGTGGGCAGTAAGATAAATCAGTGTTCCCGCCAAACCTTCCGGTGTCAGTAGCGCTATGCCGGCCAGGAGAACACCCATGTGGCTGATCGAGGAGAAAGCGAGGAGCCGCTTTATATGGCGCTGCATAAAACACATGAACCCTGCGATCAGAATCGAGGCGATGGAAAAAATCAGTAGCATGGTCCGAATCGCAGCTGCATGCTCCTCGAGAGCACCTTGAAAAATTGTCCAGTAAATCCGGGCTATTCCGTATAATCCCAGTTCCACCATGACTCCAGAGAAGAGGACTGATACGGGGGTCGGTGCGACGGAATGTGCGTCAGGCAACCAGCAATGGAAGGGGACAATGGCGCCTTTTATCAAAAAACCGGCGGTGATTAAAATAAATGAGACTGTGATCAGACCGTGGCTCTCCAGGGCGGAAACCGCTGTTCCCAGTTGGGCAAGATTCAATGCACCTGTTTTTCCATAAAGAAAGCCAATGCCCATCAAAATAAAAAAAGCTCCAATGCTGTTCGTTACTGCAAAGTTCAGGGCCCCTTCCAGCGATGATTTCTCGATTCGATAACCTGTCAACCCGTAAGCCGTAACACTCATCAATTCAAAAAATACGAAGATGGTAAAAAGATCTCCACTCAGGCAAAAACCGATCATGGAGCCAAGGAAGACCAGCATTAATGTATGATAGAGGCGACCGACGGTTTTGAAGTAATGCCAGGAAAAAGTTAATGCCGCTAAGGAGAGTATGGAGATCAGACCGGCCAGGATAATGCCGAACCGGTCAATAGCGAAACAGATTCCGATTGCCGTTCCCCTTACTGGGAGCCATCCTCCGAACCAATATACAAGGAGTCGGTTCGAGACCTCTTTGGAAATGAGAATGCACATTACTAGCACGGCCACCGTTGTAAAAATCGCGGTGAGGTCGGCCACTCTTCGCGTCAGAATCGGTGATGCAGCCATGATGAAGGCGGCGGCGAGGAAAGGAAGGGCAACGGTCAGTGGAGGCAGGTTCTCCATATTAATCCCTCATTGCATGTAACTGCAAAGGGTCTATTGTTCCCTTTTTTTCATAAATGCGAATCGTGATGGCGAGAAGGAGAGCCGTCACCGCAGCACCGACAACGATATCGGTCAATGTCAGCGCATGGACGACCGGATCGACAGCAGGCGTCCCCAGGGGGAGATCGGAAAAGATCGGGGCAGACGCGTTTGTCCGATAGCCGACAGACAGGATCAAAATATAAGTTGCGGATTGGACGACGGAAAGGCAGATGACCAGGTGGATCAGATTTCGGCTGGTAACGATGCCGTACAATCCGATCAGCAGAATCCATGCGGAAACGGCATAGGGAAAATAATCGAGAAGCATTCAATCTGTCCTCAAGGTCTCAATAAATTCCGAAAAAAGCAACATGAAGGCGGTAGCTACTTCAATCCCAACGAATAAATTGATCAGGGCAATTGTTCCCCCGGATGTGATATCCCCGGGAGTACCAAGCGGAAGTATATTCTGGAGGAACAGACCTCCGGATATAAATGCAAGTAGGCCAATGATGGCATACATCGCCGCTCCGGATGCCTCAATGGCATCGACTAGTTTTTTGGGGGTAAGTCGGTGAAATAGACGCTGCCCGCTGGCAATGTAGACGAGAAGCCATGCCGCCCCTATAATCACTCCGCCATGAAATCCCCCTCCCGGGGTGAGCTGGCCATGCAGAATGACATACATACCAAATACCGCCAGGGGACCGAACAGCAGAAAACCGATCCACTGCACGGTTCCATCCGGGACGGATAAAGGGTGATGGTTGCCCGGTTGCGGGCTTTTTTCGCGGTAACCGGTTTCTTTTCTTAGAAGCAGAGCCAATCCGGCAACAGATATGAACAAAATATATTCTTCCCCCAATGTATCAAAGCCGCGGTAATCGAAATTGACCGCGGTCGGAACATTGGTCACTCTTCTGTCCTGCGGTGCGGAAGCGGTGATGATATCTCCATAAGGTCCAGGATAATTGCCGAAAACGGGAAGCTCCGAGATTCCGCCGACCAGAAGTGCAGCAAAAATGAGTGCAGAAAATGTGAACAGAACGTTACGGCTGTACGCGTTCATTTTTCTTGTCCCGTGTTTTATAAGCAGTGATCAAAATCATCAAAGGGATTGCCCCGCTGCCGACGACCAGTTCAGAAAAGGCAACATCCGGAGCCTGGAAAGAGAGAAAGAGAATGGCAAGCAGAAGTCCGTAAAAGCTTGCGACCAGAGATTGTAAAAAAGGATTTCGGGTCAGGACGGTCGCGGTTCCGGCAAGGGCAGTCAATACAAGAATGGTGAGATGGAATATATTCATGATCGGATTTCTTTGGGAACGGTTTTCCCTCTCTTGAATTCCGCCAGAGCTGTAACATGCGTGAGCACCGGTCCGGTAACAGCCAGGACGAAAAATATCAGGATCAGCTTCAGGACGGTTTTGTTCAGATTTCCTTCTGAAATCAGGATTGCAATGCCGAATAGAAGGAGACCTGCGGAGGCAGCGGGTCCGACAAAGTGCAACTTGTCATAAGCATCCCTGGCGGCCCACAGCCCGATGCAGCAGAGCCATTCCAGCAGGACGCCCAAACAGAGGAAAAGCGATATCCAGAAATCGGTGCTCATTACGATTGCTCCAGGAACTTTATAAAAACCAGCCCCGAGACAAAGGACAGAAAGGCCAGGCTGAGTGCGAGATCGAGAAAGGAAGGCTGTCGAAAACCAACGGACAAAAGGATAAGAACAATAATCGTGAGGATTCCCGCCATTTCAAGAGCTACCAGGCGGTCCATCGCAGGGGCTCTGATCATGACCAGCAGACAGGGAAGGAAGCAGATCAGCACCGCTGTCGCAGCCCAAATCCAGACATTCACAGTGGCCATTCCAAATTACCTCCTCCCGGAGTTTCCTGGGATTTGAAAAGCTGATGAACAATAATATCTCGGCCATTGTCCTGATCCGGAATAATCGCTACGGTATTAGGGGGGATCGTCGAAAAGATCATGATCAGGGCCAATCGTGAACGGGCTAGGTTGCTGTTGCTTCCCATTCTTACGGGCATCCGCCGGAGCTCTCCATGAATAGGAACGCCTTTATACAAGTAGTTCCATATTGTATACAGGACAATTCCCGTATCAATGATCCATTTCACCGTGATCCGTTTCAGCAGAGGGAGAAACCAGAACAATCGTATTCTGTATTTTCTCCTGAGCCTATCGGTTTTCGTAATGATGAAAGCAGAAAGCAGGGCGGTACAGAATGCTGCTGCGATTTCCAGGTATGAGAAAGAACCGGCATACAGCAGATATAAAACAAACAAGACCGCCGCATAGGTGCACAGCCGCCCTGTCTTGGTCTTATCAATGGAAGGCCTTTTCATCCTAGGAATCCCGTAATTCAGGCTGATCTCTTTTTTCTGTTTCCGGACCCGAATTTGTTTGAATATGCATGGGTCAGTTCAGCCCCGAAAAAAAAGACCTGCGCGGAATAGTAGATCCAGAATAGCAGAACCACAAGGGATCCGGCTGCACCGAAGGTGGTACTCACCATACTGTGACTGAGGTAAATACCGATCAATAATTTCCCCAACGTGAACAGAAATGAAGTGATTACCGCGCCAAACCAGACATCCTTCCAGGAGACCTCTGCGGAAGGCAGAATTTTATAAATCATGCCAAAGAGAATAGTGATCAGGGCAAAGGAGACCAGGAAATCTCCCGTTTGATATAGGGGTAAATAACGAGATAGGATTTCCAATTGACCTAGGAAAATGGAAAGCACCGCGCCGGTAATGAGGGAAAATATTAGAAGCAGGCCGATTCCCAAAATCATGGTAAATGCCAGCAGTCTGATTTTTAAATAATCAATCAGACTCATTCGAGGCCTCTTTATATCCCAGATCGTATCCATTGCACTCTGCAGCTCCGCAAAAACGGCTGTTGCTCCGAAGAGAAGGGCAATGATACCTATTATCGTCGCCAGAATACCGGAGCGGAAATCATATGAACTCGCGAGAAGGTTCTGAATGATAAAGGCCCCGTGTTCCCCTGTTATCTGCTGAATTTGCACAACGAGCTCTC
>DHHG01000077.1 GCA_002403175.1 Syntrophaceae bacterium UBA4778 | reverse complement strand
AGGTCCAGAGAAAAAGTTTGAAGATCAGATTTTTCCCATAAATCAGGTACAGACCAAGCGCAGACATTGACAATCCAAAAATTACCGTAACATGGTAAACAATCGTCTGCGTGACAAAACTGGTATCCGAAATAAAACCCATTTCCCTCCTCCTTAAATGGTTATGATGCAGGAAGCCAGAATAATGCATCCTTTACGAATTATTAAATGCAACTAACCTAGTGTTGTGCCTTGTAAATAAATTGAATAATTAATCTTGCTGAATCCTATGCTTTTCAGCTCCATACAAAACACATTCGCTGATAGTTATTCCCGGGATACAACAGCCTGCTATTAGCAATAATCGGAAATATTCAGGATAACTTTAGGTCATTTGTAAGGTAAACCCGTATGGCCTGGTAATCCTTATTGATCAGCCCGCTTTCAGGTTATTCTCCCTTGTGAAAGACGATGCATTGTGGAAACGTGAGGTCATATGATCGAGAAATACAAGAGTAGCCTGAGAGAACTGTTTCAAAAGGGGCGTGAAGACAACTTGCAAGGTCATCTCACCAATCCCGCCCCACCGGCACATGGTCTCAGAATACCGATTTCGATGTTCTCCATTACAACATTAAAAATGCCCCCATATGAAAAGGGCATGAGGTGAACCGATGGGAACACCTCACGCCCTCATTTGAATTCCGCATGACCTCTCTAACCCGCATGCATTTTATTCGCCTGCATATTTCTCCTAAAACAAATAGGAGAGCCTTCCCTGTGGACCGCTAAAGCGATAGCCGTTCTTGTTTTCGATATCCTGTCGGTACTGAAGGAGAAGCTGGAAGTTCGGACTCAGCATGAAACCGGCTCCGAACTTTAAATACGTCTCGCCCTGGTTTCCGGTCAGGTTCACATAGTCGGTAAGACCCAGCTGCGTGCCGTCAAAGTGCGTGTTGCCGCCTGAAACATGAATGGCGGAAACCCCGAGTTCTATCGTTTTGCTGAAATCATAGGCTATATGACCCTGATAGGAATACTGGGTATCCTTTTTAAGATCTACCTTGTTCAAGCTTCCTTCAGGCAAACCGGCCACCAGACTGGGATCAAAATCCCTGTTATCTGTAAAAAATTCAATATCGCCCACGACGGAAAGCCACAGATTACCGAGTCTTAATCCCAATGCCATTTGTGAGGTGCATGCGTATCGTCTATCACCCATGTTGATCAGCCTGCTTTCACGATATTCTCCAGTGGGAAAGGTGATGTACTCCGCAATAGTGAAGTCGAGCTGATCAGGGAAGCCGAGGTGACCTGAGGGGGCTGTCTTCCCCCACAGGGGAGTGAAGACAGCGGCTTGCAAGGTCATGTCACCAATCCCGCTGGCAGTCTGTTTGAAATTACCTGTCACAGGGGTTGAGCCCCCTCTTGTTTCAACTTCCTGCATTCCCATGGGAAGTAATACATTAATGTTGTATACGGAAGGACCGATAAACTTTCCGTAATGGACCGCCCTGGCTATAATTATATTCGCTTTGGCAGAGTCATACGTTGTAGAATTATCGACGCTTCCATTTACATATTTGGTATTCGCGGTAAAGAGCCTGTAATACATAATAAATGCATCTAATCCCGCAGGCATGGCAAACGCATCTTTGGCGTCTGTTTCGATGGAGAATGCAAATGCCGGAATCATCAACACCAATAAAATTAAAATCCCTGTAAATGAGCGTTTCATTTGCCCTCTCTAATTTATAAATTTTCCATTTACCCAACCTTTTTGAGATCGCTTGCACCTATGCATGGCTCGGATTCCTTTCCATATCGTTGGTCTTAGCGGCTGCCTGATCAGGGATAAGCTCGGTTTCGTTTAATCGGAGTGAACGGCGATTCATGACGGCTGCCTGATCAAGGACTCTCTCGGTTTCATTTAATCGGAACGGATGACGGTTCATGACAGTGTCAATAACGACAGCCATTGCCCCAAACGCAAAGAGTAATGTCAGAATCCCTCCAAGCTGCGTTACCAGCCATGAATGATTGCCATTCACGACGTAATACATCGGCATCTCCACTGCACACGATACTGCCGTAAAGCACAATGGGGTAGTAATGAACACGGCAAGAGATTTCCACCCCGTAAATACTTCTCTATACCGATAGGCCAGCGCTGCAGCAAAAATCAAACCGGCGGAATTAGGAAGTGTCCAGGAAAGCGGGAATCCTTTGAATAAAACAAGCGCCGGGTTGCCGTAGTAGACAAATATGCCGCCAAAATTCTGTAATGGCTCTTCAATAATAAGATCCGCCAGTCCGGCAAGGAAAAAGGCACCCCATATCCACTTGGTTTTGACCTTTTCCACCATCATTCTAAAAGAAACATAGCACATGACCGAGTTGAAGCCCGTCCACAACGCTACAGGAAGTAATGTCATATCCCTTCCGAGAAATGTAAAGAGGACATTGTTGGGATCTGATGGCCGTGCCCAATAGGCCCCCCCCAGCACATCTACTACGACCTCCGGGAAAACACACAAAACTCCACTGCAAGCCAAGGTGACAGGGACGAGTGTTTTCAATCTTTTCGCATCTCTAATAGCAAAGAACAAAGCAATTACGGTGAGCGAAAGCAATCCGAATGTCCAGTACCATCCCATAGTAGAATCAATAAGATTGCCCACAGGTGGGGTCGGTACTCTGAAAACCGGATCTATTTTGTTAACAAAACCCGGCGATCCATCCGCCATTGCTGCGTGTGCAGCAATGCTGCTACCCCAAACAGATGCAAAGACGCCTGCGGATGTTAGAAATTTCTTGTAGGAATTTAAAAATACTCTTTTCTTTCGCATGACAAATCTCCTTTCTTTCATAACTGCCTCTTTCAATCCATGTACAAAACTGCGGACTTCAAATTTGTAGTGCTTTATCACCTCCTTTTTAGATTTGTGAATCCTGTTTCTATTCATGATACTAGCCAGTTGTGTGCCATGCGAAAATGAAGCTAACAATCATTTGTAATTACTGATTTTTTTGTGGTGACCGGTGATAATGACAGGCGATTCAAACACCTTTCAATGCCAATATAAAATCACACTGACGCTATTTCGTCTGCGGTTATGCGGGGTTCGCCCAGGGATGTTTCCATGCAATAAATCAATTAATTCGCCTTCACTAACTTACAAGCCATTGACTTTTGCAGGCGGGATCGAGACAGGAGGCCTCAACACACTAAACCTTCTCTCAGAAGACAGCATCCATTGATATCTCAAAAACGGCGGGCGAGGAGGCGGAAGAAAAAATATCCATAACAGGCTGTGATTAATAGCTTTCACACAAGATCGGCAAAGATGGCAGACAAGCTTGATGTCAACATACAATCATATTGTCGTTATTTCGTCCGTTTGATATATTGTGTGTTCCTGGAACAAATTGAAAAGTCGTTTTTGAGATAAAAACACTAAGAGGAAGAAGAAAAGGGAACTATGGACGAGCAAACCATTCTGATCGTAGAAAACGATGGGATCATTGCCAAGTACCTGGAAGGAATGTTGACACGCATGGGTTACAGGACCCTTGAACCGGCAACGACAGGAGAAAAGGCGCTCGATACCGCAAAAGACATGAGGCCGGATCTTGTGCTTATGGACATCGATCTTCCCGGTGAGACGAGCAGCATAGAGGTGGCCAAATTTCTCCGAACCGAGCTTGACATCCCTGTTGTCTACCTGACCGGCTTTTTGCAGGATGATCAACTTCAGGAAATCAAAGAAACGTATTCCTATGGTTACCTGGTAAAACCGGTAGCGGAGAGGGAACTGGCAGCTACCATTGAGATTGCACTTTCCCGGCATATACTGGATCTTAAACTCAAGAAAAGCGAGGAGAAGTATCGGATTCTTGCCGAGAATACATTCGATTCGGTCTGGGTGATAGATCCCCATACTTTCCGATACACGTATGTAAGCCCTTCGGCTGAAGCAATAAGCGGGTACACTACGGAGGAGATTCTGGCCATGCACCCCGACAAGCTCCTGACACCCGAGACGTGGGCGAGAGCGAAAGCACATTTCGAGAAGGTTCTGGAGTCTGTTCAGGCAGGCTTGCCGGCAGATACTCCCAGCTTCGAGATAGAGATTACCCGCAAGAACGGAACAAGAGTGTGGCTCGATACTACTTATAGCCTCGTTTACGATCAGGGAGGCAACGTTGTGGCCATCCAGGGTTCGAATCGCGACATCTCCGAACGCAAGAAGGCGCAGCAGGAACTTCAGTCGAGGGAGGAACAGTATCGGATTCTTGCCGAGAACATATCCGATTCGGTCTGGGTGATGGACCCTCATGCTTTCAAATTCAAATATGTAAGCCCTTCATCTGAAGCAATGGCAGGGTATACTGCCGAGGAGATTCTGGCCATGCACCCGGATCAGCTTCTGACACCGGAGACATGGGCAAAAGCAAAGGCAAACTTCGAAAGAGTACTTCAAGCCTCTCAAGCCGGCCTGTCCGTGGAAACTCCTCCTTTTGAGATAGAGATTATCCGCAAAGACGGCACATCAGGCTGGGTTGAAACGACATACAGCCTCATTTATGACGAGGGGAATATCGTGGCCATCCAGGGTTCGAATCGCGACATCACCGAACGCAAGAAGGCACAGCAGGAGCTGCAGGAGAGCGAAGGGAAGTACCGGAACATTTTCGAGAACGCGCCTTTCGGCATTTTTCATGCAACGCTCACAGGAAAATTGGTTGATGTCAATCCCATGATGGCACGCACATTCGGGTATGCATCGCCTGACGATCTGATTGCCGCAAACAGCGCAGATCTTGAATCGCTGGTGCATGGAGAGCCGGACTCCCGTCCGACTTTACTTAAAGATGTTTTACCTGCCAGTGGATGGTGCAAATACGAAAAACCCTTCCGCTGCAAGGACGGTCGGATTATCACAGCCAATCTGGCATTGCGGAGAATACCGTACCCGACGAAGAGCGGTGCCGAACTGGAAGGATTCGTTGAAGATATCACCGATCTGAAGCTCTATCAGGAGCAACTCAAGGAGAAGCTCAATGAAATTAAAAAACTCAAGGAGCAGTTCGAGAAGGATAATGTTTTTCTGCGGGAAGAGGTAAAGCTTCTCTTCGAACACAATGACATAGTCGGTGAGAGCAGTGCCCTTAATCGAGTGCTGGTTAAAGCGGAACAGGTGGCGCCAACGGACTCGATAGTGCTTATTCATGGAGAAACGGGAACGGGAAAGGAATTGCTTGCCCGGGCTATTCACAATTTGAGCAAGCGCAAAGACCGGACATTGATAACCGTCAACTGTGCGTCCCTGCCGCCATCATTGATAGAGAGCGAGCTTTTCGGGCATGAAAAGGGGGCGTACACAGGGGCACTGACGAAAATGATCGGGCGTTTTGAGACGGCCGACGGGTCGAGTCTTTTTCTGGATGAAATAGGAGAGCTTCCGTATGAATTGCAAGGCAAGCTATTGAGGGTGATTGAGCTTGGGCGATTCGAGAGACTTGGTTCTGCGAAGACCATTCAGGTAGATGTAAGGCTGATTGCGGCAACCAACCGGGATCTTGCGCAGGATGTGAAGGAGGGAAAATTCCGGAAAGATCTGTTTTATCGATTGAATGTTTTCCCCATAGAGCTTCCGCCGTTACGGGAAAGAGTGGAGGACATACCTGCTCTTGTGTGGGCGTTTGTTGGGCAGTTTGAAAAAAAGCTTGGCAAGCGTATTGAGAGCATTTCGCAGAAGGATATAGAGGCCTTGAAGCGCTATTCCTGGCCGGGCAACATACGAGAGCTCAAGAACGTGATCGAGCATGCAATGATCGTCAGCGGAAAAACACTTCATCTGCGGCCACCGATGACTCCTGTCCAGGACAGCAGCGAGCTTTATACCCTTGAAGAGTATGAGCGTAGATATATCTTGCGGGTGCTGGAAAGAACCCATTGGCGTATTTCGGGAAAGAACGGCGCAGCAAAAATGCTGGGGGTGAAGCGAACCACGCTACACTCGATGTTAAAGAAATTGGGGATAACCCGGCCTGATTAATTTGCCTGTAAAAAAATTGGATTTATTTCTGGGAAAGAGAAGTAACTGTGGCATTGGTTCATCAATTATCACTTACAATTCCGCATTAGTATTATTATAAAGCATTGAGCCACAGCACAATACCCAACTTACCTTTCCACTAAATACCCTGTATTGACATTTTGTGATTTTCAGGTGTATAGGGAGCGGACTAAAAGCTGTCCTGCGGGATCAATTTCTTCCGAGGGACATTGTATGCAGGTGTTTAAAGGATTTTTTTATGGAAGCTTTGGTTCTGGAATTAAAAAAGAAGATTATCGAGACATTGAATCTGGTCGACGTGACACCGGATGATTTTGACGAAAGAGGCCAGCTCATCGGAGGCGATCTGGGGATCGATTCCATCGATGTCCTGGAGCTGGTGATGATGCTCGAGAAGGATTACGGCGTAGAGATTGACAGCAAAGAGCTTGGCGTAAAGGTTTTTGAATCGGTTACTGCGCTGGCAAAATACGTCCATGAACACAGAAAGAATTAAGCCGGGGAAAATGATTGGGCCGCATCCGGATTTTCATCACATCCATAGGAATCATAAGCCCTGTAGGTTGCGGAAAAAACGCAACACTGGCCGCAATACGGCAATCCACCTCAGGGATTAAACGGCTTCAGCTTTTCCCGACCTCTCACTCCCCCTCTCTGCCGGTTGGCGAAACAACCTCGGTTTCTCTTATGCCTGAAATTCCAAGGACCCATTCCCTGGCCCTGCTAGCCGCCCGGGAAGCAATGGAAGACTGCAATGGCGCTCCCGATGCCATTGTCCTCGGGATAACAACGGGAGGCATCTATACGACGGAAGAGCTTCTTAAATCCGGAAATGGAAACCCCGAACGTTATGCCTGCCATGCAGCGGGATCTGTAGCGGAACACGTCGCCCGGGAGACAGAATGCAACGGGCCCGTTCTGACGATAGCCACCGCCTGCTCATCCGGAGCAACGGCCCTGAAAATCGCTATGGATATGCTCCGATCGGGAACCGCGAAAAGCGTTCTTGCCGGAGGAGCCGATTGCCTCTGCCGTTTGACCTACTATGGCTTCCATTCACTGCAACTCGTAGATCCTGCGGGTGCACGCCCCTTTGATAAAAACCGACGCGGTATGTCCATCGGCGAGGGGGCGGCAATGCTCCTGCTGACCGCTGCGGAAACTCCGCCGGACAACGCGATTGCCGAGTTGCTTGGGGCCGGTCTCTCCTGCGATGCCTGGCATCCCGCAGCCCCCCATCCACAGGGAGAAGGAGCGCTGAAGGCGATGCATCAGGCCCTGGCCGACGCCCGCCTCATACTGGAAGAGATCGATTACATTCACCTGCACGGAACGGGAACTGTTGACAACGATTTGGCCGAGGCGCATGCAGTCAAAGCCCTGTTCGGCGATCGGCCGATCCCTGCCGTCTCTTCCACCAAGGGCATTTTCGGACACTCGCTGGCAGCAGCCGGAGCAACTGGTGCTGCGATGGCGGCATTCGGTATCGCCCGCGGACTCATTCCCGGCAATATCGGACTGAACGAGCCCGATCCGGCATTGAATCTGATTCCCATCGCAACCACAACCGAAAGACCGGTTCGTGCAGCGCTGGCCAATGCCTTTGGGTTCGGAGGAAATAATGCAGTTCTTGCCCTGGGTCATCCGAAGCGCCCCGCACCGGCAGATGCAGTGGAAGCAAACAAACCGGTTTCCTTTTCCGTGGTGGGCGGAGCCTCCCTTAGCGGTGCCGGACAAACCGATCAGATCATTGACAGAATCATTCGCAATGAGCGCGCGGCAGGACTCGTTCCCCCGGCCGAAATGGCCCGTCATTTATCCGAACGGTATGCTCGGCGGATGAAACGGCTTCCGCGATTGACACTGACCCTGGCCATTTCCGCCTCCGGGAATCCAGCTGATGGCGACCAGCCTGCATCTGTCTTTTTCGGTACGGGCTGGGGCGGACTCAGTGAAACGCATGACTTCCTCAAAAAGCTTTTCGAATCGGAGGAGAAATTCACCAGCCCAACGGATT
>DHHG01000311.1 GCA_002403175.1 Syntrophaceae bacterium UBA4778 | reverse complement strand
TGTCTGCTTGACAGGGGAGCTTACGCCGTGAGTTTCGATAATAATGCCTTTTGCTGTTCAGATAACTGCAATTCAACATCGCCAGCCAAACGAACCAGATCGTGGGTATTGAGTGCTTTGGGGAGTTTATTGAATCCAATATTCTCCGGAAACTTATCTAGCCAGATGCCTTTAAATAGATTTTCCAAAGAGAGATGCATTAATAGATAGTATGTGTCGAAATCGGGTAAATAACTATTCTGACTATTCGACAGGATTTTATTGATGCCATCCTGAAGCTGCCAACGATAAAATCTGGAAAAGGTGAAGTTAGCCTTTTCAAGCTCAGAAACGATAAATAGCCTAACAGATTCATTTGCTTCGTAAAAAATGCCTGCATCCCGTTTTAAATGCATTCCTTTTGAAACCCAATGTGTTGGTTGCTGGCTGAGCTTAAACATCTGTTGGTTAAAGTCGCTTGTACTTTCACCTCCTAGAAAAAGATAATGATAAGAGTTTTCTGTCATTTTATGTTCAACTCACCAGATAAGATATATTACATTTCGCCCAACAGCCGCAGAATAACCGGATGCTTTTTGCTATCCGAGTCAATTTGACTTGTTAGGCCACTTCAGCATTCATTCACGACAAAAACTGTTTTGCTTTTTCATCTGCCTCTTCTTTTGAAGTAGCAGAGTATGGAATTGACACTTCACAATCCCATGCTTTTGATCTTTCTCTTTCCCCTTTGGCTTCGTCATATGAACCAAATGGGCCACAGGCTATTGCCTGGCCTGGAGGCTTCGGTGAGGTTTGACGAAACCCAAACCACCATTTTTCATTATCCATACTCATACCTCTAAATAAATTGATGCGAGGGAAAGGACTCGAACCTTTCTACGTTTCTCCTGGAACAGGCAGCCATCTCGGCAAATGCTAATCTCTCATTTGGATTGGAAGTGTCCCACCATGGCCTCGCAGAAACGCCACCCCGCACCAAACGCATGAATTTACGCATGAATTGTTCATAACGACCTCCTTAACGAATTGAATCATCGCGAATGCCATCACTCCCAATCCAAACAAGATTTCGACATGTACTTCGATTGTTACCCTCAGCTCCAAGCTTTAATATTCTTAGCCCAACGAAAAAATCACCCGGAGTGCAGCGATCGGGTGTATTGATTTTGTTAAAACAAAATTAGTTTTTAAATACCTCTGCATCAATAATACTATAGTCCTTTGCAATTTTGTTTTTTGTATACTCAACAATTGATACAACCGTCTTGGGATAAATATTATTACCAGGATTATTGACCCAAAGAAGAAATGACTCGAAATTACCCCCGTAAATCTGCTTTATATAGTTATCGTGTTCTTCATCTGTAATTGGCGCTCTTTTATCTTTATCCCATACATGTCCAACTACTTTGTTTCTGAATTCTACTATTTTTTTGTTTTTTAAATTCTTCATCAAATCCTTACATGAGCCCCTAACTTCTACCGGAATAACGTTTTTATAATGTTGATAAAATTCGATATACTTAGTCAGTGAAAGAATAATGTGAAAAGCACACAGGCGTGTAACCCCAATTTTATATGACTCATCTCTTGGCACAGATTGCAGAAGATTAAATAAATGTTCAACTGATCTTGTGCCGATCACCAAGTCCGCAAGAATATCATTTAGTATCTTATATGCTTCTATTGCTTTCAATTTCATTTTAACGAAAAGCTAAGCCGGAGCCGCGAAGCGGCGATCGGCTTGAGCGACGGGTTGTGCGATTTCATATTCCCTTTTTCCCAATGCAGCATTTTTTATATTTCTTCCCTGACCCGCAGGGACATGGATCATTTCGACCAACCTTAGCTTTGCTTGTGAGTTCTGGTTGACTGGCATTGGGAAATTCAGTAACAGTCGTCTTCTTAATTACACCAGTCTCAAAGAACCCAAATCCATCATTTGCCTTTTTATAATGTACTCTTCGTTCGTTTCCGCGTTGGGAAAGTCCCGCGTTTACCGGCAGTTCTGCCAGTTTATTAGCGGAACCGATTTGACTGGAAGCCCAAATGGGTCTATATAGAATCCGTTTTTTCGAGGATTGGTTCATTTTCTAAAATTGCTGCCGACTTCCGGGCAAAAGAAACGATCCTATAACTGTTTCAGGAGTTTAAATTTTTTCATGAGTGCGCTGTATTTATTAATCGGCAGTCTGTGTGTCTTTGCGCTTGCCTATCGGTATTACGCTTCTTTTATTGCCGCCAGGGTTCTCATGCTGGACGACAGGAATAAAGCTCCCTCCATCACTTGCCACGATGGTCATAATTATATTCCCACCAACAAATGGATTGTTTTCGGACACCATTTCGCAGCCATCGCGGGTGCCGGTCCGATGATCGGTCCTGTTTTGGCAGCCCAATACGGCTGGGGCCCCGGATTTTTCTGGATTCTTCTCGGATCCGTTTTTGCCGGTTGCGTACACGACATGATCATTCTTTTTGCCTCGTACCGCCACAAGGGACAATCCCTATCAGTTATTGCGGAAAAAGACGTGAGCCGGATTACAGGCATTGTCACCGCCATCGTGATCCTCTTTATCATTATCGCGGCACTTGCCGGTCTGGCCGTAGCCGTTGTCAACGCATTGTTCAACAACGCCTGGGGCGTCTTTTCCATTGCAATGACGATACCGATTGCCATGGTGATCGGGCTTTATATGTTCCGGATCAAACCGGGGGCTGTCTTCTCCGGTTCCGTTGCCGGATTCATCCTGGTGTGCGCGGCCGTCTTCCTGGGTCCCTATGTGGCGGATTCGAGTATCGCCTCCTGGTTCACCTTCGATAAGAAACAGTTGTCCGTGATGCTTCCCCTGTACGGTTTCTGTGCAGCTGCCATACCCGTCTGGTTGCTGCTGGCCCCGAGAGATTATCTGAGCACTTTTATGAAAATTGGCGTGATTGCTGTGCTGGCGGTCGGGCTCTTTTTCGTAAATCCTTCGATCAAGATGCCATTTACAACTATTTTCATGAACGGAGGAGGCCCTATTATTCCGGGTCCCTGGTGGCCCTATGTTTTCATCACTATTGCGTGCGGCGCCATCTCCGGATTCCATGCCCTCATCGGTTCGGGAACAACACCGAAAATGATCGAGCGCGAATCGGAGATCACCATGATCAGTTACGGAGCCATGTTGATGGAATCCTTTGTGGCCGTCATGTCCCTTCTGGCCGCAGTGACCCTCATACCGGGTGATTATTTTGCTATCAATACTTCCGCTGCGGTCTTTCAAAAATTGAATATGCAGATAGCCGATCTTCCCGTTCTGAGCCAGCTCGTTGGGCTCGATGTTGCGCATCGGCCCGGCGGAGCCATTTCTCTGGCTGTGGGCATGGCCCATATCTTTTCCGGAATCGGAGAGGGGCTGCGCCATACGATGAAGTACTGGTTTCAGTTCATCATCATGTTCGAGGCCCTTTTCATCCTGACGACGATTGATGCCGGGACGCGCGTGGCCCGGTACATTCTGCAGGATATATTGGGTTACGCCTATCAACCGCTCGGCAGAAAGGACTGGATGCCAGGTGCGATCGTGACCAGCGCCATCGTATCCATCGCCTGGGGATATCTCCTTTATACGGGAGACATTTCTTCCATCTGGCCCATGTTCGGGGCCACCAACCAGACGCTGTCCGCCCTGGCTCTGGCCATCGGCACGACGATCATACTCAGAATCGGACGGAAGAAGATTTATGCCCTTATTACGATGGTGCCCTGTATCCTGATCACGATAACAACCTTTGCTGCCGGAGTGATGAATATCCGAACTTATCTGGCAAAAAGCCAGATGCTCAATGCCTGGTTGAGCATAGGGATTATTCTTCTGGTTGTCATTATCATCGTTGATAATGTCCGGGTATGGATAAGACTCTTCAAAGAGGACGGACCGATCGGAATGAATGATGAGCGGGAAACCGTCTATCATCCTTCTGTACCGGAAGAAATCGAAGTAGAAGCAATCCTTTGAGAGCGGCCCTTGTTAGCGGAAGGAAGGCGGGAATGGAATCGAAGGGGATTCTCCGGAGCGGCTATTTCTTCCCGATCTCGGGGAATTTCTCGTTTACCAGCTGGACGATGTTTTCAGACATGACGATATCATCGGGCCATTCGCGGTGATGCCCGTCCTGCGGTCCCTTTCGGGTTGCATCCAGCATTGCGCCCCAGCGGACAATACGGATATCCCGACCGGGATCTACATTGTTGAAGGCCTTCCAGAGGAGCAGAGAGTCGTTTGCCAGATCGATATCGGAATCGTAGATTACCAGAATGCCCCGGAATAGCGGCTCTTTCTGCAGCAGATCGAGATAATATTTTGAGTTCCTTTCCCCCTCTTTTTTGACGGCCAGGATCATAAGAGGGCGCGGGGTATTGGGAAATAGCACTCTCAACGAAGTCACTCCGGGCGCAATCTCCTGCAAGCGGGCTCGAATGGAGAACTCGCTTAATGTCTCAAAAGAGGTTG
Organism: Syntrophaceae bacterium UBA4778; assembly: GCA_002403175.1. The sequence continues at coordinate 12,527 of DHHG01000311.1, read as the reverse complement.
GCCGTGCAGGGCGTGCAGTCTCTCCTGCTATACGCGAGGTCGCATCGATCCCGATTTTTGTACCATAGAGCCCCTGGGGGGCGGAATGATCGAGGACATCGAGAATTCCTTCCGTAAGGAGAATATCCGATTGGAAATCAATGGTGTCCAGAATATGCCTCAGTAGGTCCTCCCGCCGGGAGAGCAGGCTTTTATCATCGATCAGGACAACAGCTTTGGCAAAACTCATCTGCCCCGTTCCCCACAAACCGCTCATCACTTTAGCCGCATGTCCGGGGAATTCCTTGTCGAGAACCGCTACAACGATGTTGTGAAAGACCCCTTCCCACGGCAGAGTGTAGTCCTCAATTTCGGGAAGAATCGTACGGAGCAAAGGGAGAAAGATCCTCTCCGTCGCATAGGCCAGATAACAATCCTCCATGGGAGGACGGCCGACGATGGTGGTGCTGTAAACGGGATTTCTGCGGTGAGTCAATGCGGTCACATGGAAAACGGGATACTCCCCTTCCAGAGAATAGTATCCGGTGTGATCGCCAAATGGCCCTTCAATCCGGGTTTCTTCAGGATCGATATAGCCCTCCAGGATGAACTCGGCTTTCGCCGGCACCCTGATATCGACCGTAAGTGCCTTCACCATCCTGACCGGCTCCTGACGGATGAATCCGGCCAGAAGCAATTCATCCACTCCCCGGGGCATCGGAGCGGTTGCCGCATAGGTAACGGCCGGATCGGTGCCGATCGCCACGGCCACCTCCATGCGTTTTCCCGCTTTCCTGTATTCCTGAAAATAATGCGAGCCGTCTTTGTGGATATGCCAGTGCATGCCGGTCGTGCGCTTGTCATAGATTTGGAGGCGGTACATTCCGGTATTCTGCCGTCCGTCCTTCAGGCTCTTGGTAAAGACGACGGGGAGGGTTACGAATCTTCCCCCATCCTTCGGCCAGCAATGAAGGACCGGCAGGATCGAAAGATCGACCTGATCCCCTGTATACACGACTTCCTGGCAGGGAGGATTCTTTTTCCGATACGATCTGGGAAAAAATTTCGACCAGGCAATCGCCTTGGGTATCATGCCGAGCTTTTCCCGCATGGTCACGGGCGGCGCCTGTTCCAGAATCCCCCGGAGCCTCTCCGCAATTGCATCGGGGGGGGCCGACAGGGCCAGCGCTATCCGTCGTGGACTTCCGAAGGCGTTGATGAGGACCGGAAAGGACGAACCCTCGACATTTTCGAACAGAAGGGCTTTGCCTCCTTCGGGGCTCTTCATCATCCGGTCGGCAATCTCCGTAATTTCCAGGACCGGAGAGACCTGTTTTTTTATCCTGATCAGTTCGCCTGCGGATTCGAGCTGCGCCATGAATTCCTGAAGATTACGGTAACTCATGACGGTTCCTTCGGATCTATGTTCAGGTCGCCCCATCTTTTGGCGCAGGGAGTCGCGATCCCGAGATGGTCCAGCACCCGGACAATCATGAATTCGACCAGTTCTCCAATGCTCTTAGGATGATGGTAGAAGCCGGGAGATGCAGGCATGATGGTCGCCCCCGCTTCATGCGCCTTCAGCATATTGGAAAGATGCACATGGCTCAGCGGGCACTCGCGCGTCACAAGGACGAGAGGGCGCCTCTCTTTGAGAGTGACATCGGCGGCGCGTTCCAGAAGATTGGTGGTATATCCGTTGGCAACGGACGAAAGCGTTTTCATCGAGCACGGGATAATGACCATCGCGTCCACAGGGAAGGATCCGCTTGCCGGCGGCGCGAACATATTGGTTACGGGATGGATCGTTACCCTTCCTTCCATCCCGCTCTTCCCTTTCATTGCTGCAAACATTTCAGAAACGGATACCTGTGCAATCTCAAGCTCATGGGCCAGAACCTGCCCGCCCAGTTCGGAGATGATCAGGTGAACCTCCACGGATGCATCGAGAAGGGCCCTGACCAGTTCGACTGCATAAAGAGATCCGGATGCTCCGGTAATTCCGACCACCATTCTTTTCATACGAAACCTTTCAGGAGCGCTCCGGCGAGAACGGCGATAAATACCAGAACCGAAATCGCGCTGTTGACATGGAAAAAGGCCATGTCAATACGCGAAAGATCATCCGGATTGACAAGCGCGTGCTCCACAATAAAAAGCAGGGCAATGATACCGACAACGACCAGATAGGCACTGCTCAGGGCGAATTGCCAGTACAGGCTGGCGAGGCAGACTACGCTGATGACATGAAGAAGGGTCGATATCCGCATGGCGCGGCGAACGCCGAATTTCGATGGAATGGAGTGCAATCCTTCTTTTTTGTCAAAATCGATATCCTGACAGGCATAAAGAATATCGAACCCTGCAATATACGTCAGAAGCGCCAAGCTCAGAATGCCTATTTTCCACGATGCCTCGCCACTGATGGCTATCCAGACCCCCATGGGAGCCATACCGATCGCCAGCCCCAGAATCAGATGCGCCAGCCAGGTGAATCGCTTGGAATACGAATAGAAAAAGAACACGCATAAGACCGGAAATGAAAGCCAGAAGCAAAGCCGGGAAAGCATAGCGGCAGCAAAGATAAAGACAGCGGACGACAGAATGACAAACGCATAGGCTTCTTTGAGGGAGATGACCCCCTTGGGAATCTCGCGAATCGAGGTGCGGGGATTCTTCGCATCGATCTCGGCATCCGCAATCCGGTTGAACCCCATAGCGGCCGATCGTGCGCTCACTATGGCCACCAGGATCCAGAACAGGCAGGAAAGCTTTACGGGATATTCGGGATAAGCCAGAACAACCGCTGCCAGGGCAAAAGGCAGAGCAAAGATCGTATGCGCGATCTTGATCATGCGCGAGTAAACAACGGCCTTGGAAAATATCATTCTTAGAAACGGTCCTGCATTTTTTTGAAGGGAAAAGGTAAGTTTTTTCAGGAGTTTTGTCAAGGCAATTGGTGTTCGGCAGCCGCATTCCTTCGGTCTGGACAGGAATGAACGCTGCTCATTGCGCATAAAACGATTGAACGCAAAACGATAGAGTTCAATTCAAAGGGCATTGGAACAGTAAAGCAAAGAAGTCAAATGTCTGATTAGTTCCGTGAAGTATTCGATTTTTCTGAAAATGACTGGTTTAAAGCGGTTCTAAAATAGTCAGCATATCCCATTAGGAGTTTTTTATTTTTTTGCTGGTGCGATATCGCCGGAGCTAAAAAATGGGCGCGATCCAGAATCAGCGCCCATCATAAGAACGATATTTGCCGTAGAGAGCAGCCATGAATGCAGAATACAACGGAGCTATTTGTTTCTCTCTGTTGATATGGATTTACTTGTCTGCGCTTTCTGGTGCTCATACGCGATGCCCCCTTGTGTTTGCAATAATGCTCCTCGTTTTGCATCCTCCTTATAGTGAACCCGAGACGTTAGATAGAAATAATAAGTTCTCTTTTTCTCAAACTTAGTAAGGGTTTTTGCGTGTGGTGATACGTGAAAATATTGCGCACTTATTCTGAAATTGAATTTGCATGCACTTGATTTTGGAAGGTACTATGGGAAATATTTCCTATAAAATCAAGAGGTAAATAGGAAGTTTTTAATGGCAATTTTTTTTCTAGTATTCGAAGAAGCTCCAGAGCCGTCGCTTATCGTCCGCCTATAAATGATTTGTCGTTGTAACGTTTTGATGCTATAGTTACATGGCATTAAGGAGGTGATATTATGGCAACGGCAACAACGCGAGCCACAGTGTATTTAGACCCGGAATTATATAAAGCGCTTCGACTGAAGGCTGTCGAAACGTCACAGTCTTTTTCGAAGCTGGTCAATGACGCCATTAAGGAATCTTTAGCGGAAGATGCTGAAGACATTGCTGCATTTGAAGAAAGGGCAAAAGAGCCGCTCATCAGCTATGAAGCCATGATCAAAAGGCTGAAAAAAGATGGCTGCATATAAAATCTACTTTAAAGAGTCGGTTGAAAAAGACCTTCGCTTAATTCCCAAAAAAGATTTAAAGAAAATTCTCGTTCGCATTGAGGCACTTGCAACAGATCCAAAGCCCCCGGGTCACGAGAAACTGACCGGTCAGGAGAAATATCGTATTCGCCAAGGTATTTACAGAATTATCTATTCCATTCAAGATAATGAACTTTCGATTTGGGTTGTGAAAGTAGGACATCGGAAAGACGTTTATCGCTAAAAACAGACTTGCTGGTGCTCAAAGCGCCTCCTGTGTAACGCTTCAACTCCCTAACATCTCTAGCTCGGGCATGTTTTCAATGTGTTAATCATGTAGGGCTGGAAAAGCAATTCAAAAAGCAGGGGAAGTCGTTTCGATCAGTATAACTCTCCAAACTGCCTGTCTGTAAGTTCGCCGTCAAGAAAAGAGCGGAGGAGCTTGGACGGCGCATTTCTCTCTAGTTCTTCCATCGCCTTGCCTAATTGTTCGGCGGAAATGGCACCAGTTTCGAGAGCCTTTTTCAGCTTCGTTCCGGCCATTGTTGAAAGCGTAGCGGGGGCTGCACTTGGCGCAGAAGCAGAGGCGGGGAGTAGAGCAGGTTGGTCGTCCCGAGCAATTTTCGGGCGAACGGTTCGGGCTTTTCCGCCAGCCAATCTCTGTAATTCCCTGGACGTGCCTATTTCGGCAGCTGCCTTGAGAAACGCATCATTTATGGCCTGGGAAAATACCTTCCCCCAGTTTTCCTTATCCCCTTTTTCAGACCCGACCATGCCCATCGTCACTCGGGTCGTCGTTGTCACCTCATCCTTGAAGATCCGGGCACCGGAGACGTCCGTAATCGTGCTGGAAATACGCAACTGAACGTAATAGCCCTGCTTGAATCCACCGGCCGCCCCATAACCGAAAGACCAATCCGATATAACGGGAACGTAGACGACATCCAGTTCCGGCGGGTAGGGTTTACTCTTGATGTATTCGATTTTTTCAAAAAGGGCCGGGAATACGGATCTGGACGCCTTTCCCTGCAAGGCGCCAACCGGTACGGTCATGGTCAGCGTGTTGCTTTCCATCTGGGGATTGATCCAGGTTTTGGTCATGGTAAGGGACTCGTCGGGTAGAACGATACCGGCTTTCAGCGGCAATTTATCTACTTTCAGCCCGGTTGTATTTGCCGGCGTATAGTGTTCCGGTATTGTGTATTGCATGGCACAACCCGGGATCGCTATACATAACAAAAAGATGAAAAGAATTTTTACGAAACGCATGATCCTGATTGCCCTCAATAAAGCGCGCCGAACTGTTTGTCGCTTATTTTCCCGCCAAGAAAGGATTTCAGGAGCTTTGTCTGTGTGGGTTTTCCGAGTTCGTCCAGTGCGCGGCCCAGTTGTTCGGCGGTAATATAGCCATGTTCAAACGATTTTTTCAGTCTTCCCCGAACGATCTCCAGGTCCTGAACCCTGGCCTTGTCCCAGTTACGCGCAATCTGGAAGTTGCCGGTACCCGAAACCTGGGGTATCTGTTCAGCCCTTTTCAGACGCTGCGCTGCAGCCGGCACTGAGGATTTCAAATAATCGAAGAGCTCATGGACCCTGATCCATGCATCTTGACCTGCTTTTCCCTTCAGACCCTCGATAAAGTAGTGGCTGAAAATTCCCCCTTTCAATTCGGAATCATCCTCCCACGACTGCTGATTGGCGGAAGAAGAAGTAATGATCACCTTGCCGGCTGTCGCCGGTTTGAGCAGTTCGGGTGCTGCCGCCGTGAGGACAAGCGGCTTGCTTCCTTTTGCCAGGATGGATTTTCCGCCCCCAGAAAAGCATGCATCCAGGACGAGGAGAATCCCTTTTGATTTCGATCTGTCCACGAGGTCCTTTATGTAAGAAATCGCGATGGCCGTCTCTTCCAGCGATTCGGGGTCACTAATCACCGCATCCGAGGGGACGATCATGGCATCTATCAGCTTCTGTCCATTCAGCTTGGGACTGCCGTGCCCCGTGAAGTAAATGTAAACATATCCCTTCCACTGCATCGCCTTGCGGAGTGCCGAGATCATCTGACTTCTCGTCGCCTTTTCGTTCAGAAGGAATATCGTGTTCTCCTTCGGGACGCCTCCGTAACGGAGATCGGTCAGAACATCGAGCACCTTTGAGGCATCTTTTGACGCGTATGCGAGGGCAGGAATATCGTCCCGGTCCCCGTAATCGATGCCGATAACGACCGCAAAGGTATCCGGACGGGTGGAAGGCAGCGCTTCGGTTGCTGACGGTTTGGACGGGATCAATGGAACCGAAACCTGAGCCTGCGAGACCGGGGAGCTGGCTGGTGGGTAATCTGTCTTGCCTGCGTGTGCGCGTCCCGAAAAATCAGAGACAGCGGGCCCCGCAGCTTTTGCTCTAATTCCTTTTCCGGCATAATCTGTAATTTCCCGAGCCAGGCTGATCTCCCTGGCCGCGTCCTGAAGGACTGTCTGGATAGCCAAAGCGGAAGCCTCACCGATCAATTCGGCAAACGGGATGATAGGGCTGACAACATCCCTGCTGGTCCCCTTGGCGGAGCGGGTATGAGACCAGATGCGCATTCCTTCCCGGTCGGTTACAATAACCTTTGCCGTTGCGGTAGCATCGTATTTCATGCCGAATCCCAATGCTACCTGTATTCCCTGATTCGTCATTTCCTCAATGGTTGGAATGACTACAATGGCCGCGTCCTCAGGATAAGGCTGGCCCTCAACAAACTCCACATCGGCAAAAAGCCGTGAAAAGGCTTCCAAAGCGCTTTTTCTGATCAGTTTCCCGGTCGGAGTCGTTTCGAGGCCGCCGAATTCGTTGGTTTTTGTATAAACACTGTTTTCGGGAGGAAGCACCACAGCGGCTTTCATGGGCAGTTGTCTTGTAACGAAAAAAGGACGGGTGGCGACATCAGCTACCGGAACATTTATGTTCTGGGCGCATCCGATTGTAATGAGAAGGAAGAGAACAATCAGAACCCTGCGAATTCTGTTCATGAAAATTCCTGTTTAAATGTATTAGGAAGCGTTTGTTCGATTCGATGCGTACAAATACTTCACCAATCTGGGTTTTGCAAGAATAATCCTGAAAAAGCCGGATGGGCAAACTTACAAAAGAGGAAGAAGGGGATCAAGCCGGTAGACCGCTATATCAGTGAAGATGCGTGCGCTGAAGAGGAGAGCAAGCGGCTTAGAAAAGCTGTTAACTTTTTATGCTTCATCTTGATTCAATGGCTGTTTTCCTTCAGCCTGAAGAGAACCTCATTTTGAAAGAACCGGAAGAAGGCGTCCCGATAAAGGGCGATGTTCGCGATGATGTCGTTGCTGGAGGTGTGATCGGGGGTATCGCTGACGAATTTGAACAAATAGCCGGGCCGGGCAAGGCGCCGGCAGGTCTGCGCGAAGGCGGCGCCTTCCATATCAACCAGATTCGCCTTTCGGACCGCCACTGCTTCGCGCTCTGCGGCCTCCCGGATGGGCCTGTCCTGTGTAGCCAGGGTCCGGGTTGAAAAACCGTCGAGGATATCCGGGATATGTTCCTGCGGGAGATCCGTTCTCAGATCGGGCCGGTCCGGTTCGATGATATGTCCAACATGGAAGCATTCACCCAGAGAGAACCCGCTGTCCACAGCGCCCGCCGCCCCGAGATTGCAAAGGCAGGAGGGATTAAAGCGCTGGATGAAATAGGTAGCGGCTATGGAGGCATTGGCTTTGCCGATCCCCGACAGGATGAGGATCAGATCGCCTTTCCCGTAAATACGAAAGGGCTGGGTTTCGAGCTGCTTCAGATCCAGACCGCTGATAAAAGGCTCGGCTTCCAGCATGGTGGCCATCATGAGCCCGATCATAGACTTCTCCCCGAGAGCGATTGCTCTTCCAGAATCCGTATGGCTTCGCGCCCTTTTTCTCCCAGCGACAGAGTAAAATCGTTTACATAGAGGGCAATATGCTCCCGGATAACCGCATCATCTAGTTCCTGGGCATGCTCCTTAATAAAGGATTCGGAGTCCGTAGGGACTTGGAAGGCATGCGTGACGGATGCCCGAATCAGTTTCTCGACAGATTCCTTGTGCTCCAGCCGGTCGTTGCGGATGGCAATGCAGCCGAGGGGTATGGGAAGACCGGTCCGGGATTCCCACCACTCGCCAAGATCGATAATCGGCACACAGCCGTATTGAGGATAGACAAAGCGCCCTTCATGGATGATCAGACCGGCATCAAATCGTCCTGATGCGATTCCTGGGAGGATCTCGTCAAAGCGAACGAATTCGATATGCTTCAAGGCTCCGTTCCAGAGCCGTAGAAGGAGAAAGGCGGTCGTGTATCGGCCGGGTACTGCAATGCGGGCCTCTTCAACGGATTTGAGGCTTTCGGCAGCCACCAGGATCGGACCGCAGCCGAACCCCAGGGCCGCCCCCGAATCGAGCAGCGTATAGCGATCTTTCAGACTCAGGTAGGCTGCGAAGGAAAGCTTGGATATGGCGTGAGTTCCTTTAAACGCAGCCATGTTGAGGGTTTCGACATCTTCGATGCAGGAGGTAAAGGTATACGGGGCCGTATCGACGTATCCATGCAGCAGGGCGTGAAAAATAAAGGTATCGTTCGGACAGGAGGAGAAGGCGAGATCGAGATTCATGAAAATACCCTGATTTCCGAATAATTGGAGTCCCGCTGAAGGGGGATACGCCCGGCATTCTTTATTAATTCGATAAACTCTTCCACACTGGCCCTTGTTTGGATTCCGGTTGCCTTAACCACCACTTCCTCCGTGAGGACACCCCCCATATCGTTTGCCCCCATGTCAAGGGCAATCTGGGCGAGTTTCATCCCTTCTGTCAGCCATCCGGCCTGGATGTACTTGATATTATCCAGGAAGATACGGGAGATGGCAACGATCTTAAGATAATCGATTCCTGTCGTCCTCGGCCTGTCCTGCATGGACGTGTTTGCCGGCGAAAAGGACCAGGGAATGAATGCGCGGATGTTCCCGGTCCTGTCCTGCACGCTACGAATAATCTCCAGATGTGAAATGCGCTCCGCCTCGCTTTCCCCCAGGCCGTAGGTCATGGTAGCGCTGGATTTCATGCCATGCCGCGCCAGGGCGTACATGACCTCGCACCACTCATCCTTCGAGAGCTTTCGGGGACTGACTGTGGTCCGAATCCGGTCAACGAGAAGATCCGATGCGCCGGGAACGGAATCCAATCCTGCCTTTTTCAGATCTCCAAGTGTTTCATCAAGGCCGATTCCCTCTTTCCTTGAAATATGTACCAGCTCTGCGGGGGAAAAGGAGTGCAAGGTTATTGCCGGATAGTGTTCCTTGACCACCTTCACCATGTTCACATAATCGGACAGGCTCAGATTCGGGTGAAGCCCCCCCTGCAACATCACTTGCGTACCCCCCGCCTGCACGAGTTCATCCACACGGGCGAGAATATCATCTATCGAGAGTTCGTAGGGCTCCATCTGTCCCGCCCGCGCGTGGAAGGCGCAAAACAGGCAGGCCGCTTCACACTTGTTGGTGAAATTGATGATGCGATCGATGATGAACCCAACCTTTTTTCCGGGTGCCGCCAGGCTGGTGCGAAAAGAGGAGGCCATGCCGAGTTCGGCGATGTCCCATGTGAAGAGATCAAGCGCATCGGAAGCCATTATGCGTTCTCCGGCATAGATCCTTTCTTTGAGAATTTGGGTTGGATTTCGCGTCATTTAATCTTACCTGCCTGCGGGCTCTAGCGTTCGTAGAATTTGATCGGCCCTACCTGTCTTAGCAAACCGAGATCTCCCGCTTTATCAAAGTAAAACCGCAGGGCCTCTCTCAAAGAGGCATTGAAGGTATACTGTAATGTCCGGTAATAGGAATCTACATCGTAGCGGATATCGGGATAGCGTTCCCGGGCCTTGCTGATGAGAATCTCCCGATCTGTTTCCAGCAGGTCAAGGCTCCTGTGATAGGACGCGATCACGGCATCGATTTTATCTCCGCAGGAGGCGATAGCCGATTTGCGGATCGCAAAGACTGCAAAGACAACGGGGAATCCCGTCTTTCTCATCCAGAGGTCGCCCAGATCGTAGGTGTAGGGCGAGATCCCCTGCTTCATGGCCTCATTGCCGATGATCAGGGCTGCATCGATCGATCCCTCCTTGAGTGTCGGGTTCGGATCGGTTTCGACGAAATACGGTTCGATTGCATAGTACCTCTTCAGAAGCACTTTCAGGAGGACGACGGATGTCTTGGAGGCGCTGGAGAGGCCCAGCTTTTTGCCGTGAAGCTCTTCAATCGGCAAAAGGCTGGTGAGGATGACCGAGTGGACGTATCCGACCGAACTCAGGCAAAATTCGGGAAGGAGTACCACTTCATCTTCCAGATCGGTATAGGCTGCCGCGGATATGGGGCTCATGTCGAGCTGCGCCGAAGCCATCATGCGGTTGAGCTGAGTCGGTAATCCGGGGATGATCTGAATATCCGGCACGGCCTGCCTTTCGAACATGTGATGATAATACGGATAACAGTTCAAATAATTGATGTAGCCTAATTTCATTTTCTTATCCTTGTGGCATAGTCTGCTGCGGCCCGGACGGGCTTTAGTCCGGCCTGTTCGATAAGCGTCCGGATGCCTGCTTCGCTTCCGGTATCCGCAGTTGCGGCCCCGGCGCTGTGAACGACCTTTTCGTTGTGGTAGGTCCCGCTGATGTCATCGGCTCCGAAATGAAGGAGGATCTGAGCCGTCTTCTCCCCCAGATACATCCAGTGCGCCTTCAGATGGGGAATATTATGCAGGAAGATGCGCGCTGTCGCGAAAATGCGGATGTCGTCAAATCCGGTGCTCTCGCGATGCCGTGAGGTGATTTGTGTATTCTTTCCATGAAACACGAGGGGGACGAAGGTCTTGAAACCGCCTGTCTCATCCTGAAGCGCCCGAAGCTGCGATAAATGGTCCACGATATCCTGCGGATGTTCCAGATGGTTGTAAAGCATGGTGGCATTGGTTTTCAGGCCGAGTTCGTGAGCGGTGCGCATTACTTCCAGCCAGCGGCGTCCGGAAATTTTGGTGGGTGCGATCACCTGCCGGATAGCGGGCGAAAAGATTTCGGCCCCCCCTCCCGGAAGCGCTCCCAGACCGGCTTTTTGCAATCGGGCAAACACTTCATTCAGGGGGATTCCGTTAATCCTGGCGAAATAGTCATACTCCACTGCCGTGAAGGCAACGATAAAGAGATTGGGATTTATTTTCTTTATGCGCCGAAGCATTTCTTCGAAATAATCGATTTTAAGGCTCGGATTCAGTCCGCCGACGATATGGACCTCGTCGATGCCGCCTTTAACTGCGGTTCGCACCCGGGATTCGATTTCATCAAGGGAAAGCGCATAGGTGCCGGGATCGCCTGCCGAGCAGGAGAAAGCGCACAGGGGACACCGGAGCTCACAAATATTGGTGTAGTTCAGGTTCATGTTCACGCTGTAATAAACGGTGTCGCCATGAAGCCTTTTTTTCACCAGGTTTGCCAGAAAGCCCAGCTCCGATATGTGTCCGGTGGTGAGCATGGCAAGGGCATCCTCTGCGCTCACCGGCTTATCCTGAACAATCTTTTTTGCAATGAGCCGGAGCGCATCATCTTTCAGACCGGGCAGACGCTCTTCCATGTTGATAACCTGAGAATCCTCTTTCTTTATTCGGGCGAACTATACAGCCGATCGCTTGATGTTTCAACCGTATCTTATAGGAAGGATGCAGGGAGGTACATTAGAGTGAGTTACTTCATGAATCCTGTCTTTTCCGTAATCATAGGGCGGAAAAGTTTCCGGGCTATGGTTTTCAGCTCCGGAGAGCATTCGGCCTGTTTCAGAGAAATTCCTTCTGCCAAATCCTTCCAGAAGGGTGGGAGATCTTGAAATCGGGTTGCCATGCCGCCTGTCTCGTCGACTGCTGCATATCGGACTTCCTTTATGCCCGAATTAATGATTCGCGTCAGGCACATGGGGCAAGGCTCGACAGAGGTGTAAAGGACAATCCCCTTCATGTTGCGAGGATTGCGGTAAGTGGGATCTTTGGGGTTGCGTGATCGTGTTATCCGCATTCTTTCCTCATATCTATTCAGGAGATCCATTTCGGCGTGAAGGTCACTCCGGAAATAGGGTTCATACTGGCAATTGTGGGCTTGTTCAAGGATTTCACCGGTGGATTCAAGGACAAGACAAGCTCCGATTCCGCCATTGCGTTCCTTGGCTCCCTTGAGGGCCTCCTTTACGGTTAGCAGGACGAAAGGATCATCCGGATATTTTTTATTAACCTCATAAGCATTGATTTTTTGTTCCAGCAAAGGCAGATCCTTTCTATCGGGGAATCCTAAAATTTTATGTTCGCCTGCCTGAACCTTATTTGTCCCGGTGTTCAGATTAAAATTTAGAAACAGGAAAAATGAACTCAGCATTGCAGCAAGCACGAAGTGCTTGGTGATTTCCCGGCGCTTCATCCCTTAATTTCCTTATTAGGTAAGTAAACGATTTCGTTTGGATCTAAACTGCGTAGTAGCGGAAAGCATGCCTTGCGGTCGATTCCCTCGCCGACGTGGAGCACTTTTA
>DHHG01000232.1 GCA_002403175.1 Syntrophaceae bacterium UBA4778 | reverse complement strand
TATTCTAATCTTAAGAATTTGTTACCGGTTTCTTTATCGATGTCACACTGCTGAACGCAATATCCTGACCATTTACCGTAATGTAAGGCGTTCCGTCTTTGTAAGATACACCGGAAATGGTTCCGGTTATGGTCGTGGAGACCGGAACGGCAATTCCGCTTTTGTCCGTTGCCGATACATCGAAAGTATAATTTCCGCTTTCCAGATCGCTGGAATCCCATGTCAGGGTGTTAACGCCTGCATTCTGATTTCCCAGATTCAGCGTTTTTACAAGTGTTCCGCTGCTGTCATAAATTTTCACAGTTCCTTTCTGTATTGCCCCAGACAGATTGTACGAGAGGCTGCTCACTGCTCCGTTAACCGTAATCGAATTACCCTGAGCGATTACCTCGTTGCCGATAAGCGTGGCCATCTGCGCATTGTTCATGCCCGATATGGAGGTACTCATGCCACTGAGGCTGGTGCTCATATTCATAAGCTGTTCAACCGTTGAAAATTGTGCAAGCTGAGCAGCAAAATCTTTACCGTCCATGGGATTTAACGGATCTTGATTTTTAAGCTGAGCAATCAGCATCTTCATAAAATCGTCCTTACCCATGACAGTTTTGGATGTTGAATTTGTTGTGGTCGAGCTTGTACTGCTGCCGGCCTGTGTTACTGTGCTTACTGAAGCCATATCTTCACCTCTTTCAGATTAAATCCAGATTTGGTTGCAAAAGATTTATACGAATATACTCAGTCCTGTTGCATTTCGGTTCCTGTCGGAAACCAATTGACCGTGGCTCATTTCGGACTCTCCGGGCTTTTCGTTCCGATTGTTTCCTTTTGGATGTTCCAGTCCATGAAAGCCCTGACCATAATAATTTCCATTCGGATTATGGCCATTTCCTGCGGATCGATCCTGGACGAATACTTCAACCCCCTCCATCCGGAGGCCCTGCTGCTGTAAGGATGTCTTGAGCTGATCCATATTGCTTTGCAGAAGGTTGCGTACTTCCTGATTATCAGCAAAGATGATCATCTTCACCCGGTCCTGGTTAACCAGAAGATCCATATCCAGAGATCCCAGGCTGGCTGGATTCACTTCCATCCTGATTCTGCTGTACCCTTTGCTTATAGCGGATTGTACTGTATCGATTACTTGGTTGATTACGGTCTGGGGCCGGATTTCACCAACATGCTGCTCCGCATCACCGGTTGCAACGGCAGAAGCGCTGGTGAAACCAATCGACATATCCTTGACGAGGGTATGTGAACCGTCATTTTTATGTATAGTATTTTTTGATCCCGATATTCCCAGTTCCTTATTAAAAATCTTTTCGGTGGAATCCACTGAGGCATTCGGATTTTTTGGTGAGTCCGTAAATTCAACAAAATCAGATGCAGAATTTATCTTTGATTGTTCGGTGGAAGAGATCGCGGTCTGAGCTGTTTTTCCCTTATCTTTTTCCGCCTCATCCGGTCCTTTGTTTGACAATTTTATTTTCTTATCGCGAAGATCCGACAATATGTTTGTCCCGGCCTCTTCTAACTTGATTATGACCTCATCAGCTTGCTTCATTTCCGCAGAACCGGCGAGATTCGCGAAAACTCCATCTCCTGTTCCGATGTCCGCATTCAAATCCGGTGGATTTTTCAATACAGATAATCCGTTCGATGATGATTGCTGAATTATAGAGACATCCGGTTTCCCCTCCTCTCCGGATTTCTGTGTTTTCAAATTCGTTATAGCGGCATAATTTTCCGGTTCAGTCGACGAAGCAGGTTTCGATAATGAAAAATCACTCGAAGACAAAATTCGGTGGTGAATCGATTCACCGGATTTTCGATTGAAATTCAGGAGATCAGAATCAGTTTCGGTTTCATTGATTTCCGGATCCATCGAAAGAGGCTGGATGGATTTGTCTGTTTCCGGATTCGCCCCTATCATTGCATTCTGAAATTTAAGATCAGGGGAGGTTTCGGTCTGCCATTCAGAGGAATCCAAATTTTCTGGCTCTATAATTTTAAAACCTATATTCTCTTGATTTCCATTTAAAGAGATCGGGGGCTGCTGCACCTCTTGTCGTATTGCCGAGAACGGAACTGATTGCGAGCCAACATTTCCCAGACTGGAATAATTCGATTCAACCTTTGTGTCTGGGTTCATGGGAAGGTTGGCTTCGGTTAATGCTCCAACTGCTATCAAACCTGAATCGGCCACATCTATTCGGGTAATCTCGTTACCAATCAGCGGATTGAAAATCATCACACCTGATTCCGAATCGCCTCCGTTTTGGTTCTTATCACCATCCTGAAACATTCCTTCTTTTTTCAAACCGCCTGTCATGGAATCATGGAGCATCTGCGAAGGCAGGTCCCCGGCACCCGTCCCCAGTAGCTGAATCAGAACGTTCATGAAAGAAAAGGAACCGGAATCTCCCTGGTTAAAAACCTGATTTGTATTTGGTCCCTTGCCAAACTCTGTGTTTGGAGCATCAACCTGATTCCTTTGTATACAATCCGTTGTTGAAGCCATTCGAACCTCTCAGGTTTTTTATTCGGTACTAGAGCAATATGAATGCCATTTTAATTTTATTCATGATTCCGGCAAGTTATGCATAGACTCTCAACTGCAGCTATTTGGTGAGGTAAAATTTTCCCATTGTTTAGGCTTCGACCATGAAAATAATTCACAGTGGAAATGCGACCAAACGTCTTTTCTGTTCTCTTCTAAAAAGGGAACAGGAACAACTCTAATAAAAAAAGAGAAGGGGGATTACGATCGGCAAATCGCAATCCCCCTTCTCTTAGAATAACCGGGCGCTTATTGTTTGACAGTACCCGTGCTCACCTGTGAATTTGTGATTTCTTTTGCAATCTCCACTGAGCGGCCGGGAGAGATAAACGCCCAGATTGCACCCGCCTTCTTATTATTCATATTCATCAGAATGCCTGCTGCCATTTTTGTGTCCATTCTTTCCAGAATTGTCCCAACCTGCTGAGGGGGAGCAGCCTCATAGTTTTTAGCAAGATCTCTGAATCTTTTGTTGTCCGCTGTTGCAGTTGCTTCAAGAGGTGACGTCAATTTCTCTTCCAACCCTTTCAGGGCCTCTATTTTTTGTATTATCTCTTTTTTCAGCGATTCCAATCTTTTTTCTTCGGCTTTCAACAAGACCTCACGGGAATCGAGCTGTTGCTGCCGTTCTGTTAAGGATGCGAGGAGCTTCCTTTCAGCCGTCAGTTGGTCATCAATATCCTGCGGAACATATCTGTTGGAAGGCTCCGCAATTGCCATCCCAAGAAACCAGGGGGATATGCCCGACAGTTCCGCTTTTTTCAAGAACCCACCCAAAGAAAAAAGCTTGAGTACGATAAAAATCGCGACCAGAATCTCACAAAGAACGATCGCCTTCTTCATCTTCAACTTTGCCTTGATATTTGACGATTCCGAATTCATCCAGTTCCTTACGCTCCTTTTCAAGTGTTCCCGACCTGAACTGCTGTAATTTTTTCTCCTTCAGGTTTTCCATTGCCTTTCGGTTTTTAACCGCTTCCAGAAGAAGTACACG
>DHHG01000116.1 GCA_002403175.1 Syntrophaceae bacterium UBA4778 | reverse complement strand
AACATTTATTTTGAGGCAATTCGCAGCTGAAATGAAGCATTGACACCCTTCGAGATTATATGGCATATTATTACGCATTTCTTGAAAGGGGAACCAAAATGGAAAACAAAGGTTCGGTTTTACATGTAACTGATGAAAATTTCGACTCCGAAGTAATTAGCTCAACCCAACCGGTCCTGGTTGATTTTTGGGCTCCATGGTGTGGTCCCTGCAGAGCCATCGGTCCTATTATTGAAGATCTCGCAGGAACGTATGAAGGGCGTGTGCGAATTGCAAAAATGAATGTTGATGAAAATCAGAAAACCGCCTCTACATATGGTGTCCAGAGTATTCCGACAATGATTCTCTTCAAAAATGGGCAGAAAATAGACAGTATTATCGGACTTGTTTCCAAAGATCGCCTGGAAAGTTTTATTCAGAAAGGTTTATAGACCTAATAATGTTTAAAGTATTACTTAAAAATAAATCACTTATCATATGGTTATTCATTGTAGTCATATCCACGACATCTGGATGCAGCTGGATTGGTTTGGATAAAAGGGAAGTAGAGCGCATAACTCCCGAGGGGTTATACCAGAGCGGAGTCGAGTTGTATCAAAAAGGCAAATACGATAAATCAATTGAGAGTTTCCAGAAGCTTAAGGAAGAATACCCTCTCAGCAAATTTGCAATTATGGCTGAATTGGGTATAGCCGATTCATATTATAGTGATGAAAAATATATTGAAGCAGAAGCCGCCTATTCGGATTTTTCAAATCTCCATCCGACGAACGTCAATTTGCCTTATGTAATTTATCAATTAGGCATGTGTCATTACAACCAGATGATGAGCATTGATCGTGATCAAAGTGAGACCATCAAGGCAAAAAAGGAATTTGATAAACTCATTTCCCTTTATCCCACTAGCCAGTTTGCATTTATGGCTGAAAAGATGTTGAAAGAGTGCAAGAGGCGTCTTGGAGAACATGAATTTTATGTTGGCCGCTTCTATTTTAAAACGAAAAAATACAAGGCTGCATTGAAGCGCTTTGAAACCATAGCCAAAGATTATCCGAATACCGGTCTCGATTACAAAGTCAGCTATTTCATACATGAAACGAAAAGGATGATCGATATAACGCAGCAAAAAGAGAACGAAAATATTGAGAAGAAGAAAAAAGATGGGCAAGAGAAAACCAATATTTTATTAAAATCATCCTAATCCTAAAACGATTTATTTTCAATTTAGTTACAATCTGATCCCCCTAAGAGTCAGGATTACAGATTTATCAATTGGCAGACATGTATCAATAACGATGTGCTTGCGTTCTTGAGTTTCATTTAGGCCACGTTCATTAATTTTTTCAAAATCCCCTTTTTGCAACTCATACAATTGCCATCTTCCATCTGATGGTTCCGTTTTTTTATTGAGTCGCCTTTCCAATCGTTTTCTAATTTCCGATTCAGGGCAAACGCATTCGATTATAAAAAAATCTACCCCCAGCCGCTGAGCCATTTCCTGCGCTTTTTGCCTCTCCTTCCGCCTTTTATATGAGGCATCAATGATCACGGATTTCCCGTTTACGATAATTTGCTGAGCCTTTTTGAGCGCCAGATCGTACGTATTTTCCGATATTTGTTCTGAATAAATTCCCTGACCAAAGTCCTCAAAATGCCGCTCTGCTAAATCCAAGTTGAGCATTTCTTTACGTAATACATCAGTTCGAATAATCTCAGCATTCAAAAAAGGAGCAATTCTTTTGGATAGCACGCTCTTCCCTGTTCCCATTAATCCTGCAAAAAGAATGAAAACCGGTTTAGTAGGTTTTGCGGCATATCGAAAAGCAAGGTCATAATACTTGCCTGCTGTTTCTGACAAAGCTTCATAATCTCCTTGGGATAATTCACTTTCATCCAGCCGGAAATTTACTACTTTGGCCCGAACATAAGCACGATAGCATCGATAAAAATTAAGCAGCAATGCTAAATCGCGGTCTCCGGATTTTTCAATATACTTTTCAACAAAAACATCTGCATAATTTGAATATCCGTTAAAGTCCAGATCCATTGCGAGAAAGGCAACTTCCGAAGCCGTATCGGAGTAACGAAATCGCTCGTTGAACTCGATACAATCGAATATAACAATACCATCCGTGAGACAGATATGCTCCAGGTGAAGATCGCCATGGCAATCCCGGATTTTCTGTTCGATGATTCTCCTTTCGAATAGAAATTTTTCTCGCTCCATAAAAGAATGAACATAGTCGTGTATGAAATCGTATTTTTCCAATGTTAGAACGACATCTATATACTTTTTCGTCTGTTCGAAATTTTCATCCCAGTTGAATTTTACCAAATCGGCACGGCCCATTTCGTCTATATTTCCTCCAGTATCCGCTTTGGAATGAAAATGAGCGATCTTCTCAGCAATCCTTTTCATTTCAGGAATACCGGCCTTCTTTTTGGAAAGAAGATGCTTCAACATCCTATCCTGCGGAAGCTTGATCATCATTACTGTATATTCAACAATTTCACCTGGGCCTTTGCCTAAACGCAGCTTTCCCAAGCTATCCGCATACACAGGAATTACTTCCAGATAGGCCTGCGGAGCCAATCTTCTGTTAAGCTCTATTTCTTTTTCACAGAAATATTGTCTTTTCTCTAGAGAGGTAAAATCGAGAAACCCAAAGTTTACAGGTTTTTTGACTTTATAGACAAAATCGCCTGCTATAAAAATATATGATATATGAGTTTGAATGAGCTCGACATGCTCTACCGGCTGAGGATAAAAAGTCGGATCCATCATGGATCCGACCAGATTTGGATGAGTCATCACAGATATCGATCAAGCCCCCATCAAACCAAGGCTGATCTGTTCCTTTCACAATGTTGAGATGTTCTAATAGTCGCAAAGATTGATAACGGCATCATCCCCAAAGGGCCAATCCCAATTCCTGCTTTATGGATAAATTTTTGTTGTAAGGCAATATTCTTATGCCATAAGAATATTGTCCGCTTTGCGCCACCTGGTATATGCAGGAAAAGGTTAACATCTTTTCCGATCTACTTTCCAATTTCAGGGGAACAGATTCCGGATCGCGAATAAAATCATGCCCGTCTATTCTTCCAATGACTAGTTCAACCAGAATCTCATCCGGCTCTAAGCTGCCGGGATCTATGCGGACATTAACTGTAAAAGGCTCTCCAACTTGAAGAGTGTCTCCGTGGATGCCTTCGAATATGACATCTATCAATTTCAAGGATGAAAAGCGGACAGGCGTTTTGTTTTTCCAATCGGATACCTCTTTGGCGAGCTTGAACCCATTCTTAACAAGAGCCGCTTTTCTGCGAGCTGATGGTATGTACATTTCCTCAAGATACTGCTGAACCATTCTGTTGGCATTGAATTTAGGTATTAATTTCGCCATTGATTCTTTAACCATTTTAGTCCACTGCTTGGGAATACCGTTTGTGTCGCGGTCATAAAACATCGGGATTACTTTATCTTCCAGAAGGGAATAAAGGGACTGGGCATCACGTTCATCCGCAATCGATGAATCATCAAATCCGGAATAATTTTCAGTAACAGGACCAACTGTCCATCCGTTAGTACCATCGAATCCTTCAGGCCACCATCCGTCGGATACACTCATGTTTAATCCGCCATTAATGATGACCTTCTGGCCACTTGTTCCACAAGCCTCATAGGGCCTTCTCGGTGTATTTAGCCAGACATCCACGCCCTGCAACAGATGGCGAGCTGTATATAGATCATAATCTTCTATAAACAGTATTTTCCCTATGAATCTCTTATCTTTGCTTATCTCAATTACTTGTTTAATCAGATCCATTCCCATTTTATCACTGGGATGGGCCTTACCTGAAAAAACGATAAGAACCGGACGGCGCTCGTCATTCACTATGCGAGCCAGTCTGTCAAGATCGGAGAAGAGTAGATAAGCTCTCTTATAAGGCGCAAATCTTCGTGCAAATCCTATGATTAATGCAGCAGGATTGATTTTAGCAATCAATTCCTCCTTCATCATTCCTGAATCATATTTGGCCGACTGCTTTGTTACGCTCTGAACAAGAAAATTTACCAGATTAAATTTGAGACTCGTCTTTATTCGCCATAAAAATGCGTCGGGTACATTATGGATTCTCTTCCATTTTTCAGGATCCAAAAAACTTTTTTGCCAATCGGGACCGATATATACATTCAGCATATCCCTCAATTGAGATGCAATATAGGATTGGAGGTGTACCCCGTTGGTGATGTATCCAATTGGAATATCTGAATAGTGGAACCCTTTCCAGACACTATTCCACATTCGTCTCGCAACCGATCCATGTATTTTGCTGACTGCATTGCTGCAATTCGATAACTTGAGACCAAGCACTGTCATGTAAAATGGTTTATCCTCGCCCATTTCCTTGCGACCCAGTTCCCAGAACTGAGGCGAAGTTATTCCCCATCTTTTAAAAAAGCTGGAAAAATAATAATCAACAACTTCCTTACTGAAGCGCTCATTTCCAGCCTCGACAGGTGTGTGGGTTGTGAAAACCGTGCTTCCCCTCACAATTTCTTTGGCGGCTTCAAAAGAGAGTCCTTCATCAATGACGTATTGATTAATCAACTCAAGAAGCAGAAAGGCAGAGTGCCCTTCATTGATATGATAAACGCAAGGTTTGATCCCTATTTTTCTGAGTAACTTAACTCCTCCCATTCCAAGTAGGATCTCCTGCTCGATCCGAATTCGCGGATCATCCGAATAAAGTCGAGACGTGATATGCCTATCCTGAACAGTATTCCTGGAAACATCTGTATCCAGAAGATACAAAACTACTCGCCCGACTTTGACTTCCCAGATATTGGCAAAAAGGGTTCTGCCCGGAAGCTCTATAGCAAGCTGAACATCATTGCCTCTATCATCCTGAACCATTCGGACCGGCATGTTTGAAAAATCACTTTCCGGATAATCCGCTATCTGCCATCCGTCCTTATCGATTCGCTGGCGGAAATATCCGTTCCTGTATAACAAGCCAACTCCCACCATAGGTATTTTCAAATCACTGGCAGCCTTCAGGAGATCACCCGCCAGAACGCCCAGGCCTCCAGAATAAATGGGTAAATTCTCATGAATTCCGAATTCCGGCGAAAAATAGGCGACAGGCGAAGGCCATTTAATAGGATAAAATTCATTTTTCCCATTGCTTTTCTCATTCATATAGCTATCGAATTCTTCGAGAATTTTCTGATAGAGATTAAGATACCCCTCATTTTCAGAGGCTTCTTTCAATCGCTCCGGAGAAACTGTCTCTAACATTTTCACAGGATTTCGTTCCGTATCCACCCACAATTTTGGATCGAGATAAATAAATAATTCCAATGCCTGGGTGTTCCATGTCCACCATAAATTGTATGCAAGTTCTCTTAATCGGCTGATTCTGGAAGGAAGGCTTACAACAGCGGTAAATGTCCGAAAATGAGGCTGAACAGATGCTGTTCCGGCAAAGGTCCGGCGCATCCGCTCTCTATACTCGGTGGTGGCCAGCTTTGACATCCGTGACCGGGCTGCATGGAGGGCTTTGTCATAGGCTTCGATATAGCATTTGTAGAATTCGTGCCAGTTTGCTTCAAGTGCGATGCGCCTTGCATCTGCACGTCTTGTGTTTAAATTTTCCGGAGACGAGGTAAGAAAAAACTTCAATTCTCCAATTAATTCCTTCTGCACGATTTCGGAAGAGAGGCCCTGCCTCTTAAGAATGATTACGCCCTTGTTCTCGCCTATTCTCGTCATTACCCAGCGACCGAATCCGGCAAGCTCGGTGGTGATTGTTGGAACTGCATGAGCTGCGCTTTCGAGGGGGGTATACCCCCACGGTTCATAATAGGATGGAAATACACCGAGATCGCAGCCGGACAGTGCTTCATAGTAAGTCATATCTATGATTCCGTCGTGACCATTCAAATAAGCGGGAACGAAAATTACATTGACTTTGTTCTGGGGCAGGTTTTTTAAACCCAAACTGTTACAGGTTCCCAGAATAGGATCCATCAATTCATTTCTTAACCGATGGGTTGTAATCAATGGAGTAGTGGGATCCGGTGCGCCTGTACTCTGAATAGCCGCCGGATTTATGGCCATATGATCCGCCAAAACGCAGATGTAGACAACCACCGTTTGTCCTGAAGTCATTTCTGATTCAAGTTTACTCAGAGCATGAAGGAAAATATCAACTCCTTTATTATAGAATTCATAACGACCGGATATAATCATGATCCTGGTATTATCATTGAATTCTTTACGAAGGAATTTTGATGCAAAATCAAGTAGATGTTTCCTTGATTTCAAAGCGTCTGTTCGATCTATTGAATAATCCGGGATACGATCCATATCCAGACCGTTTGGAAGGACTATATCTGGCGCCCTACCCAGCAAATTCTTTGCTTCTGTTGCAGTAATCTCACTGACGGTGGTGAAACAATCGGATTCCCGGGCAGTGGCAACCTCCATTGAATGTTTCGCTGATATGTTATAGACGCTGGCTTCCCTTTGGGGAGAGATGTGCTCCAAGGCGGTATAAAGATCCATTCCAGAACCGGCGATGGTTCTTCCCAAAATGGTTGCGTGGGTCGTGAAAACAGTACCAATTTCCGGCACACGCTTTTTAACGCAGAAGAGTCCTGCTCCACACATCCATTCATGGAAATGCGCAACGGCTTCCCCCTCCTGCGGCCTAATGATCAGATTGTAAATCGTTTCAATTACGGCACCGCTCGCATAGCTAAACATAACGGGCTCTACATAATCCCAACCTCCGGCTATGGAATCGACTCCGTAATCTTCCCATATTTCGAACAGGAGTTGATCTCTATTGAATTTTTTACCGGGACTGACCAGAATTACTTTTGGTTCTCCGGGTGTCTTCCAACGCCCGAAACGGCATGGAATTTCCTTGATTGCCACGCCTTCCCGAATTCTATTCCAGCAATCCTCATCCGTTTCTTCGAAATCAGGATTGGTCTTAAGATCAGGGCCGATTAAGAAATAATTTTCCCCAAAGTGCCTTACTGCTTCGGATATTTTACTATTAATAACAGTAAATATCCCCCCAACCTTGTTACAGACTTCCCAACTGACTTCGAATAGAAACTTATTCTTAGGCATCACAAATTTCTCCTGATTTCTTCCCGACTAATTATTTCTCTTTTATCCGGGATTACAGTATTTAGCATCTGTGTAATCCTGTATTGAATAAGGACGAATCGATTTGCAACATATCACTTTCTTTATACTTTGACGAGCTTTGATTGTGGAATATCGTCCAAGGTGTTTGATAGGTCTGCCAGAATATTCATATAGTTGATATATGCATCATGAGGAGATCGGTAGGGGTTAAAATATTTATGGACAGTTCCATCTGCATGCCATTTAGTACACATATAATAGAAATGATCCGAGCTTTGCAGCAATCTCCATAAATTGAGTAAAGAATCGTTATTTTCTTTCCGTATTTTCTTCTCCATGGAATAGAGAGTTTCGATTGCGTCATTCTGCATGTGATTTCCTATCCAGGCTGTCAGATCTCTTTCAACATCAGCCCAGGAGATAAATCGGGGGACATCCAGTTGTGCGACCGGCTGATATTTCTTGGCAACTTCAATAGGGGTGAGGAATTCAAAATCGGAATGCGTCAAGATCTGCTCAGGAAGCGAATCAAGGAATCGAAAGATGCCAGTCTCTTCCCACTGATGCTCTCCGAACGTCTCATAGTCCATGAACAAATTTATCACTTCTCCCGTTGAATTGATTTCATGTAACCATCCTGCATATTTTTCAGATGTCAATGGATATTCCGCCCAGTTTTGGTTGGAAAACCGGAATGCAATATCATCAGATAATCTGTAATTCTTTAAGAGGCACTTCAATTTCAGGCATCCAATCGGCTGATAAACATAATTAGGACTTCGCCAGCCCAATACCTGGTCTGCTCCTTCGGTCAGAATGACCCTGTACCCCAGAGCCTCTACTTCTTTAGCAAGTTCATTATTATAGATCATTTCCGTATTTCTAAATGTTTTAGCTGTCTGGCCGAAGAGTTTTTTAATTTTCTCTTTATGCATTCGGACTTGTTCTTTGAAGTCTTTTTTTGAAAAAAGAAATGCGAGAGAATGATAATACGTCTCATTCAGAAATTCCACACACCCCGTATCAGCCATTCTTTTGAAACTGTCCAAGACTTTCATATTATATCGCTCTAGCTGATCGAGAAGAACACCTGTAATTGAGAACGCAATCTTGAATTCACCTTTATACGTATTAATATGCTTCAACATGATTTCATTCGCGGGCAGATAGCATTTCTCAGCAACCTTGTTCAGAATAAGCCTGTTACTATCGTCGTCAAAGTAATCATGATCATTATTAATATCAAAGAAGGAGTAATTCCTGAGACGCAACGGCTGGTGGACTTGAAAGCACAAACAGATAGAAGGCATATTCTCTCCACTATTGAATAGATTGATTGTATACAGAAATTATTTTTTTTGCCGTATCCTCCCAATGAATGGTGCGAAGTGATTCGCGTGAACTCGAAACGAGTTCATCGGATAATGCAGGATACGACAGAACCGAAATGATCTTATTTGCTAACTCCCTTGTGTCCCAGAAATCGACTTTTAAAACATTGTTCAGTATTTCAGAAACTCCTGATTGATTGGAAATAATGACCGGCACATCATGTAGCATCGCTTCAAGTGGTGCTATGCCAAATGGTTCAGAAATACTCGGCATGACATATAAATCACTCATTGCAAAAATTTGCTCTATCTGGACTCCTGAAATAAAACCAAGAAAATGGAATCTTTTTCCCATTCCGAGTTGAGCCACCCGCTCGATCATTGCGGGCCACATATCTCCTGTTCCCGCCATGATAAAATTAACATTAGGCAAATGCTTCAGGACGATTGACGCGGCTTCAATGAAATAATCCGGCCCTTTCTGAAAAGTAACTCGCCCCAGGAAAAGAACGATTTTTTCTCCTTTTCTTTTGATCGGGATTTCCATGCTGGCACGTTCCTCGCGATTCACAGCATTATGCACAACCGTAATTTTTTCAGGACTGATTCCATAACGATTCGTAATCATATTCTTCGTATAGTTGCTAACCGCGATAATATGATCAGCGTATTGCATGCCCAGTCGTTCAATATCATAAATGTTCTGATCTATATTCTCGCCGCTCCTGTCAAACTCAAGGGCATGTACGTGATATATGAATGGGCTGCCACTGATTCGCTTTGCCTCTATGCCGGCAAGCGCTGTTAACCAATCATGACCGTGAATGATGTCGAATTTTCTATCCCGGGCAACTTTCCCGACTACCTGTCCGAACCTGTATGATTCAAACACCAAATCTGCGCCGTAATCACCGGACAAAACGCAAAATTCATCCTTTTCAGTCACATTCCTGCTTTCAGTGGTAAGCCTTCGATATTCTAATTGATTCATATATGGTCTGATGATGGAATCGATAGTATGGAATTCTATTTGGTTCAGGAAATATCCTGTCTCCAAACTCCCTTTGGGGATCGGAATTTCACTTGCAGAAATCATTTCAACATGAGACTGCCTATCAGGAGATTTAATCTTAGGCAGAACAAATAATATTTCCACATTTTTGTCTGAAAGTGCTTTGGTTATTCCAAAACAGGCAGTGCCGAGTCCTCCACTTATGAATGGCGGGAATTCCCAGCCCAGCATCAGTACGCGCATTTTTGCTCCTTATTCTGTTTGGGGAATATTCTGTTCTGAATGACTGGACTCATGAATAAGTTTTTTTCCCATGAGTGCATAAAATGTACAATCGGATTACTTCTGCTACACTCCAGGACTGAGCAATACAACCGTTAGCTAGATGAGGCGGATCACCGTCAAATATTTCCGAAACCGAACAGAGTCCTGCATCCATAAGATGAAATTTCAATGAATTGCGCATTGTATTCAGGAGAAACTCACGGGCTGCACCCTTATTATCCGCAACATTGATATAAGCTTCTCCGAAATGGCCTACCAACCATGGCCATGCCGTACCCTGATGATAAGCTGAATCACGATTCGATGCATCTCCGGAATATTTGCCTTGGTAGGCCTTATCTCTTGGTGAGAGTGTTCTTATTCCAAATGGCGTTAGAAGTTCTTTAGAAGCCATTTCAACTAATTTTTTAGCTTGAATCTGATCTAAAGGCGAATATGGAAGAGAGACAGCAAAAATTTGATTGGGCCTGAACGCAGGATCAAGTACATCATTATGGAAAACATCACCCAAATAGGAAGCTTTTTCTATCCAAAATGTTTTATTAAAGCTTTCCTTTATTTGACGGATCAGTTCCGGGCAGCGATACCTTTCTTTGCCAAACTTTCCGGCAAGCTCATCAATAAAGCACACTGCATTGTACCATAATGCATTTATATCGACAGGATATCCATTGCGCGGCGTAACGGGAACTGAATTCACAACCGCATCCATCCAGGTAAGCTGGGTTCTTTCATTGCCGGCATGGAGCAATCCATCCTTACTCATAAAGATTCCATGGTCAGTGCCGACCTTGAATTTTTCAAAAATTCGGAGCATCACCGGCCACATTACTTTTCGAATCGTATCCAGATCACCCGTATACAGCAACATTTGCTGAACTGCCCAGAAATACCAGAGTGAGCAATCTACCGAGTTATAGGCGTGGTCTTTTCCGTTTTCCGCAAAATAGTTTGGCAGTAAACCGTTTTTTTCATAACTACCAATAGATTTCAGGATTTCTATTCCCTTATCATGCTGATCAATACAGAATGTCAGTCCGGGCAATGAAATAAGAGTATCCCTGCCCCAATCTGTAAACCAATGATAACCGGCAATAATTGTGGGGCGGGCGATCTTTCCTTTTACCGGCTGTTTAATGAGAAATTGTTTTGCTTGTTCGACCAAGGTCAGGAGAAGGTCGCGATCTAGATTTTTTTTAAAAGATTTTGTGAAAGCAACCGACGTTTCCCGGGATTTCTGACGCCTTTCTTTTTCACCTTCCCATGCGTTCCGTATAGCAGATAAACTCTGCGTAGAAGCCGATATGATTACTGAATCTCCTTCGGACATATTCAGCTCAATAACTCCGGGTAAAAATAGATCTTCATGAAAATCGAATCCTCTTTCAGCTTCAACTATATACTCAAAATTTCGATACCACATGGGAGAGGGATAGAATATTGATTTTATGCTGGACTGAAGAAATAAAGGTGGCATTCCGTCATAAGGCTGAATTTTAAACCCATTCTTTGCATTATAGGTCCTTACGTGAAGCGATAAATTTTCTTTGCTCAATGCGTGATGATCGCGGAATGCTATAAAAGGTTTCAACTGCAGTTTCAAAGGTTCGTCAGAGCGTTCACAAAAATACTCTATGAGTGTCGTATTTTCCCCATACAAACTCATAATGGATTTACGTATAATGGTGTTTCCAATTTGATAAACAAAATGGGGGAATAAATCGTATTGGAATCTCACTAAGTATTTATAACCCGCTGAGGAGAATATGCCGGGATATTTATGAAAAGAGATGAAGAATTCCCTTCCTTTAATTAGAATCGATTCTTCGAATTTGGAAAGAAGAACATACCTTCCAACCGGATTGCTCAGATTTGCAATCAAAAGTCCGTGGTATCTTCTAGAGTGGCAATTAAGGATTGTGCTCGATGAATATCCGCCGAGGCCGTTTGTGTCTAACCATTCGAGCCTCAGGGCCTCTTTGATGTTATGGCAGGTTTTTTCGTCAAAGCTTATGTCCATTCAATCTCCCGTTAACCTGTATCACTGTTAATAATAGAATCAACCGCAAATACTGAAGATTACTGAAAGGACGATATTTTAATAATATGCAATTGAATATTTTTGTAGTCAAGTATTTTTTATCCAGCTATTTTTGATTTGCCGAAAAAAAATCTTGTTATCAAATGTGAGTAAAATTAAGTGCGGATCTAAATGATCCAGAAATAATTGGTGCCTGGGGTCGGAATCGAACCGACACGATACCAGGTATCGAGGGATTTTAAGTCCCTTGCGTCTACCAGTTCCGCCACCCAGGCATGAATTAGTG
This sequence comes from Syntrophaceae bacterium UBA4778, assembly GCA_002403175.1. Next base: position 2,941 of record DHHG01000116.1, on the reverse strand, counting down.
ATGAAAAATAAAGAATAATTTCAGACAAGTTAAATGGATTCCGGCCCGCTCACAAAGCATGTAGCCTATCCAACAAACAGATGAACGCTATTCCGGAATTTCCACCGATTATTTCGTTCCGCTTTCGAAAGAACTATAGTATTTAAAAAACCGTGTCAAGAATTTTCATTGGAATTTGTTTTCGAACGTAATTTAGCAAAAAAGGAATTTTAAATGAAGAAAGCAGACGTAATGATCAGTGGAGGAACCATTCTGACCATGGTCCCGGGTGAAAAACCGGTAAGAAACGGCGCTATTGTAATCAATGGTGAATGTATAACCGAAATAGATACCAGAGAGGAAATCGAAAAAGAATTTCACGCTCAGGAAGTGATCGATGGCAGCGGCTGTATCATTATGCCAGGAATGATCAATGGGCATACGCATACCGCCATGACGTGCTTTAGAGGAATGGCAGATGATTTGCGCCTGGAAGACTGGCTGAACAATTATATCTTTCCCGCGGAAGCCAAGCACGTCAATCGTGATTTTGTCTTCTGGGGAACTCTATTGGCTTGTGCCGAAATGATCCGTTCTGGCACAACCACTTTCTGCGACATGTATATCTTCGAAGACGAAGTAGCACGTGCTGCTCAATCTGCTGGGATGAGATGTCTGGTTGGTGAGGTCCTTTTTGATTTCCCCTCCCCTAATTACAGAACCCCACAGGAAGGACTCGAATATACTGAAATGCTCATTGAAAAATGGCGTAATGATCCTTTGATCAATATCATTGTCGAGCCGCACTCATTGTACACCTGTTCTCCAGAGCTGCTTCGCGACGCAAAAGGCCTTGCCGATAAACATGATTGCCCTTTTGGCATCCACTATCTGGAGACAATATCCGAATTGAAATGTCTCTCTGAAAAATTCGAAAAGGGCCCAACCTCTTTTTTAAGAGACTATGGTTTTCTTGATGATCGGTTCATCGGCTTTCATTGCGTGCACATGACTCAGAGCGATATTGAAATGTTTGCACGTCAAAAGTCTTCGATCATTCACAATCCCGAAAGCAATATGAAACTGGCTTCAGGTGTTGCACCTGTTCCGGATATGATCAGTGCTGGGATTAAAATTGGCATCGGAACGGATGGATGTGCCAGCAATAACAATCTAGATTTGTTTCAGGAAATGGACATGGCCGCCAAGATACACAAGGCGCACCGACTCGATCCGACCGTGATGGATGCCGGATCTGTTACTCGTATGGCAACCTGTTCAGGTGCGGAAGCGCTTGGCTTGGCAGCTAAGATCGGCTCGTTGAGGCCCGGGATGAAAGCCGATATTATCGTTCTCGATTTCGAGAAACCGCATCTCATTCCGCTATACAACGAGTATTCCCATCTGGTCTATTCGGTTAAAGGCAGTGATGTCGAAACCGTCTTGATACATGGGAAAATTGTAATGAAAAACCGAAGACTTATGACAATTGATGAAAATGAGGTAATGGCGAAAGTTAGGGAAATTGCCATGCAAATAAAGGAAAGCTTCCATATCTGAAACAATGCCTTCATATAATGATCATTCCAATCTAGATATTTTGATCACAGGCGGTACTCTCGTCACCTTAGATGATAACTTATGCGTCATAAATGATGCTGTTATCGGCATTCGGGATGGTAGGTTTGTTTTAATTGAAAATCAATCACTCTCTTCGGCTTCCTATGTCGCCAATGAAAAAATGGATGCATCGGGCTGTCTCATTCTGCCGGGCCTGATCAATACACATACCCATGCCCCTATGGTTTGTTTCCGGGGGATGGCCGATGATCTGCCTCTTATGGAATGGCTGAATAACAATATCTTTCCGGCCGAAGCCAAATATGTCGACAGGGAGATGGTTTATCATGGGACAATACTTGCCGTTACAGAGATGCTCCTTTCCGGAACAACTACATTTGCTGATGGATATTTTTTTGAAAGTGAGGTGGCGCGAGCTGCCGTGATGGCAGGTATACGGGCCGTCGTCGCTGAAGGTTTTATTGATTTTCCACAACCCGATGACCATGCGATAAAACAACATATAAAACAGGCCGAGGGCTTTATCAGGCAAATGAGCGATTTTTCCCCGCTCGTTACCCCTGCCCTATTCTGTCATGCACCGTATTCATGCTCTCCTCGTACCCTCAGGTGCATGAAAGATTGTGCCGAATCATCACATCTGCAATATTTTATTCATGTGGCTGAAACCAGTGATGAGGTAACAAAAATAAATGATCAGGGAAGTGAATCTCCCGTATGCTATCTTCGGAACCTGGGAGTTCTCAATGAATCAACTGTTGCGGTGCATTGCGTGTGGGTGGATGAAAAGGATATAGAGATCTTGGCTGACAAAGGTGTAAACGTTTCTCATGTTCCCGAAAGCAATATGAAGCTGGGTTGCGGCATCGCGCCTGTCCACAAAATGCTGAAGAGCGGCATTACAATCGGTCTGGGTACGGACGGTGGTGCCAGTAACAATGATCTCGATATGTTACGTGAAATGGATACAGCCGCCAAGGTGCATAAAGTTTCAACGATGGATCCCACCGTTCTTGATGATATTACGGTGCTGCTTATGGCGACTCGCCATGGAGCCAAAGCCCTTGGGCTCGATCGGGATATCGGTTCCATCGAAATAGGGAAAAAAGCGGATCTTATCTTGATTGATTCGATGCAACCCCATCTTACTCCGATATACAATCCATATTCGCATATTGTCTATTCCGCATCGGGATCTGATGTTACTACTGTCATTATCGATGGGAAAATAGTTGTTAGGGATAGAAAGCTCCTAACTTTCGAAATCGCTGAATCGATTGATAAAGTCAAAAAGATTGCAGAGAGGATCATGGGCTTTTAATACCCGACGACATGCATTTTACTTGTAATTCAATATTCTATTCGCTATCCTCAAATTATC
>DHHG01000115.1 GCA_002403175.1 Syntrophaceae bacterium UBA4778 | reverse complement strand
CGGGTAGCCTCGTTGCCAATGCCCTCGGTATTACCAATATCGATCCGATACGTTACGGCTTGTTTTTCGAGCGGTTTCTTAATCCCAGCCGAAAAAGCATGCCCGATATCGATATCGATTTCTGCATCGAAGGAAGAAACGATATTATCAAATACGTTACGGAAAAGTACGGCACCGATCGGGTGGCCCAGATTATTACCTTTGGAACGATGCAGGCGCGCGGCGTTATCCGTGACGTAGGTCGGGCCCTGAACATGCCCTATGGCGAAGTGGATCGCATCGCAAAGCTTGTACCTGCGGCACTGGGAATGACTCTCGATACGGCAGTCGACATAGAACCTCGATTGAAAGAGGAAGAGAAAAAAAGTGAAAAGATAGGCAAGCTCCTGTCTTTGTCGAGAAAGCTTGAAGGCCTGAACCGGCACTCATCCACTCACGCAGCAGGAGTCGTGATCTCTGATATTCCGTTGATGGAGAGGGTGCCTCTTTATAAAACGCAGCGCGATGAAATCGTGACGCAGTATCCGATGAATGATCTGCAGTCACTGGGCCTGATCAAATTTGATTTTCTGGGCCTTAAAACCCTGACTGTCATTCGCGACACGTTACGATTTATAAAAGAGGGAAAGGGGATCGATATAGAAATCAACCGAATCCCCCTGGATGATAAGCTAACGTATCAGCTCCTTTCCAAAGGTGAGACGGATGGCGTATTTCAGCTGGAAAGCTCCGGGATGAAAGAAATCCTTGTCGGTCTTAAACCGGACTGCATTGAGGATGTGATGGCCCTGATAGCCTTGTATCGTCCGGGCCCGATGAAAATGGTCCCTGAATTTATTTCGAGAAAGCAGGGAAAGACAAAGATCGTCTATGAGGCTCCTGAACTAGAGCCAATTCTAAAAGAGACATATGGCGTTATTCTGTACCAGGAACAAGTCATGCAGATTGCGAGCGCCATGGCGAAATATACGATGGCTGATGCGGACACGTTCCGCAAGGCAATGAGCAAGAAGAAGGCATCGGAGATGGAGAAGGAACGACCGAAATTTGTCGAAGGTGCTCAAAAGAATAATATACCCGAAGCCGTTGCAAAAAAAATATTTGAGCAGATGGAAACATTTGCCGGATATGGATTTAATAAATCACACAGCGCCGCTTATGCTATGATTTCTTATCAAACGGCTTACCTGAAAGCGCATTATCCGGTTGAATTTATGGCGGCATTGCTATCCAGTGAAAAAAACAATCGTGATAAAATTATAAAATACAGCAGCGACAGTCGCGATATGGGAATCAGCGTACTTCCCCCCGATATTAACGAATCCTCGGTCGATTTTTCCGTTTCAGCCGGGCGAATACGATTTGGATTGGCTGCCGTTAAAAATGTAGGGGTCAGCGCTATTGAATCTATCATTGCGGCACGGGAAATTGAGGGGAACTTCAATAGCTTTATTGAGTTTTGCAACAGGGTAGATTTAAGAAAAATAAACAAGAGGGTTATTGAAAGCCTGATTAAATGTGGCGCTTTTGATGCCTTTGGACATAAGCGTCGTCAATTAATGGAAAGCTTCGAAAAAATAATTGATGCTGCTCAACGAAATCAGAAAAAAATAAATGCGCAGCAAGCGGGTTTGTTCGAAAGCGATCCTTCTCCTGTTCTGCCGAAATCATCTGAAGAACTGAAGGAAATTAGCGAATGGGAAAACAGCGAACTGCTCGCCTATGAAAAGGAAGTGCTCGGATTCTATATTAGTAGTCATCCATTGGCTCCGTTTGCCGCGAAACTAAGATTGATGGCTGATACAAATTCATCGTCATTACAGGATAGAAAAGATGGAGACACGGTTACCTTTGTCGGAATAGTTAGCGGGATTCGCGAAATATTGACCAAGCGTAAGGATATAATGGCTTATATCAATATGGAAGATATGAAGGGATCCGTTAGTCTAATCGCATTTTCCGATACGTATAAATCGGCACATTCCTTATTTCACAGTGATGATCCCATTCTCATAAAAGGAATCGTAGATGCGGGAGAAGAAAGCTCCAAAATAAGAGTAGTTGAGGCCACATCATTAAAGGATATTCTAGATAATCCTTATACATCAGTGCATTTTCAAGTAAAGAACGATTCGATCGCCCCCGAATCTCTTCTGGAATTAAAACAATTTCTTCTCGAACATCGTGGCAAATACGATAGTTATATTCATCTAACGGTGGATAGCTTCAGCGAAACAGTCATATATCTGGGTAAAGATATGAAATTGAATATATCTGAAGAGATCAGGGCAGGGGGGGACAATATTCTTGGTCGAGGATCAACGAAATTCATTTAAAATTGACGTCCCTTTTATTCTGCATCCTTCAAAAAATGGCAACCTTTCAGCCTAGAGACTATCGATCAAAAATCAGCAGTAAGACGCTGAGCCCTTTCCGGATCCACATGATGGAAACGGACCTTTATATATCGGCAAAAAAAGATTTCTCAGAAAGTGCATTAACATCTGTATATAAGTACAGAAATATTTTAGAAAAATATATAATGTACAGACCGGAATTCCTCCATTCCCTACGACCGATATCGACTGATCCCAATGCACACCCACTTATTCGTGATATGATTCAGTATTCTGAAATGGTCGGCGTGGGTCCTATGGCATCCGTCGCCGGTGCGGTTGCTGAATATGTATCAATGGATCTTCTTGAGCAGACAGACGAGATTATTGTTGAAAATGGAGGCGATATCTATCTTAAAACAACGGAGGATATCAGGGTAGCCGTATACGCGGGTGAGTCGCCATTGAGCATGAAAATTAAACTCAAAATTAAAGCAATTCAAACTCCGCTGGGCATTTGCACATCCTCGGGCACAATCGGACATTCCCTCAGCTTTGGAAATGCAGATGCAGTTTGCATTATTTCTCCTTCAGCTATTTTATCTGATGCAGCCGCTACAGCTGTTGGAAATAGAATCAAAAAGAAGGATGAAATTCGTAGTGCGATTGACTTTGGTTCCACTATAAAGGGCGTGCTCGGAATTCTTGTTATTATGGGCGATTACATGGGAGCTTACGGTCAAATCGAGATAGAATAGCCTGATCTATTTGTAATTGAAATATATGCCTTGAAATTTACATTTTCCCTCTTATCCGGTTTTGCACGAACGAGATTGAAACAGAGTCTTTGCTTTTCTTTGAAACCTCTCATCAATAATGATCACGACTTGAATGTATGGCTTCCTCGTATTTCGACCGTATAGTTTACATAAGATATCTTATAAGACATACAAATAAGAAGAAAAGGGAGGTGTCTCCCTCGAAGTTTGTCCTTCGTATTGAGCCCTGATGTCCAAAACGATATTGAAGTAAATAATTAAGAACGTGAGATAATTACTAAAAATAATTAGTAATGATTTCTTAAAGAGAAGCAGCTATCCTTCAAGTGAGATGAGAAAAATTAAAAATATACAGACCGATATGGTGGGATTTAAAGTATCGGATGAGAAAAATGCAATTCATTGAAATAATTGGAGACCCTGCTGGTCGTTATCTAAAAATCAACGATCTACGAGTTGCTATATCCCTTCAGATGCCAGTTTTTTTATCAGTTCTTCCTGCTTAGAGGAAAGCTTTTTGGGTATCTGAATTGAGATTTTTACGAATTGATCACCCTTTCCGCTACCCTTTAAATGAGGCATGCCAAAGCTTTTCATTCGAATTCGAGTTCCACTTTGCGTTCCGGGAGGAATTTTGATTTTCTTGGGCGGACCTTGCAACGTAGGCACTTCTATGGTTCCACCAAGTGCAGCCTGGGAAAATGTAACGGACATGTCGATATAAAGATCATCGCCATCTCGCGTAAAAACCGGATGTGGGAGAATGTCAATTTCCAGGTATATATCTCCGGGGCTTCCTCCATAAGGGCTATGCAGGCCTTTTCCTGATAATCTTAATTTCTTACCGGCTGAAATTCCCGCAGGGATTCTAATCTTAATTTCCTGAGGTTTTCCGTTCGTCTGAAAAGAGATTTTTTTTTCTCCTCCAGTTAAGGCCTCTTCTAAAGTAATTGAAAGCCTGTACTGCAGATCCTCGCCTTTAGTGGATTCGGGCTCTTCGTATTGTGTGCTAAAGATATCTCCGAAAGGTCCGCCCCTTTGAGAAGTATAGGAACGCCTTCTTCCTCCTGCGGCTCCTCTGGGAAAGCCTCTTCCTGCACCGAATCCTCCGGCACCTCCAAATCCAAGATCTCTCAGTATATCATTGATATCAAATCCCCGAAAAATATCCTCTTGAGAATATTGCCTGCTGAAATTCTCAGAACCGAAGTTATCGTATTGTTTCCGTTTTTCAGGGTCGCTCAGGACTGCATAGGCTTCGCTTATCTTTTTGAATTTTTCCTCCGCTTTTTTTCTATCGGTAGGATTACGGTCCGGATGGTATTTCAGCGCGAGCTTACGATAAGCCTTCTTGATATCATCTGGGCTCGCATTCTTATCAATCCCCAATTCTTTGTAATAATCATCAGAAGCCATATTTCACCCTGTTGTTTTTCGTTATTTTATAAACAGTTTTCCAGATGTCAACCCTCAATGGAGATTAGTTATCATTTTTTATGGTTTTTATCAGTTTCGCGATACCACCAGAAGTCATTTGAACTAACTGGATCGTAGGCGCGTACCCTCTTTCCGACCTCGACTTTTGCTGCCAGTCCGGATTCGTCCGACTCATGGATGAGGCGATCCGAAGCCATTACCGAGCCAATGAAAAAACCATGTTTGCGGATCGCTTGAACTCCATAGTCGGTGCATGTCGGGTACATGGAGCAGCGGTCTCCGTCAACGGCTGAAATCAGTCGAGCGATACGGAATAGCATATGAGGAGAATCAATCTCTCCGGAGTCGGAACGGACTTTATCATGCTGTAGATCGCTTTGCGATGCTGTTGATTCGGGTCGTCCAAAGTCCCAGGGAGAGAAAGAGCCTGTTTCGGCTTGTGCTGGTATCAACATAATTAAAAATAATAAGATAGTTAAATAAATATATCTCATAAGTTAAAGTATAGATTTAAAATGTTATAGAGTAAGATAAACACAACGTTGCGGGAAAAAATGGATCGGATTTCATGGATATTGGACTGCTTTCTTTTAATTTATGAATGAACTCTAATTTTACCCTTTCATTGAATTTATGAGCACTTCCAATTGCGCTGTATATAGTGCCCGAATACCATCCTAATTCAAAAAAACTCAGAATCCCTCCGGTAATTTCATTATTATGTCTAAATGATTGCACGGCCCCCGTTATGAAGGCTGCATTCAACAAAAAAGCCACCAATGCATCTCGGGGACGTTCTGTATAAAGCTGCCCTGCTCCGGGCAATAGCGCGGAAAGGGCTCCAGCCAAAACTGGATCCTTATGCGGCAGCTTGGAGGAGTTGTCCAGTCCCTGTGAAATAATTTTAGAATATCTGAAAAAAACACTCGATGGGGGGATTGTCTTCAACATTGAATTTGCTCTCTCCCAGTCTGCTCTTTCGATAAAGATCATGGCCTTCTGAAAAATAGAGCGTTCTCGTACCTCTCCTCCTGCAATTTTTTCGAGGGAATTCAGAGTAGATAAGGCCTGATCGAATTTGTTTTGATTTTTTTGAGCGAGAGCTTTTAAATAAAGGGCTTCCAGCAATTGAGGGCTGTTATTAAATTGAGATATGAATACCTGAAAGGATTCCTCCGCTTCCGACCATCTCTGAGCCTTAAAATAACTTTGGCCGATTCCAAATGCGGCCAGACTTACTCTTTGATCTGCCGGATAATAGAATATAAACCTTTTGTACTCCGTTATTGACCTGAAATAATCTCCTTGATTAAATAGATTTTCAGCAAAACCATATAACTGATCTGCAGATCCAACATTGTCTTGAGCATATAAATTAGGAGCAAGGAGAACTGAAAACGCAATTAATACTAAAATGCGGAAGACAATGCTGCCATTTTTCATTCAGAATTCCTGCCGAGATAAAATGCCTCGATATTAAGTTTAACCAATTTCTCAGGAAAAGCCTTGCTAAAGATGGCTTCCCAAGTAGAATCAGTTATTTCCATGTACTTGGATAGGGCTCCTATCATTATGCTGTTTACAGTCCGACTATTTCCGACACTTTCTGCAATTACAGATGCCTTGAGCGTTGTTGTACATTCAAAATGTTGTTTGACGAAGTCTAATACATTATCTGGATAGACGTCTTTTCCCAGATTGACAGAGGGCGGATATATTTCCTCATCATTGATAATAATCGTACCGTTAGGTCGCATATAATCAAGATAACGCAAAGTTTCGAGTTTTTCAAAAGATAGGAGAATGTCTATGTCACCCTTTTGAGACATAGGTGAATATACTTTTTTTCCGTATCGAACATGGCTCGTGACGCACCCTCCTCTTTGAGCCATTCCATGGACCTCGCTTTTCTTTACATCAAATCCAGATGACATTAAGGCCATAGAAATAATGTCGCTTGCCCTCACAATTCCCTGTCCGCCTACACCGGCAAGCAAAATACTTTTCACGCTCTCTGACATTTAATCCTCCTTCTCAATGATCGCTCCGGCAGCGCATAGCTGCTTACAAACGGTGCACCCGCTGCACATATTGGGATCGATCTGAGCGAAACCATCCTGCTTCTTGTCTCCGTTATTCGGTTCACCTTTCTTCCAGGAAATTGGTGGACATCCTAAACCCAGGCATACCTTGCAGCCTGTACATTTTTCCGGAATAACCTGCAAAGGAGCTCTGCGGGCCGTCTTATTGGATTTGAGGAGAACACATGGTCCCCTTGAAATGATAACGGATGGTCCTTCTCTTAGTAATTCCTCTTTTACTATTTTTCGGGTCTCCTTGATGTTTTCAGGATCTACTATTCTGATATTGGATATTCCCAATGCCGATACGAGAGACTCGAAGTCCAGCTGTGTCGTAGTTTTTCCCTGCAGCGTCTTTCCGGTCCCGGGGTGTTCCTGCATTCCCGTCATGGCGGTAGTTCGATTATCACAGATTACGATTACGGCATCGCTGTTATTGTAAGCGACATTCAAAAGAGAGGTGATGCCGGAGTGAACGAATGTGGAATCACCGATTACTCCAACGACTTTTCCCTTCCCTTTCTCCTTTAAGGCCTTGCTCATCCCGTGAGCCATTCCAATACTTGCCCCCATACATATGCAGGCGTGCAAACCTGACAGAGGCTCCATGAAGGACAGGGTATAGCAACCGATGTCTCCCGCAACGAACGCCTTTGATTTACCCAGAACATAGAAAATACCCCGGTGTGGGCAGCCAGGACAAAGATTCGGGGGGCGCTGAGGGATTTTCATGGAGTCTATGTTCAAATGTTCGGATTCGATTCCTGTCAAGGCCTTTTTGATAACTCCGGGGTCAAACTCATTGGTAAAGGGAAAAATTTCTTTCCCGATAACTTGGATTCCCATTGCCCTGATCTGTTCCTCTATGAACGGATCCAATTCCTCAATGACATACAATTTCTTTACTTTCGATGCAAATTCACGGATTAATTTTTCAGGAAGGGGGTAAACCATGCCCAATTTCAGATAAGAAAATTCCGGGAAAACATCTTTCGTATAGTTGTAAGGCATCCCTGCCGAGATAATTCCCACTTCCGTATCATTAATCTCCATTCTATTTTCAGGAAAGGAGTCCGAAAAAGCCTTTAATTTTTCTAATCTTTTTTCGACCTCTATCCGCCTCGGCCGTGCATTCATTGGCACCATAACAAATTTGGGGGCATCGAAAGATATGCCGGTTCTGTCCTGAATCTGATCCGGTTCATTGATTTCCACAATGGATTTAGAATGGGAAACGCGGGTCGTTGATCTTAAAAAAACGGGGGTGTCGAATTCTTCACTGATCTGAATGGCTAATTTGATGTACTCTTTGGCTTCCTGGCTGCTTGACGGCTCCAGCATGGGTATTTTTGAAAACTTTGCATAATTGCGATTATCTTGTTCATTTTGGGAACTATGCATCGAGGGATCGTCCGCTGTGATGATAACCAGAGCACCATTCGTTCCGGTATAGCTGGCGGTAAATAGAGGATCGGCAGCGACATTCACCCCTACGTGCTTCATAACTGCAATTGCCCTTTCTCCGGCCAACGCAGCTCCGATGGCGACCTCTAACGCGACCTTTTCATTGGGTGACCATTCGGCATAAACGGACTTGTATTTCGAGAATTCCTCCAGAATCTCTGTGCTTGGCGTACCTGGGTAACCTGCAGCGAAACGAATCCCGCACTCATACGCACCTCTTGCTATAGCTTCATTGCCTGATAAAAATTCTTTCATTGTTTTGCTTATTACTCCTTGTACAGCATTAGCTCAATTCTGCTATTTTCATTTTAATCAGCGCATCGATCATTGGCTCATTCTTCTGTTCGAGTGCCTTACGATAATTGTTTACTGCTTCCGCCTTTTTCCCCTGTCTTTCATAGATACTCGCTATAGCCTTGTAAGTCATGCCGGCGTATGCGCTTCCCTCTTTTGAATTTAAAGATTTTTGATACATATCCAAAGCCTTTGGAAAATCCTTTTTTGCTTCATAACAGAACCCGAGACCGTTCAAGGCGAGAGCTCTTAGATCATTAGAGTCGCTTGTTTCATTAATAAATCTATTATACTCAGCAATGGCCTTATCTATATCTCCCTTTCGGAGATAGATACTCCCCAGATTGTACCTTGCCAAAGCCGCCGCCTTGGTTCTGGGATATTTCGCAATGAGATCATTGTAGCTTCCTGCCGCCATGGAGGATGCTGATTCAAACCCTGCTTGGTCTGTCGGGTTAATTATTTGAGACGACGATTCGAAAGCCTGGGCATAGATCTTCTGAGCCTCTCTTTCAATAGATCGGTCATATAAAAACCAGGAAAGAGAACCAACCAGAATAAGAATAAAAGCTCCGAGAATAATGAGTAATTGCTTCTGATTCTCCTTCATATATTCAAGGGCGCTGTTGGCTGCGGTTTGGAGATAATCCGGCTGTTCGATTTCCATCTTGGTTGATTTGTTCATATCAATTCTCCTCATATCAAATCATTAAATTCTTGAGTTTCTCGGCAATTTCCGACGGCGGCCGGGCAATCTTTCCGTTACTGGCAAATGCGTGCACCGTGTAACCCTCGACGAGAATGTTCTCTCTTCTTTCATCCCAGATTTCGTAATCCAATTTGATGCTTACCCTTCGGAAATAATCCATTTTTGTTTCGACAAGGACGATATCGTCATATCTGGCGGGAAGGAGATAATGACAGGAAACCTTTGTAAGCGGCAGATAGTAGCCCTGTTTTTCCAGCTCACTGTATATTATACCGTTATCACGTAGAAATTCATTGCGGCCGATCTCAAACCATTTGATGTAATTCGTATGATAGACAATTCCCATCGCATCGGTATCGGCATAGATTACCCGGATCTTACTGACGTTTTTCTGCAACGAATTTCCTCCAGTTCAGGATAAAGTAATCAATCATATCATATCCCGGAGAAACAATGATTCCCGAACGGCGGGCTTCCTTTTCTCCGTAACCAAATGCTTTCGCGACGTTTTCATCCGATTCCGACGATAATACGGCAAAGGGACTGGGGTCCGAAACGTGTGTTTTCAAATGAACGGGAGTGGGATGATCGCTGAGAACCATCAACCGGGCAGGCGCCATGCTTGGGAGCGATCTCAAGACGGTGCCGACCACCTTCTCATCAAATTGCTCGATGGCCTGAATCTTTCCGGGTAGATTGCCCTCATGCCCCATTTCATCGGGCGCTTCTACATGCAAGAACATAAAATCAAGATGGTTCAAAGCCTCCAGAGCCTTTAGAGCCTTGCCTTCATAATTGGTATCAATATATCCAGTTGCGCCCTCTACCTGGATTATCTCAAGCCCTGCATAATATCCTATACCATTGAGCAGATTTACAGCGGAAATGATACCACCCCGGAGACCATATTTATCGGATAAGGGAGCCATTTCCGGCCGCCTCCCCTGCCCCCAAAGCCATATGCTGTCCGCAGTTTTCTTTCCTTTTGCCGCCCTCTCTAAGTTGATCTGATTCCTCTTGAGTACCTCTTTGGAGGCTTCCATTAAAAATCTGATTTCATCAGCTCCATTTCCTTTTGGAAAATGATCGCTTATTTTTTCGCCGACAATATCATGAGGAGGGGCCGTATCCATGGAGCCTTGGCCATCTTTCCAGACCATAAGATGGCGATATCCGACGCCAGGATAAAATCGGAACTTATCCGATCCAATGGCTTTATCAAGATCCTGAATGATATTTATTCCTTCTGCCGTTGAGATATGACCAGCCGAATAGTCCGCCATATTCGGATCAGCATCGGCGGTCAGAGATACGAGATTGCAGCGGAAAGCAATGTCGTTCGGAGAAAGTTGAACTCCCATATTGGCCGCTTCAAGGGGACCCCGGCCCGTAAAATATTTCGTCGGATTATAACCGAGCACGGAAAGATTGGCAACATCGCTGCCCGGCGTAAATCCTTCCGGGATGGTATCTATCAGACCCAGTGTTCCTCTTCCTGCTATTTCATCCAAATTAGGAGTATGGGCAGCCTCCAGAGGGGTTTTTCCGCCAAGTTCATCCAGCGGATAATCCGCCATTCCATCGCCAAGCAGGATAATATACTTCATTTCAGCCGTTCGTCCTCTATCCGCAACCGGACTGTTTCAGCTTGAACGATGTCCAGTTGGTCTATAATTTTCAGCGCATTGCGAACGTCAGCCTCACGGCAGGAATGTGTGGTCATTACGATTGGTACGGCGCCATCGAGCTTTCTTCCTTTCTGAATGCATGTGGCAATGCTTATATTATTCTCGCCCAATATTCCGGAAATTTTAGAAAGCACACCCGGGCTGTCGACAGCTGAAAAACGGAAATAGTAGTTGGTTCTGATATGATCAATCGGAAGAAGCTGGATATCTTCCACCTCTGACTCGTACAGTGCCCTGGGTGGAACCCTCCTGGGAGAACGATAAAGAATGTTTCTCCCAATATCGACGATGTCGCTCAGAACGGCGCTTGCGGTCGGCATCATGCCTGAGCCTTGTCCATAGAGGAATATGGAATCTGCAGCGTCCGCAATGATATGAAAGGCATTGAAATTACCATTTACACCGGCAATGAGGTGATCGTGCGGGATCATGGTGGGGTGAATACGGGCTTCGATCATTTCTTCAGAGATATCATCCCGCTGAATGGCTATCGCCAGAAGCTTGATTCGATATCCGAGTTCACGGGCAAAATCGATATCCATGCTGTCTATTTTTGATATCCCTTCCCTGTATATCTCATCGAGATTAACTTTTTTCCCATATGAAAGCGCCAGGGAAAGAGCGAGCTTATGAGCCGTATCGATTCCTTCAACATCAAATTTCGGATCGGCCTCTGCGAAACCTAAGCGCTGTGCTTCTTTCAGTACCTCTGAAAAACCTTTTCCTTCATCGGTCATTCGGGTCAGTATGTAATTAGACGTCCCATTCATGATTCCAATGATGGATTTAATTGTATTCGCTACGAGAGCCTCCTTCAGTGTTTTTATAACAGGAACGGTTCCCCCTACACTGGCCTCAAATCCTATATCCACTCCCTCTCTTTCTGCAGCAGCAAAGATATCATTGCCGTAAGTCGCCAAAAGAGCCTTATTCGCCGTAACAATGTGTTTTTTCGCAGCCATGGCCTTCAGAATGATAGAGCGGGCTGGTTCATAACCTCCCATTAGCTCTATAACGATAGAAATTTCGGGATCACTGAGGATGTCTTCAATATTCTGAGTAAGTACATTCTTTTCAACTGTTACAACACGGGGAGTCGTTATATCGAGGTCTGCAATTTTTTTGACGACAAGAGTAGCCCCCAGGCGCTGTTCAAGAATCTTTTGATTATCCTGAAGTAATTTAACAACCCCACTGCCGATATTTCCAAACCCAATCAGACCGAGAAAGATTTTTTTCATGATTTCCCTTCGTACTACTGGCTACATGCTCGTTTTAGAGCGTATTCCCGTTTCCATTCAATATATTTGCAATTACGGTATTTCCCTTAAGGAACTCATTTTTTTAATATAATAGCTTCCATTTGTCAAATGAATCATCCCGAATAACTGTGATTGTTTTCAGAAAAATGGGAGGATTACGGGCGGCCCGCATTTCAGGAAAAATCATCCATCCAGATTCTTTAATCTGTTTCCCCATCTTCCCATGAGTATTTTTCGAATGAGCACATTTTCTGGTTTTCTTAAGAGGGGATCCGAATGCACGAGTTCGAAGGCATCTTCTTTCGCTTCACTCAGAATACGGCAATCACGAACAATATGCCCTACCCTGAACTCTGGAAGGCCAGATTGGCGGGTTCCCAAAAATTCTCCCGGCCCTCTTATTTCCAGATCCTTTTCGGCTATTTTGAATCCATCATTCATTTCCGCCATGATTTGCAGTCTCTTGCCTGCAATCTCCGATCTGCTCCCAGAAGTCAATAGGATGCAATAGGAACGGATATCACTCCTCCCCACCCTTCCCCGCAATTGATGCAATTGCGATAGTCCAAAGCGTTCGGCATGCTCAATAATCATTAGCGAGGCGCTGGGAATGTCTATTCCGACCTCTACAACCGTAGTGGAAACTAGTATCTGAATGAGCTTGCCGGCAAAATCCTGCATAACGCTCTCCTTCTCAGCGCTTTTCATTTTGCCGTGAATCAGACCAACACAGTATTCCGGGAAGATTTGCGTCCGCAGATGTTCTGCCATCCGAGTGGCATCCTTCAAATCGAGCGATTCAGATTCTTCTACCAGGGGGTAAATAATGAAAACCTGATTGCCTTTTTTAATTTCCTTGCGAATGATTTCATAGACCTTGTCGCGATCTCTTTCATAAAACACTTCGGTTTTTATTTCTTTTTTGTGAGGAGGCAGCTCGTCAATTACGGAGATATCGAGATCTCCATAAATCGTCATGGCCAGAGATCTCGGTATTGGGGTTGCTGTCATAAACAGGACATCGGGATTCATCCCTTTCTGTCTCAATGCAGCTCTTTGTACAACACCGAACCGATGTTGCTCGTCGATAACCGCTAAACCAAGTGAACTGAAAATCGATTTTTCCTGAATCAGCGCATGGGTGCCGACGACAATTTGAATGGATCCATCTTTGATCTGTCGAAGAATATCATCCTTTTCCTTGGATTTCATTTTACCGGTCAGAATAGCAGCGCGAATCCCGAGCGTGGAAGACCACATGGATATTTGTCTAAAATGCTGCTCTGCCAAAATTTCAGTAGGTGCCATTATTCCGCATTGATAACCGTTCTCGCAGGCCCTCAGCATAGCCGACATTGCAACAACCGTCTTTCCACAACCGACGTCACCGAGCAGAAGTCGGTTCATCGGATAATGCTGTTCCATATCCGCCAGTATTTCATTTAAAACCCTGATCTGGGCGAAGGTAAGGGAAAAAGGTAAGGTTTTATGGAATCTTTCAATCAGGTCCCCTTTTTTTGTGAACGGTATTCCCGTTTCCCGGAGAGCACCGCTCTTCCTGAGGGCCATCGCGATCTCAAAAAGAAAGAAATCGTCGTATATAATAGACCTAAGGCCGTCCGATTTCATTCCATTCAGGAATTCAATATCTCCTTTTTCAGGAAAATGAACGGCTTTTAAGCTTTCTCTCAAACCGGAGAGATTGCGTCTTCTTTTTATTTCATCCGGAATAGAACTAACTATATAATCCGCGTATCGATCGAGAGCTTCCTTCATGGTTCGCCGGATGATCTTCTGATGAAGGCCTTCCGATTCCGAGTAGATCGGAACGATGCGGTTAAAATGCAAAGATTCCTTTTCGCTGTCAACATCTTCAATGATTTCAAAATCGGGGTGAATAATTTCTTTCTGGTAATTCCAACCTCGAATTTCTCCTGAGATTAAAAATTTTTTTCCTTGTTTAAATATGCTGCGTAAATAATATTCATGGCCTTTGAACCACTTCAAAGTTAAGGAACCACTCCCATCGTCAATAGCAACCTCAAAAAGTTTTTTTCTCCCGTACCACTTTAAACCAGAGGAGGATACTGTACCAATCAGGATCGCTTTTTGGCCGGGAACAGACTCAGCTATGCACATTATTTTTCGCCTGTCTTCATATTTACGAGGAAGAAAGTAAAGGAGGTCATGAACTGTCTCGACTCCTTTTTTCTTGAATGCATTGAGCAGTTTGGGTCCGATTCCCTTTATGTCCGAAATCGGACAGGACAATTTCTGAAGAGAAATAAGCAGTTCCCGCTCTGCATTATTGTTTTCTGTTTGATTGGAGATGCTTGGTTTACAGTCAGTAACAGTGATGTCTAATTCAAGAAGCAATTTCAATGCATCTCTTATAATTGCTTTTTTTCGGTGCCAATCGAGATTTTCATAATTGGAAAACAACCTCCCGCAATTGCACATACACTCGTATAATGCTCGATCTGTTTGAAATTGATCGTGATCGGAGCGAATGAGTGAAAAGATCATGGATTCCAATCCCCGGATTTTCTCCAGGTGGCGAAAGTCGTCCCTCGCGGCGAAAATCAGAGCATCACGAATTTTTATTAAATTTTGCGATATTCCACTCATAGCCGGTCTCAATTGATTGATTTTATCGATTTGTAACAGATCTTTATCCGCTCGGCAATGGGACAATGACTCTTGACTTCGCTGAATTACAGTGTCCAAATTACTGCAACTTAAATCCGCCGTTTTAAATCGAATACTACGATGCCGGACTAAATTTGTCTTGACTTTACTTATTGTATTCATTAGAAACTTAACCTTTAAACAACCTGATATTTTATCCGAACATTTACAATCTCGGCTATAGGAAAACCAGAATATCCGGGATAATATAAAAGAATTCGGGTTATATTTGGCTGGTTAAGCAAAATAACTGATTTTCCTTACGGAAAAAAAAGGAGTTCCTATGGCAAAATATGAACCTTCTACTCTTAGAAATATTGCTGTCGTTGGACATGGAGCAACAGGAAAAACTTCACTTGGTGAAGCATTTCTTTACGTTTCTGGGAAAACGGATCGTCTGGGCCGTGTCGATGAGGGGACGTCATCTCTCGATTTCGAACCTGAAGAGCAGAAAAGACATATATCGATTAGTGCCGCTGCGAGCTTCTTTGACTGGGATAAGCATAAAGTAAATATCATTGATACCCCGGGTGATGCAAATTTTGCGACGGACACTATCAATGTTATGCACGTTGTTGATTCCGCTTTGGTTGTTGTTGATGCAGTAGGGGGAATCGAATTTCAGACTGAAAAGGTTTGGGAATATGCAGATGAGTTTTCACTCCCCCGCATGATTTTTGTAAATAAGATGGATCGGGAGCGGGCTGATTTTTTCCGTGTCGTGGATAGCGTGAAGAAGAAGCTTGGTAAAAAAGCAACGCCTCTTTTTTTACCAATCGGTGCTGAAGAGTCCTTTACCGGTCTTATTGATCTCCTTAGCATGAAGGCCCTGATCTTTGAAGGAAGCAAAGGGGCATTCAAAATGACCGAGATTCCGGCTGATATGGCTGAAAATGCAAAAAGTTACAGGGATTCTATGGTCGAGGACATTGCAGAAGGAGATGAGGCACTCATGGATAAGTACCTCGAAGCCGGAGAACTCAGCCTTGACGAGCTGAAATCTGGTTTGCGACGTGCCGTGGTTGCTGGCGATCTCATTCCAGTGATTTGCGGATCCGCGTTAAAGACGATCGGAATCCGTCCTCTTATGGACTTAATTGTGGCCTGTATGCCATCACCCCTCGACCGCGGAGCGGTGAGCGGAACGATCCCCGGCAAGGACGAAAAGGTTGAGAGGAAGCCTGACGTTAAGGACCCGTTCTCTGCGTTTGTTTTTAAAACATTTGCTGATCCTTATGCCGGCAAATTGACCCTTTTCAGAGTTTTCTCCGGTTCGGTAACCTCTGATTTTAATTTTTACAATACGAATCGTAGGATATCTGAGCGGTTCGGAAATTTTTTCTATCTTGAAGGCAAGACGCAAAAACCTGCGGAAGTGCTTGTTGCCGGAGATATTGCCGCGGTAGCAAAGCTGAAAGAGACAACGACGGGTGATACCATCTGTGACGAAAAAGCCCCGATTATCTTTGAAAAGATCGCAGCCATTCCGCCTATTATGTCTTTTGCCGTTCAACCAAAAACAAAAGGGGATGAAGAAAAAATCATGTCATCTCTTCATAGATTGATCGAAGAGGATCCATCAATCAGTGTTAATCGCAACGAGCAGACGAAGGAAATCATTCTCTCCGGTATGGGTCAGGTTCATATCGAAGTTGCAGTCGAGCGCTTGAAGAGAAAGTTTGGTGTCGACGTGGCGCTCAGCATACCTAAAGTACCTTATAAGGAAACGATCAAGGGAAAAACCAAGGTTCAGGGTAAATATAAAAAACAATCAGGTGGCCGTGGACAATTCGGCGATACGTGGCTGGAAATAGAACCTCTTCCAAGGGGCGGCGGTTTTGAATTTGTGGACAAGATTGTCGGTGGTGTAATCCCGAGGCAATATATTCCTGCCGTTGAAAAAGGTATTGTTGAAGCCATGAATGAAGGTGTAGTTGCCGGATACCCGGTTGTTGATGTCAGGGTTTCCCTGGTTTTCGGTTCTTATCACACCGTTGATTCTTCAGAAATGGCTTTCAAGATTGCAGGATCAATGGGCTTTAAAAAAGGTATTCTGGAATGCCAACCTACCCTTCTGGAACCGATCGTCAATATTGATATCGAAATACCCGAAGAGTATATGGGTGATGTAATCGGGGATCTGAACGGTCGTCGCGGAAGGGTATTGGGAATGGAAACGAAAGGTTCCCATCAGATTATAAAAGGGCTAGTGCCTCTGGCCGAAGTCTTGTCATATGCGCCCGATTTGCGTTCAATTACGAGCGGCCGGGGAACCTTTACCTATACTCATTCCCATTATGAAGAGGTACCACCCTTCCTGGCGGAAAAGATTATTGCTGCGGCGAAAAAGGAAGAGGAATAAAGGAGGCCTTTTGAGCGAGATCAGGGCTGGTATAATAACAGTAAGCGATAAAGGTTCCCGCGGAGAGCGGGAAGACCTGAGCGGAATGGAAATAAGAAAGCTTCTGGAATCTATTTCCATTGAAGTATCGAAATACGTGATCATACCGGATGAAATCCCCGAAATAAAAAAGGAACTCATCGATTTTTCCGATAATGCAAAACTGGACCTTATTGTTACGACAGGAGGCACGGGTGTCGGTCCTCGCGATGTAACACCCGATGCTACTCTGGAAGTAATAGACAAGGAAGTCCCCGGCATGGCAGAAGCTATGCGTCTCAAGGGGCTTCAAGTGACTCCACATGCAATGATTTCACGGGCTGTCGTGGGAATTCGAGGATGCTCTCTGATTATTAATCTTCCAGGTAGCCCTAAAGCAGTTCGTGAAGGATTAGCTGTTGTTCTCCCTGCTCTCAAACATGCTATCGAAAAGATTCAGGGCGATCCGACGGAATGTGCCGTCTGATAAACTCCAATGCCCTTTCTCTATGCGTTCCCGCCCAATAAATTTTTCCACAACTCGAACATCGTTTGAACTCTTTCTGTGTTGAATATACGTATTCAGGAACGGATAGCTTGATTTTTTCTTTTTCAATGGTTTCAAGTAGAACATTACAGTTCAGACATCTTGAAAAGAACAAATCAGGATTCGGATTTAAAGGAAGAATATTGTATAAATATGCGAACTGATTTTCAATGCGATCCTCTTCTACTACAATGAGCTCACCCCGATAATTTCGTTTTTTCGACTCACTTTTTCTGGTAAGGGCAATCCTCCCCTCATTCCAGGCTGCATTCAAAAAATCACGACCCGCAACATCGGGATAATTCTTTGAATCATAGCCTAAAATTCTGAGCCATCGCGACAAACGCCACATGGTTTTATCGACCAGAAATTTTATTTTTAATAAGGATGAATCGGAATCTGAGAAGATATTTTTGGGAATAGAATATCAAAGAAAAGATTGTGTTTTGATAATAAAATTTTACGAAAGGTATTCCTTCTTAATTGCCGGGCCACCTTCACTCTGAATCTGTAACTTTCTTATTTCGTAAATCTCCGATTCGAGTGATCTAATCTCTTTTTTTAACCGTGAAAGTTTCCTGGAGAGCTTTATCCTCTCAAAAAGACCTATCATACCTGAAAGAATAATCCCGGTAAAAAGAGAGACAAATATTATCAGATAAGCAGGAATTTGAATGTTAAATAAATCATAGTAAACCAAAGTTACAGGAGATAGGTTTTGCATGGAGAAAGTGATTCCAAAAAAAATAATAGCCATTACGGTTATGACCGATAAAAATCTCATACAGCTCACCCCTGTTTAAATTTATCAAAATATTTTTTTAAATTTTGACAGGTTACACTTATCTCTTCCGGGGCTATCCTGGTCTCTGCCACACAAGTCATAAAATTGGTATCCCCACTCCACCGTGGAACAATATGCATATGAAGGTGATCTGCAATGCCTGCACCTCCCGCCTTTCCGATATTCATCCCAGTATTGAATCCCTCAGGTTTTAGATATTCTTTCAGAATTTCGATGGATATTCCAAGAGCATCAAACATACCAAAACGTTCTTCAGTTGACAGATCAGAAAATTCGGCTATATGCCTGCGAGGAACAATAAGGAGATGTCCCGTATTATATGGATACTTATTCAGAGAGATAAAAACATAGTTGTTTTCATAAAGAACCAAGTTTTCATCTCTGATTGACTGCTCGCAAAAGACACACCCTTCAGGTTTTCGGCCTTTTATATAATCCATTCTGCCATGTGCAAAAATAATATCCATTTCATTCCACTATGCTCAGATTTCCTGTTTACATTATTTGTATTAATAAACCAAGTATTTTTACGTAAAAATTATATCTGCCTCCAATAAAAAAACAAGAGCTATTTGGATATGTTGGTTTGAATACGAATGGGATTATTGAAAACCATATTTGTTTCAATTTGACTTTTAAATTTGGAAAAATTAATATAAATTTTGTTTTTTTAAGGAGATTTCTATGATCGAAGGCACGTTGGAACGAATAGCAGAAAAGATATTGGCTTTGGATGAGGCTTCTCTTTCCGGATTGTGGGATAAATATAAAACAAAAATGGAGCAGTTCGATACGACAAAGGAATGGGAGCAATCTGTCATCGTTTTCTTCATTATTAATGCTGTGCGGGTAAAGAATCAGATCTTCAATGATTATTTGTTACTGAAAAAAAACAAATCATCGGATCCCACCAAGAAAAAGCTAGTAAAATCAAAGCCCGTCTTGAAATTGGTCAAGTAATGGATAAAGAAAGTTCCCTTATCAGAATCCGAGATCTCAGGAAGGAAATAGATCACCACAATAAACTTTATTACCAACTAGATAACCCCGAAATTTCGGACGCTGAATATGATCGACTTCTTGAAGAATTAATTGATCTTGAAACACAGTGGGCCGATTACATAGATATTTCGGATTCTCCTACCCAAAGAATCGGCGCTCCACCTTTGGATAAGTTTCACACCGTCTCACATCCCTCTCCGATGCTTAGTCTTGCGAATGCCTTTTCAGAAAAAGAAATAGAAAGCTTTGCAACCAGATTGAAACGCAGCCTTACCGGTCCTAATGAGATCACATATGTCACGGAGCCAAAAATAGATGGTGTGGCTGTGAACCTCATTTATGAAAATGGTGTCTTTACAGTGGGTGCTACGCGGGGAGATGGATTTATTGGTGAAGACATTACCCAGAACTTAAAAACCATTTATTCAATTCCGATGAAAATTCATAAGGAAAGCGGGCTTCCGATTCCGGAACGTATGGAAATTCGAGGGGAAATATATATTAATATTGAAGACTTCAAGCAACTCAATCGTAGACGTGAACGCGAAGGAGAATCTCTTTTTGCGAATCCGCGCAACGCAGCAGCAGGATCTTTAAGGCAATTGGATTCGAGAATCACGGCACGAAGACGGCTTGCTATTTTCTGTTACGGAATTGGAGAAGTCAGAGGAATTGCCCTTTCAAGCCATTGGGAAATTCTTCAGGTCCTTAAAAAATGGGGATTCAATGTTAACGAGCATGTCCGTAGAGCGGAAAACATCGACCAATGCATGACGTATTATCGTCAGATTATGGAATTACGGGCAACGCTGCCTTATGAAATAGACGGAGTAGTTATTAAGGTCGATAATCTTGAATTCCAAAATCAATTGGGAACCGTTTCCAGAAGCCCTCGTTGGGCAATTGCCTGTAAATTTCCCGCAATTCAGGAGACCACTATTATTGAGGACATTATTGTCAGTGTGGGTCGAACCGGTGCATTGACTCCAGTAGCTTTGATGAAGCCCGTCAGAGTAGGAGGGGTTACTGTAAGTCGTGCAAGTTTGCATAATCAAGACGAGATCGACCGAAAAGATGTTCGTATCGGAGACACCGTTGTTGTGCAAAGAGCGGGAGATGTCATACCTGAAATTGTATCTGTTATTACTTCGAAACGTAAAGGAAGTGAGAACGTTTTCAGGATACCCGATCGCTGTCCTGTTTGTGGTTCCATGGTAATAAGACTGGAAGGTGAAGCCGCTCACAGATGTATCGATATCGCCTGTCCTGCACAGATAAAGGAGCATATTCGCCATTTTGTCTCACGGGGGGCTATGGATATTGAGGGTATGGGAGAGAAACTCGTTTCCCAACTGGTAGACACCAAAACCATAACCGATCCCGCCGATATTTATTATTTAAGGATGGAGGATCTCCTGAAAATGGAGCGCCTTGCCGAGAAGTCCGCCTCAAATATCCTTTCGGCGATCGAACGTTCAAAAAAACCTGCTATGGACAAATTTATCGTTTCCCTTGGCATCCCCCATGTAGGAGAACACGTTGCCAAACTCCTTGTCAGACATTTTAAGGAATTCAATGCCATTGCCTGCGCTTCGGAATCGGAGCTGGCAGAGATCGAAGGAATCGGTCCCATAATCGCATTTAGCATCTCCAAATTTTTTCAGGAACCGGCTAACTGCCGTGTTATTGAAAAGCTCTTCACCGCCGCTATTGAGCCCCACGTGACTGATTTGAAAAAGAGTAACAAGCTGTCTGGGAAGACTATTGTATTCACTGGTACTCTAAAAAAATTTACAAGATCGGAGGCCAAGTCAGCTGTAGAGGCGATTGGGGCGGAAGTATCCGAAGCGGTTTCTAAAAAAACGGATTATGTCGTGGCAGGGGAAGAGGCCGGTTCCAAACTCGATAAAGCAAGATCTATGGGCATAACGGTTCTTAGTGAAGAGGAATTTATATCTCTGCTGAAGTGAATGAGACTCGAGGTCGATGTCAAGACAAGCCCATGTAATTATATACGGACGGGTACAGGGAGTTTTTTTCCGTGCTCAAACAAAGCAAAAAGCAGATTCGCTTGGCTTAAAAGGTTGGGTTAGAAATCTGGCGTCCGGAGGTGTTGAAGCTGTTTTTATCGGACAGGGGCACGCGATCCGCTCCATGCTCGACTGGTGTCAATCAGGACCAAGTTTAGCCCGTGTAACTAATTTAGAAGTTACATGGGATGAACCAAAGGAAATATTCGCAGATTTCCAAATAAGATAATTTTAATTTCTTTTTATTAAATCCAAACAAATTTCTCAAATAATGTTGCGGCCATAAACCATTTTTTTAAGACCGTAAGTTACCTTCCGATCTTTCATTGTCTGGAGATATCAGTGGACCAAAATAACCATTGGATAAATGATACCGTTAAATTGTTGACCGAAAGAGATCCGTTTCTCATTCCATATACGGATGTGCTCAGTCGTCGACTGAAGCATATATTGGAAACGGAGGAGAAATTAATTTCAGGTCGCAGGTCCCTTTCCGATTTTGCTCAGGGACATGAATATTTTGGCCTGCATTTCAGAAATGGTGAGTGGATATTTCGTGAATGGGCTCCCAATGCCTCTAAAGTTTTTTTAATTGGAGACATGACCGATTGGCAGGAAAATAATGATTTTAATCTGGCGAGAATTAACGACGAAGGTGTTTGGCAGATTTCTCTGCCAGCCGATAAAATTAAACACGGGGATCTCTATCGGTTACGGGTCCACTGGCCGGGAGGCGAAGGGGACAGAATACCCGCATACGCCAGACGCGTCGTGCAGGACGAATCAACGAAAATATTTAATGCGCAGGTATGGCAGATTTCGGAACCTTATTATTGGATGAATGCCCCCCCTCCGTCCCCCACCCTGCCGCTCTTAATTTATGAAGCTCACATCGGTATGGCTCAGGAAGAAGCGAGACTCGGTACTTACCGGGAATTCAAGGAAAAGGTACTCCCAAGAATTGTTCACGCCGGGTACAACGCGATTCAGTTGATGGCCATTCAGGAACATCCATATTATGGATCTTTCGGTTACCAGGTATCCAGCTTCTTTGCTGCATCATCCCGTTTTGGTACTCCGGAGGACCTGAAAGAATTGATTGATGCGGCTCATAAAGCTGGAATGCTTGTATTTATGGATTTGATCCATTCTCATGCTGCACCGAATGAAGTGGAGGGACTCAGCCGTTTTGATGGAACATCCTATCAATATTTCCATTGCGGCGATCGCGGTCTGCATCAGGCCTGGAATTCAAGATGTTTTGATTATGGCAAATATCAAGTGCTTCATTTCCTTCTTTCTAATTGCCGATTCTGGATGGATGAATACCACTTTGATGGTTTTCGTTTTGATGGAGTTACCAGCATGCTTTATCTTCATCATGGACTGAAAAAAGCATTCACGTCATATGATGATTATTACGGAAATGATGTAGACGAAGATGCACTTGTTTATCTTGCTCTCGCCAACAAGCTCGTACATGCTATTCAACCTGATGCCGTTACGATTGCGGAAGATGTAAGCGGAATGCCGACCCTGGCAGTTCCTGTGACTGAAGGCGGAATCGGGTTTGATTTTCGGTTCGCGATGGGTGTTCCTGACCTCTGGATTAAAATCGTGAAGGAGCTTCCCGATGAGAACTGGCCGCTGGGACATCTGTGGTTTGAACTGAATAACCGACGAAAAGATGAGAGGACAATCAGCTATGCTGAATCGCATGATCAGGCTCTGGTTGGCGATCAGACTTTAATATTCAGGCTGATCGATTCTGAAATGTATGATCACATGCGAATAGGTGATGAGAACTGGAAAGTAGATAGAGGAATCGCACTTCACAAGCTGATCCGTCTTATGACGCTGGCGACGTCCGATGCAGGTTATTTAAATTTTATGGGTAATGAATTTGGTCATCCTGAATGGATTGATTTTCCCCGGGAGGGTAATAACTGGTCGTATTTTTATGCCCGTCGACAATGGCACCTTGCCGATGATGCCGACCTCCGATATCAATATCTGGTCCGGTTCGATCACGATATGATTGAATTGGCTAAAAGGTCTCGTCTGATCGGATACACTACTCCCAATCTTATTTTCGAGATTCAGAGAGACAATGTTATTGCCTTCGAACGTTCGGGTTTGTTTTTCATATTCAATTTTCATCCTACCCGTTCCCACGTAAACTATAAAATCTGTCTGGCTCCTGGAGCTTACCATATTGAATTGGACACTGATTCAGGAATTTATGGCGGTTTTAATCGAGTGAGCCCGGATCAGACGTTTTTTACCATACAGGAAAACGGATTGAATTTTATAAGCTTGTATCTTCCTACAAGAACGGCCCTTGTTCTGAGGCCAGAGTTATAGGAATCCACGGATTTTTGGAATAGTGAATTTCTTATCTCTTCAATGGCGATTTCATCATAAATACTGCCCCGGCAAGAATGAGACAGAGCATCCCGGCAATTTCAAGGGGCCACAGCCAGAATGATAAGCTGGATGAGGTTGCTTTCATGCTTAAATAATTGGCAATGAATAGCCCAATTACATTGGCGAGACAATAAGACGCCAAAACATAAGCGTAATTCGTTCTCATACTCTTGTCGCCGAAATAGTCCGCTGTTATGGAAGTAAAAAGAGGTAGATTACCACCGAAATTGAAACCTATAACGCATGCACCCAGAATGTAAAACTTTGGTTCACCTCCCATTGTGTAAAATAGGATCAAGACCATGCCTTGCAATAAGGACATGAAACAGATGGACATTTTTCGACCGATCATATCTGATATGTAACCCCATCCGATTATTCCTAAAACACTCAGGAGAATAACCAAGGCCATGGCCCATCCAGCGACCTCAACGGCAAGGGGCAATTCGAGACCTGCAGCTTTCAACGCTTGTGTCCCGAACAAACCTAGATTTTTAATAACAATCAGCCCGACTGAAACAGAAAAGAAAAAAGACATGGAAATGATAGCAAATTGCGGTAACTTCAACATTTCATTTGCTTCAAAGTTAATCATTCCGGAAGCATTTCCAGGTATAGCCGCTGCCGTCCAGCCTGGAGGATGAAAATCCGGAGGGGGATCATTAAGAAAAAATGCAGTAAATGTAATTAGAATCAAAAAAATAAATCCATATAAAATAAAAACACTTCGTAATCCATCCAGGCTGAATATACTGATCAGGTTTACCCAAGTAGCTGCCTTCACCCAGATAAAAGCTCCTAAAGCGAAGCCCGCAGATACCAAACCAGTACAAAATCCCTTCAGATCAGGAAACCATCTGATGGTTAAAACTAACGAGGTAACAAACCCCAACCCGATTCCCATCCCCCCCATTATTCCTGTAAATAGTAATTGAGTAGCGAAAGTAGTACCCAATAATCCACCCAGAATATATCCCGATCCAAGCATTATACCGCTTATAACGGCAATTTTTCTTGAGCTAAACCATTGCATCATACGTCCGGAAAAAACTCCTGCTAATGCGAACGAAATCATACCGGCAAAATATATCCATTCAGTCTGAATTGTTGTAAAGGCGAAATTGCCGGAACCTACAAGTTTTAGTAAAAGACTGGGCCAGGCATTAATCACTCCCAGGCACAGTTGAATGGAAATCGCTCCAAGCAAAATATACTTGCGATTCTGGGCCAGTTTTAAATTAATTTTTCTAGAGTTGATACTTTCTCTCATATCGAATTTAAAATTTTTCGGAAATTTCCTTCCAATCCTTTTTTGTATTCACGTTAAAGAAAATCCGTTCCCGATCACAGTGAATATGGGCATCGATATCTTTTGGATCAATTTCTAAGATTTTCGTGCTCTTATAGAGATAATCGATTTTAAAAAAATTGTTTTTTATTTGCTCTTCAATGTTCCGGAGGCATTTTTTGGAATATAGGGCATGGAGGGGCTGACGTCCATCCCGCGATCTCGGAACAACGATATCATATGAATCCAAGCGTTGAAGCATGTACTCAATAAATTCTTTATCCAAAAACGGCATGTCACATGCGCATATAAACGAATGTTCATGGGAAGCATAAAACAATCCGGTGTAAATCCCGCTGATTGCACCTCTGCCCGGAATAATGTCGGAGACAATTTCAGCATCAAGGTAGGCATAGTCTAGAGGGGTCTTGGTAACAAGGATCACCTCGTCAAACAGTTCCTGATGTAATTTCAAGATACTTTCAATCAGGCGTACTCCCTGATATTCCAATAGTGCCTTATTGACTCCCATCCTCGAGCTTTTGCCGCCACAAAGGATGATACCTGTTATTTCGTTCTTTTTTATCATTTTTATTACCAAATTTCAAAATAGATGATTTCTTTCAGAACTTGAAAAATTACAATGAATGTATTCCAAGGTCAAACAGATTCTTAGCAATCAATATTCTATTTTTAACTTGAAAATTTGCATTTCAAATTGTACAAAAGAGAAAATTAGATGATAATTATGCTAATTAATTCACCATATTTATTATGGAAAGGGAATTTATCTGTAGAAGTATTAGGAAGCAATCTATCAAAATGCATTAAGTAATTTAATGCGGAGGAATTCATGACAGTTCAGCAGTTGTCCATATTTGCTGAGGATAAACCTGGTAGCTTGGCCAGAGTCACTTCAATTCTGGCAAATCATCAAATTAATATCCGCGCAACGACTATTTCAACCTCTGATACATTTGGTGTCATAAGCCTGATTGTAGATAGACCAGACGATGCTTATAAAGTACTGTCTGCTGATGGAATTATGGTAACCCTCAGGGATGTAATTGCCGTTCTTATTGATGATAAACCCGGGGGCTTGAATAAATTTATGAAAATTCTACAGGAAAATGGCATAAATATAAATAATGCATACGGTTTTGTTCTTGAGAGATCTCATTCTGCCGTATTTATCGTTAATGTCGAATCCGAGCAATTGGAGAAAACTCAGCTTTTAATTAAAGAAAGCGGTTTTAACATGCTGGATTCCAAGGAAATTTCTGAATTATAAAAGGATGACATATGACTCGAGCAAATAAAGGAAAATACGCTGAAAAGTATCCTTCGGGAAGGACAACCAATCCCTTGTTAGTGAAGGCTGTTAAAGACAAGGCAGATTACGGTGTTATTCCCTGTGCTTCGGCCATTATGATCGCGGAGGAAATGAATGTTCCTACAGAAGAAATTGGCTTCACGATTGACATGCTTGAAATTCGTATTTCAAAGTGCCAATTAGGCCTTTTTGGAAATACGCCGATTAGTAAAATTACCAAAGCAGAGGAAAATATTGACAAAGAATTACAGCAAGCGATTCTGGATAAATCGATAGACAACCGTCTGCCCTGCGCAGCTGCCTGGGAATTGGCGAAACTATTCAAAATTCCAAAAATAAAAATCGCCGGGGCCTGTGAGGCTCTTAAACTAAAGATATCCAATTGCCAGCTGAATGCATTTTGATAATCGAAATTATAAATTTATGAATTTAAGCTGGATTATTCTTTCATTTTGAAAGGGTTATTTGTTTAATATTTCAATATAATAGGGATTAATGGGAGCATCAATGCACCTTAAGGAAATTCTGGATAAGGAAAAAACAACGTTTAGTTTTGAGTTTTTTCCGCCAAAGGATGATAGAACATCAGAGCATCTGTTTGTAACGATCAGTAATCTGATCGCATTAAAACCATCCTATGTGAGTGTTACTTACGGTGCCGGGGGATCGACGCGCGAACTAACGCATGATCTTGTTATTCGCCTTCAGAATGAGACAGATCTTACCGTTGTTTCGCATTTAACCTGTATCGGATCTTCCAGAGACGAAATTTATAAAATTCTGGAGAAGTACAGCGAAAGAGGCATTCAGAATATAATGGCCCTTAGAGGTGATCAGCCAAAAGTTCCTGCCCCCATTTTTTCCGGG
This sequence comes from Syntrophaceae bacterium UBA4778, assembly GCA_002403175.1. Next base: position 1,971 of record DHHG01000115.1, on the reverse strand, counting down.
TCGAAAGGGTTTCAATACGCCTCTGAGCTGGTTTCCTTTATAAAAAAGAACTTTCCTGCCCTAAGTTTAGGTGTTGCCGGATATCCCGAGGGGCATCCAGAAACGCCGAACAGGCTTAATGAAATAGACAATCTTAAAAAGAAAGTGGATTCAGGAGCCGATTACATTTGTACCCAGCTTTTTTTTAATAATAGAGATTTTTATGATTTCTGTGAGCGTTGCGAAATCGCTGGGATTCATGTTCCTATCTTGGCCGGGATTATGCCCATCACATCACGACAAAATCTCATCCGTATGGCCGATTTGGCCAGCGGGATGCGATATCCTGCGCGCCTTTTGCGTGCTCTACAAAGAGCTGAAAATGATGAGGATTTTGAAAAAATCGGTATTCACTGGGCTGCCGAGCAGGTTCTGGATCTTCTGGATAACAAGGTCAGAGGCATACACTTCTACACATTAAATCAGTCCAAGGCGACTCTGAAGATATATGATTCCCTTGGATTGAAACGGGCTAAATAACGCAATTCCATCCTATAAGGGACATTTTATTCAAAAATATTTAGGTACTCACCATACCCCTCTTGTTCAAGCTTGTCCTTAGGAATGAAGCGCAATGACGCAGAATTTATACAATATCTCATTCCTGTTGGTTTTGGCCCATCGTCAAAGAGATGGCCTAAATGAGAATCACCGAATTTGCTTCTGACTTCAGTTCTTCTCATTCCATGGCTGAGGTCCTCTTTCTCTTTAATATTTTCCTGCTCGATTGGTTTTGAGAAACTTGGCCACCCGGATTTTGATTCAAATTTATCCTGAGAACTAAAAAGAGGTTCTCCCGAAACAACATCAACGTAAATTCCTTCCCGCTTTTCATTCCAGTATTCGTTGTTGAAAGGGCGTTCTGTTCCTTGTTCCTGGGTTACTTCATATTGCAATGGAGTTAGTTTTTTTCTTAAATCAGCCTTGTCAGTTTTTTTGTACCTTTTTCCACGCCTTACATTCTCTGACATACTCCCTCCCTTTCCATTACATTTTTTGGAAGCCTTTTTTTCAATTTACGAGATTTATTTTAGGGACGCAATAATTGATAATTTGTCAGAGTAAGTATAAGTTTTTTAGTTTTTCAGTTAGTCCTTTTTTGTATCATCCTGAATGTAAGTTCTTAAAATTTCAATTATCAGAGACTGATTCTTACGAGCATTGGTGTTGATGTCCATATGACTGAGCTGCTGCTCAACCACTCCGTTTGCATAATTATCGACCGAACATAGAGATGCAAATGGTAGATCCAATTCATTTGCTGCAACAGCCTCACTGGCCATAGTCATTCCGACTAAATCGGCAAATTGAGAAATAAGACGAATTTCGGCTTTGGTCTCAAGGCGTGGGCCAGGCATTTGCCAATAAACGCCACCATCGACGACATCAGCTCCATTTTTCCGAATTATATTTAGTAAGTTGTGCCTAACCGTGTCGTTGAGTGAAGGAGTGATATGGAAAGCTTTGTTGGTAAATATGCTCTGCATATTTACCAGGCAGATGAAATCATCCGGAACAACCATCATACCGGGCTTCAAAGCAACTTTGAGTGAGCCGGTTGAATGGACCCCAATTACAGAAGAAACCCCCAGTTGCTTGAAAGCAGAAAAATTGGCCCTGTGATTGATAGCATGGGGCAGAATATGATTATCCGGATCAATACCATGCCTATGTATTAGAATGACTTCATCAGAAACGGACAATGAGACTTTCCCAAAATCTGTTTCATAAAGAATTTTTTTTGAATTGTTATGGTCCAACTGATCCAGACTGATTGTTCCTGATATAATTCCCAATGGTCTGCCTTCAGACTTCATTTTATCTCCCATCATACTATTTGATTTAGGTGAATTTTTGATTATCAGATATATATTCTCGTGTCAAAGACACATGAGCCTCCTTGGCAGCCCTGTTGCCTCATAAATAAATGTT
>DHHG01000170.1 GCA_002403175.1 Syntrophaceae bacterium UBA4778 | reverse complement strand
TCGGCACCACCTCCCTGTCCATCGGTGATACGTATTTTGGTCCAGTGAACTGCAGTGTTCCCAAGTGCTTTGTTCAAGTCGCAGGACAAGGGGATTATAAGTTCCTGGATGGAGCCGTCGTCGGCAACGGCTGCGATTCCATGCGGCGGCTCTATGATACCTGGAGGAAAGCGAACGAGGATTTCCCTGGGGTCCTGCCGCGATTTTTTGAGTACGTCCCCGTTCCGCACAGAGCGAACGATTACAGCATCGATTTTTATGCTGAGGAGATGAAGGATTTCATCAAGAAGCTGGAAGCGCATTTCGGGGTCAAGGTTACGGAGCAGAAGCTGAGGGATTCGATCAAAGTTTACAATGAAAGCAGATTGCTGCTGCAGAAGCTCGAAGCGCTGCGATCCAGCAAAGAGATTCCCATCAGCGGAGCGGATGCGATGGCGGTTCTGATTGCCGGAAAGGTGATCCCTCCCGAGCAATACAATACCATGCTCAAGGAGCTGATTGCTGATCTGGAAAAGGCGCCCTCTGTGTCGGATGGCAAAAAGCGGATCATGCTGATTGGAAGCGCAAACGACGATGTTGATTTTATCCATCTCGTCGAGGAGAACGGGTCGATCGTCGTTGCCGACACCGTCTGCTACGGGTCTCGTTCATTCTCGGAACTTGTGGATGAAAAAGGCGATCCGGTCCACGCCCTCGCCACGACCTATATGAATTACAATATCTGTCCGCGCATGTACGGGGCCTACAAAGACCGGTTTGCGTACATGTCGAAGCTTGCAGCGAAGACATCTGTGCAAGGAGTCATATTGCAGAATGTCAGGTTCTGCGATCTGCATGGATCGGAGAACAGCGTGATTGAACGGGACCTGGAGGCCAAGGGAATACCCTGTATGAAACTGGAGAGAGAGTATGGGCCTCTGAGCGAGACGGGAAGAATCAGGCTGCGTGTCGATGCGCTGCTTGAAAGAATCGAGTGATTGATCCGAGGGGGCTCTTCATTGTCGGAGATCAGGAGCGGTATCCATTTAAGAGTTAAGTTATTTCTCGTCCCTCCACGAGAATAACGCTAAATACACCCTATGTATAACACAACCCAAAGAATGGAACCCTATGCCGTTCTGATATCCGGCAGTAAGAGTCCCTCGATCAGCTGTTATGTAAGAGGGATGGAAAATAACAGAAAAACGGGAGGTAGAAAATGTGTCAAGACAATACAATGAATGCATTGAATGTACTCCGTGATATAGCGCTGGATGATACCAGACTCGTAGCTGAAAGACAGCGGGCGATTGATGCGATTACCCTTTTCCCGGCCCATGCTGTTGCGGTTTTTGATTATATAATACGAAAAACGGATCTGGCCATTCTTAAGGAAAGGGCAACAACATACAGCAAGCGAATCGCAAGCGGTGCGACTCTCAACTTTACCGCTTGAGGGGGAGGAGCAAATTATGAAAAGGAAAACAAAAGAATACAATATGGACTGGATGCTGTGGTCTGTTTTTGGGGCTGCAGCGAAGCTTGGCAACGGTACAAAGAAGGAATTGGATGGTCTTTTAAAAGTTGTTCCGAGTTTTTACCCGCTCCTCAGTTGCGCCGCGAGATTCGGAAAAACAGGAGAGCTTCTCTTCAAGGTGGCTGATGAATACGCGAGCAATCTCATGAACGCTCGCAAGGAAGGAAAAAAAATCGTCCTCAGCACATTTCTGGCGGGCAAAGATGTTTTTTATGGATTCGACAATCTGGTCCCTGTATGGGCCGAGCCGATGACCGCACTGGCCAATATCGTTTTCCGGCAGGGTAGTTCGGAATATTATGATTATTCCTGTGAACTGGGGATGACGGAAACCTCTTGCGCCGCGCAACGCGGACATGTCGGGGCCATCCTTGCAGGGCTTTGCGAGAAACCCGATTTTGTCGTTCTGGGATCATGCGGTCCATGTGATACCAATGCAAATGCTATTCAGTTTTATGCAGAGTATGAGGACGTTCCCCTGTTTTTGCTCGACACCCCTGCCAAACTGGTGGATGAAAAGGTAGATGCATTTCATCTCAAGGATATGAAAACCCTGGTCGCCAATATTGAAGAGATTGTGGGAGAAAAAATCAACCTGAACAGGCTCAGGGCGAACCTTCAGGAAAAGCAAAAGCAGGATGAGCTCATCAATGAGCTTCTGGAATTGACCATGCTCAGGCCCAGCCCCGTTCCGGCGATCTATCATCTGTTTGCCTATTTTGCCGTTATCATTATGCCCGGGTTCAAATGTACGACCGACCTTTACCAGGCTATGGTGGATGATTGCAAAAAGCTCGCAGCGGAAGGAAAGGCCGGCACTTACTCGGGAAAAGAACGCACGCGATTGATGATGTTCTACATCGAGCACTATTCGATAGATGTCCAATTCTGGGATTGGGTTATGGCAAACGATATGAGTCTTATCCCCTGCATCGTTTACTATTGGTGGCAGACGGGGGTGCCTTTTGGGAAAGATGTGCCAGAGGAGTCATATCGAATAGACACCTCCACCCTGGAATCCTGTTTGCAGGCGTGTGCCGATATCAATTCCCGCAGGGCCATGAACAAACAGATGCGGGGTCCCTATGATGCCCCTACCCAGTGGCTGGACGATTGTAAGGCTATCGCCAAGTATTACAAACCCGATCTTCTGGTCTATGCGGGCACGATGGGATGCCGTAACAGTTGGG
>DHHG01000267.1 GCA_002403175.1 Syntrophaceae bacterium UBA4778 | reverse complement strand
GAAGGGATATTTCCATGATTTTCCAGGAGCCCATGACGGCTTTGAACCCGGTTATCCGAATCGGGGATCAGATAACCGAGGCCATCCGGCTTCATCTTGGATTGAATCCCAAAGACGCCCTGTCGCACGCCATCGATATGCTTCGAAAAACGGGAATGCCTTCTCCGGAAAGCAGAATCACACATTATCCGCATCAAATGAGCGGCGGTATGCGGCAGCGGGTCATGATTGCGATGGCTCTCGCGTGCAACCCGCAATTGATTCTGGCAGATGAGCCGACAACGGCGCTTGACGTTACGATCCAGGCACAGATTCTGGAATTGCTCAATGATTTGAAAAAGCAGCTATCCGCATCTGTGGTGATTATTACCCACGACCTCGGCGTCATAGCCGAATCCGCCCAGTTCGTGGGCGTCATGTATGCCGGAAAGCTGGTTGAATACTGTCGAACCGCTGACCTGTTTTCGACTCCCGCCCATCCGTATACGATCGGTCTGATGGATTCCATACCCGGCTTTGAGAAGCATCAACTGGAAATGAAAAGACTCAGGGTGATTCCGGGCTCTGTCCCGAATCTTTATGAGCTGCCGGTTGGATGCTCTTTTCAGAACAGATGTTCGCATGTCATGGAAATATGCAGGAAAGCGGAACCTGAAACACGAAAGGTCGGACAAGATCACTTGGTCAGGTGCTGGAAAGAATGAATTCAGAAAACTTAAAGATTCCTCTTCTGGAAATAAAAAAAATTACAAAATATTTCCCGATTCGCAGGGGGATTTTTTCCAAAGCAGGCGAATCGTCTTCTTCGGATAATGTAGTGAAGGCTGTGGATGAAGTCGATTTGATCATTCATAAGGGCGAAACCTTAGGGCTGGTTGGAGAGAGCGGCTGCGGAAAAACAACCCTGGGCAGAATCGTTGCAAAGCTGGAAGCGCCTACCGCTGGAGAGGTCCGATTCGAAAACCGGGATATAAAAAACCTCAGCGGGAAGGAATTGAAAGCATTCCGAAGAGTGGTTCAGATCATTTTTCAGGACCCCTATTCATCGCTGAATCCGAGAAAAAGCGCCGGCATGATGATTGGAGAGCCGCTCCGCATTCACGATCTCTGTAAAGGCTGGGAAAGAGAATCCAGAGTTGCAGAGATAATGGAAAGAGTAGGGCTTACGCGCGAGCAGATGAACCGGTACCCGCATGAATTCAGCGGCGGACAGAGACAGCGGATAGGGATCGCCAGGGCAATTGCACTGAATCCAAAGCTTATCGTGGCGGATGAGCCTGTCTCCGCGCTGGATGTATCTATCCAGGCACAGATTCTGAATTTAATGATGGATCTGCAAAGGGATTACGATTTGACTTATCTTTTTGTAAGCCATGATCTCGGCGTAGTCCGACACATAAGTGACCGGATTGCAGTTATGTACCTGGGCAAAATTGTCGAGATAGCAACCAAAGAGGAACTGTTTTGTCACCCCCTTCACCCCTACACCGATGCTTTACTTGCTGCCATTCCCTCCCTATCTTCCGCCGGTAAGCGAGCCATCAATAGAGCGTCGGTCGATGTATTGAGTGGAGGTGCAACCAATGGATGTGCATTTTATCCCCGATGTCCCAGACGGATACCCATTTGCAGGGACATGCAACCGGTTCTGGTGCATTGTGGCAGCAGTCATTATGTGTCCTGTCATTTGGAAGGAACTCAAAAACTGAAAGGTGCGAAAGACTCTTGCGGTTAAAAGGAAACTGATTCAGAATAAATAGGGTTCGTTTGATAATGATGGAGATGACAGGTGATGAAGAAGTCGGACTCTGAAAAACAATCAAAAAATAAATCCCCGCGAGTGAAAGAAGTAAGCGATCAAAGAGATCAGATGCTGCGCTCTGTTCTTCGAAATTCTCCAGTGGCCATGTACGTCATTGATCAAAACCACAAGATCATCTATTGGAATAAGGCTTTGGATAGGTTGAGCGGTATCCAAGAGCATGTCATGATCGGAACCGATGATCAATGGAAACTGTTTTATGCCGAAAAACGGCCCACGCTTGCCGATCTTTTGGTGGATGAAGCAATTGAGAGCATCGAGGATTTGAAGAAATCATATCCTTCCATACCGTCCATACTTGGTCCATTCCGAAAATCCGATTTACTGGAAGAAGCATTCGAGGTCACAAACTATTTTCCCCATTTCGGAAAGCAGGGAAAATGGCTCCATTTCACCAGCGCGATCTTGAGAGATCAGAAAGGATCCGTTCTGGGCTCAATCGAAACCTTTGAGGATGTAACGGAACAGATCCATGCAGAAGAGTTGTACAAAGCACTTGCCGATGCCTCTACGGTCGGCATCTATGTATCTCAGCATGAAAGAATTATTTTTACCAACCGGCAATTCAGAACGTACACAGGCTATGATGAAAAGGAAGTGACAGGGATGAATCCGCGTGATTTGATTCACCCCGAAGACAGGAAGAAAGCTATTGAAGAATGTCGTAAAATGATTGATGGAGAAAGGAACGCTCCCTATCAATTCCGAATAGTCGGGAAGGACGGCTCTATCAGATGGATCATGGAAACGGTCAGCAGGATAGAATATCGGGGTGGAAGGGCCTTACTTGGAAATTACCTGGATATTACGGAACAGAAGGAGGCTGAACAGGAACTTACCTCTTTGAAAGCGGTTGAGAGTTCGATCCTGGATGCCATTCCAGTTGCCTTGGTGGGCCTTAGGGAAAGAATAATCACTTTCGCCAACCTGTCCTGCAAAAGCGTATTCGGATGGGAGCCGGAAGAATTGATCGGGAAAAGCACCAGAAAATTATACCGGACAGATAGCGACTATGAGGAAATAGGAAGGCTGGCTTACACTGCTCTTGAAAAAGAGAGAACATACAAAATGGAATTGCCATGCAGACGGAAAGACGGAAGGGATATCATTTGTATGGCCAGCGGGGCAAGAATCGGCGCCGGTTTGACAAATAGAAACATCATTGTGACTTATGACGACATCACCGATCAGAAAGCTGCCGAAGCGAATCTGAAGCGGAGTTATGAGCGCCTGAAGCGGAGCATGGAAGATACCATTCAGACCATAGCCATGATCGTTGAAACGAGAGATCCATATACGGCTGGTCACCAAAAGGCTGTCGATAAACTGGCCGTAGCGATTGCACGGGAGATGAATCTCGATCCCGAGAAAATAAATGGGATCCATACAGCAGCGGTCATTCATGACATCGGCAAAATATACATACCGGCGGAGATGCTCAGCAAACCGGTTCATCTCTCGGAGATCGAATACGATATCATGAAAACCCATCCGCAAGTAAGTTATGACATTCTCAAGCGCATCGATTTCCCCTGGCCGGTAGCCATGATCGTTTATCAGCACCATGAAAGGCATAACGGATCCGGTTATCCGAGGGGATTAAAGGGTGATGAAATTCTGATAGAAGCGAGGATATTGGCTGTTGCCGATGTCGTGGAATCCATGACATCGCACCGGCCATACCGTCCAACTATTGGCTTAGAAAAGACAATAGAAGAGATTAAAAAGAATCGCGGCATCCTTTATGATCCGGATGTTGTCGATGCCTGCTTGAAATTGCTTTCTCAAGGTTTCAAATTCCAGTAGAGAAGAATCCGGCAGTGAGCGCATTCCTCGCAGCTTGCTACGGGATAAGCGAGCGAATCATGTTTAAACATTTTACTTAAGGATCGGAGATTCGCCGGAGCTTGCTCCGGTGAATATTCAATTACAGAAATAGTTTTTGGAGGCAGGATGCAGGTTTTGCTGTTTGTAACAGGATTGGTACTCGGCGGCGTGGCAGGTGGATTTATCATTCGTTATGCCATCCGTTCCAAAATGTATTTCGAATTTTCGGAAAGGTTCAATGAACTGGAAGGCAAGGCCAGGTATGCCGAAGGGCATGCAGATCAACTGAAAACGCAACTGATGCAGGCTGAAGGGAGTCTGGAGAGGGTGCGGGCGGAGCTTGAAACGGAAAGAGGACAGCATGTGGCGATGAGCACCAAATTGGATGAGACAGGCCGGCACCTCGAAGAACAGAAAGAGCTGGTTTCGTTGATGCGCAATGAAATGATCGAGACTTTTAAGGCTCATGCCGCCACGGCTCTGGAAACTTCGAATAAAAATTTTCTCCAACTTGCGCAGGAAAATCTGGGAAGAATCGTTGAACAGACGAAAGGAAAATTAGGCGAGCACCATGCTGCGATGGAAGGTATTATCCGGCCTTTGCAGGATGTTCTGAATCGATATGAGCTGGAACTAAAAAATGTGGAGAAGCATCGCAACGAGCATTATGGAAGTCTTGCCGAATCAATTCAGGCATTATCACGGATGAACGAACAACTTCAAAAGGAAACCAGTTCATTGGTTACCACGTTGCGGAAGCCCCAGGTCAGCGGCAGTTGGGGGCAGATGAGTTTGAAACGTGCTGCAGAGCTGGCTGGAATGGCGCCCCATTGTGATTTTTACGAAGAGGTCTCCGTTAATGTGGAAGGGGGGAGGTTGCGTCCCGACATGGTCGTCCGATTGCCGAACGGGAGGACCATCGTGATCGATGCCAAAGCGCCTGTCGATGCTTACCTGAATGCCGTGTCTGCGCTTTCTGAGGAAGAAAAGAAAAAGGCCATTTCCGGATATATCAGTCAGGTCCGCAATCATATGAACAGCCTTGGCCTGAAGTCCTATTGGGATCAGTTTGAGACGGCCCCGGAAATGGTGATCATGTACCTTCCCGGAGAATCCTTCTTCAGTGCGGCGCTTGAAAACGACCCGAAGCTGATCGAAGATGGAACCATAAGAAAAGTAATTCTGGCTACTCCGACAACTCTAATAGCCCTGCTGCGTGCAGTAGCTTTCGGCTGGCAGCAGGAGCAGATAGCAAAGGGAGCCCAGGAGATCAATCGACTGGGAAGAGAACTATTCGATCGCTTCGCAGTAGTTATCGAGCATATCGGGAAAATCGGAGGCGGCCTCAATAAATCCGTTGAGTCCTACAACGACGCAGTACGATCTCTGGAATCCCGCCTCCTGCCTTCGCTGCGCCGTTTCAAGGAACTCGGGATCACCAGTCCGAAAGATATCGAAAACAGCATGGAATCTATTTCGCTCACCGCGAAAGAAACCAAGCATCTCTGCGTCGAGTGATCGGGGCAGCCAGCACAAAGGGCGAAATCTTGGAATTATACTTTCGTTTTTTGCGACTCTCTTTCCTGCAAAACCCGCATGGTCATCTCTATTGCATTTTCAGGCGGTACATAACGGTTCTGCTCGTCTTTTTGCCTCAGTTGAATAACACTTTCTGAACAGTTGCCGACACAAACGCCGCATCCAATACACCGGTTTCGATTCACCTCAGGAAAGTCTGAACCTGTCCGGATTGCATTCATAGGGCATTTCTCTTCGCAAAGACCGCAGGAGATGCACTTGGCATTTTCAATCTGGGCATAAAAATTTGAATGGACTACCTCAGCGGGTCTTTCCATTTTTTGCAAAGCGCGCAAAATCATGCAGCAGCAGCTGCAACACATACAAATGCACCAGATCTTCTGTCCGTTTCCCGGTTGCAGAACCAGTCCCGAGTCCATCGCTGTTTTTAGAATTTGCAATGCCTCATCTTGCGTGATCTCACGTGCCAATCCGTTTTCTACATAAAAATCTGCTCCCGAATCGAATATCAAACAAACTTCAGATGGATGATCGCATCCTTTCCCGAGCATTTGCATTTCCTTGCGGCAAATGCACCGAGCGACAGCTATCCGTTCATGGCCCTGGATGATGGATTCAGCCTGCTCGTAGGGCAGAATTTCCAGATCGCTGGGAAGGCTCTGGGCCACAGGAATGATCCTGTGTTGCGTCGTGGGTGTCGCATACCACCCTTTCTGGAAAAAAGTATCGAAATATTCATGCAGATTGTGCAAATCATTCAGATCTATCGAATTCAGGTGAAATTCCCACATGCCCTCTGCAAGGGGAACAAGATGGTAGCGACGGTGAGCTCCTTTTGAGGAGCGGAATATCAGCCCCTTTTTTGACATTTTTTCCAGAATGGGAGACAGAGTTTCGGGTGTCATTTCAATTCGGCTCGCAATGGCCGACGCGGTTTCAGGGCGTCCCCTCATTGCAACAGCGATACTTGCCTCCTCCTCCGTAAACCAGCGTTTAAGAATTCTCAATTCAACCCCGGATTCAGATGAAGGAAATGGTACATGGAGCGTGTCCAGGTGTTTAGCCAGTTGAACATAAACGCTTGTTATCTTCTTTTCCGGGTCCATTTATCGTCTCCTTTATGCAAAATTCAGACGTCTCATTTTCCAGGCTTTTCAGTGGTGATGAAACCTGGATATATTGAACTGCTGGAACATAGGAGACGGTTTAAGAATATTTCAATTTCCTATATTTCCAGCGCATTTAAATCTTGTGATCCTATTATGGGGAATAAGGAAGCATGTCAAGCTGAAATAATCATGGAAACATGGTTGGGGTTGATTATCCAAGAATATGGGACAGCTTTTTTCTCAGAGTCTTTTCTCTAAAGGTTCAATCTGTAACCCAATCTCAAACTTATCCTTGACATGCGTTCCTGTTTTGATGCAAAACCCATCCCGTAAGGATTTGCATGTTTCAACAAGGAGAAAAGGCATTTTGTTTTTCCATTTCTTTTCAATTTCCAAGATTCAAATGACGGTCTCAATCCTTGGAATGATAATGGTTCTGATGCTTTCCGATGTCGCCATTGCTCAGGAGAATATTGCCGCTTACCCGCTATTGCCCCTGGATTACACATCTATTCGGGTTTTTGATAATCAGGGCCGGTTTGTGGGGCGGATTCTTTCGGAAAAACGATACTGGGTCGGAATCGGTCAAATCCCGGAATTCCTGCAAAAGGCCCTTATTGCCATAGAAGATTCCCGCTTCTACGAGCATGGCGGTATTGATGTGCGCGGGATTACACGAGCCCTCGTAAAAGATGTGATGAAGGGTCGAATGGCTGAAGGAGGTTCGACCATTACCCAGCAGCTCATTAAGAACAGATATCTGAGTGGGGCAAAAACGATTGAGCGAAAGGTCAGGGAAGGAATACTGGCCATGGAATACGAAAAGAAATACACAAAGAAGCAGATACTGGAGATGTATTTCAACGAGATCTATTTTGGAAACGGGGCATGGGGCATTGCGCAGGCAGCCCGCCTCTATTTCGATAAAACTCCGCACGAGCTCAACGAAGCTGAATGTATTCTCCTGGCAGCTACTCCGAAAGCGCCCAATCGGTATAATCCCGCCGGACCTCCGGAAATGGTGAAGCAAAGGAGGAACCTCATCGTCAAGCGAATGCTGGACCTGAAAATGATCACCCCCAGAAAAGGAAAGAAACTTAGAACCAGCCGGGTAGCCGTTTTCCGATCGGCAGAAGCAGCTTCCTATCTGGCCCATGTGCGGTATAAGCTTTTAGAAAGCTACGGCTCGGGAATCATCGAGCAGGGCGGACTGGATGTCATAACAGCCATGGATCTAAACTTGCAGCGAGCGGCTGAAAAAATATTGAATGAGCGAGTTCGGCGAATATCCCCGGAGCTCCAAGGTGCTTTACTGGCAATGGATCCAAATACGGGGGATGTTCTGGCATCTGTCGGTGGGGTTGATTTCTCGCAAAATCCCTACGATCGTGCCTTCTTTGCGAAACGGCAGCCAGGGTCCTCTATCAAACCCCTGATCTATGCGGCAGCCCTGGAAAAGGGTTATACGGTGGGCATGATCTGGAATGACTCTCCCGCTTCTTATGATCAGGGCAACAAGCAGATGTGGAGCCCTCAGAACTATGAGAAAAAGCTGTATGGAGACATGAGTCTCAGGCAGGCCCTGGCGCATTCGAACAACGTTATTGCCGTGAAAGTTCTCGATAGCATAGGAATACCCTATTTTACGGACTTTGCTTCCCGTCTGGGATTGTCTTTCCGTGTACCGGGCGATCTTTCTATTGCACTTGGTTCCAATGAAGTTACCTTGCATGATATTGTTTCGGCTTATACACCGTTTGCAAATGGCGGTATGCGGCCCCAGACAAGAACGATCCTCCGCATTTACGATCGTAATCACCGGTCTTGGACGGAGATTCCGCCAACACTGATTCCCGTTCTTTCTCCATCTACTGCTTTCATAACGACCCAGATGTTGAAGGACGTACTCACCTATGGAACCGCCAAAAGCCTGAAAGATTTCTCGATGAAAAGGCGGGTCGCGGGAAAGACGGGCACCACAGATGATTATCGGGATGCCTGGTTTATCGGTTACTCACCGCAGATCGTTACAGGGGTTTGGGTTGGATATGATAAGCCGAGGTCGGTGGGGCCTGGATTTACTGGAGGGGCTGTCTGTGCGCCCATCTGGGGAAATTTTATGAACCGCGCTTTGGATGGGAAACCTGTAATCGATTTTGCACAACCTGACACGGTTATCTCTGTTCTGATTGATCCGACCATAAATGAACTGGCTACATCCCTGTGTCCTTCCAAACGGGAAGAATTCTATACGAAGGGCACCGAGCCGATGAAAGCCTGCGAGAAGCATGGAGGCGGTGCAATCGAAGTGCCCGTTTCAGAACCCGGTATACAAGAATTCAAACAGCAGGAATTGCAGAACCATTAAATCCATCCAGCGCTTTTAATTCTTTCCTGGCTCTGAAGTAAAGCAGAATGAAAATCATACCGTTCGAAATAGGTTGTGCCCACCAGATCCCGTTCAAATCAAAG
>DHHG01000183.1 GCA_002403175.1 Syntrophaceae bacterium UBA4778 | reverse complement strand
CATTTATTTTGAGGCAATTCGCTGTACTGACTATCGTTGACATTCGTCGGATTCTCCATTATCATTCGGGGCTTACGATAGTTCCCTGCTAACCACTGCTACACCGGGGAGAGATAGAGGCTCGATCGAAAGCGTAATGTTATTTTAAACTCCTAATCCATACCTTAAATAACTGATCCGGGAAAAATAAAAAATGGGAATTCAAAAGCTAGCCCCTTCGGACCTGACCCGTGTAACACTACAGGTACTCTGTATTGTTATATTGACGATTGCAACGTTCTGGATTATGCGGCCGATACTGCCTTCGCTTATCTGGGCCGCCATGATTGTTGCTGCGACCTGGCCCCTTATGCTGAAGGTAGAAAAACTATTATGGGGAAAACGATTCCTGGCCACTACTGTTATGACTATCATTATGCTGCTGCTGTTCATTGTACCCTTTTCTCTGGCTATTGCTGCCATATTCGAAAACGTAGACAGAGTAACTGCCTGGTTGAACTCAGTTGCAACAGGAGGGCTACCCGCTCTACCCTCTTGGATTAATTCTATACCCATCATAGGGCCCAAATTAGCCAATTCCTGGCAAAGTGCTGTAGCCGGGACGGAAGGTCTTTCAGAGCGTCTAACTCCATATGCCGGAAAAACGTTACGCTGGTTTTTATCTCAGGCCGGAAGTATCGGTGTGATCACAATCCAATTTCTGCTTACAGTTATTATCTCAGCAATTTTCTATTCCAAAGGCGAGGTTGTTTCAACAGGCATCTTACGTTTCGCAAACAGGTTGGCTGGGACCTATGGGCAGGAAGTGGCAATTCTTGCTGCCAAAACAGTAAGGGGGGTTGCGGTCGGCGTAGTTGGTACCGCCTTGATTCAGTCTTTTCTGGGTGGTATCGGTCTGGCCGTTTCAGGTATACCTGCCGCCTCGGTGCTGACGGCAATCATGTTCATGTTGTGCATTGCGCAGATCGGGCCTGGACTTGTGCTCATACCATCCATAATCTGGCTCTATTACAACAATCAACCGACCTGGGGAACAGCTCTGCTGGTATGGAGTATATTTGTAGGAACCTTTGATAATTTCCTCCGTCCATTTTTAATTAGGATGGGCGCTGATATTCCGCTTTTTTTGATTTTTGCCGGGGTTATAGGAGGTCTGATCACCTTCGGCATCGTGGGGCTTTTCATCGGCCCCATCGTGTTAGCCATTACTTACAGATTACTTACCGTTTGGCTGGATAGTTCAGAAATTGATGCAGAAGTGAAAGAAAATTGATCTATATTCTCAAAAAAACTTTCGATTTGACAGAAAGCCTTTTTATTGATTTTTTTGTCGCAGTATTCATGTTTAGTCAATGATGTTATAACCGGCATCGACGAATGTTATATTACCAGTCAGTGCTTCCGCTTCATCACTGACCAAGAATCCTGCAATGGCACCAACATCGTCCACGTTCACCAGACGCTGCTGCGGAGACTTTTTCTTGGCCGTTTCAAGGAGTTCGTCGAACTTGCCAATCCCAGATGCGGCCCTCGTCATCAGAGGACCCGGCGATAGGGCGTGAACGCGAATCCTTTTCGGACCCAGTTCTGCTGCCAGATATCGCACACAGCTTTCGAGAGCAGCTTTGACCGGTCCCATCGCGTTATAGTTTTTAACTACCTGGTTTGCACCGTAGTAGCTCATGGCGAGCATACATCCTCCGGAACTCATTAGCGGCTCGGCCAATTTTGCCATCCGGATGAAAGAGTGGCAGGAAATATCAATTGCCATGAGAAATCCATTCAGTGAGCAATCCACGACGCGGCCCTGAAGATCTTCTTTGGGCATATAAGCAATAGAATGGACGAGAAAATCCAAACGCCCCCATTTTTCATGAATGGTCTTGAATAATTCCAGCATCTGATCCTGTTTTTGAACGTCGAGGGGCATAAAGATCTCAGCGCCGAGTTCCTTAGCCAGAGGTTCAACAAAACTCCGGGCTTTTTCCGTCTGGTATGTAATTGCCTGTGTAGCACCGAGTTCCTTAAATCGAGCGGCACAGCCGTAAGCTATGCTTTCATTATTGGCAATCCCGACTACCAGGCCCCTTTTACCGCTGAGATAACTGCAATGTTTGAGCATGGCTCCACCTCATTTAAAACGAAAGCATCTATATCTTCAAAGAGCAATGATCACTGCCTCGGTATCTCGTCCTGGCCGGTATTGGATTTGACACATTTTGCGAGAACAGGTTTTATGGTCTGCGCAATTTCTTTTCCAAGGCGATCAACAGCACGGCTCATCGCAGCAACCATTTCCGGATAACCTTGCCCATTCATCTTTTCATACAGATCCGTGTTGCGGCGGAGCAGCATAGATTGTCCGGATGGAGCGAGCATTGACCACTGTGCACTGAGCCAGATGTTGTCTCCCGCCGTTATCGGCTCGAACCGATTCACCTGGACAGTGATCTGATAATCTGCCCGAGTGGAATATCTCCCCATTAATATGGATACCTTATCATCAGGCAGTTGTGCAGATAATGTTTCGCCCAGAACCCGGGCAATGTCATTACGGAGGTCTCCGCCCCACCTGTCGTATTCTGAGAATGACAGGCCGTTAGGGGTGTTCCTGGTCACGATCTCCGGCCGATCCAGATAATCGGGTATTTCTACCGGCATAATCCCGATACTTACGGGCGACATCCTATCCGAAGGAGATTGAACAGTTGTTTTTCCAGACGGTTGAACAGGGCTCAAGGTATAAAATCTTGATGCTCCACTGCGACCGCAACCGCTCAGAATAACCGAAATCAGAATAAAACAGAGACTTATCGCAACCCATCGTTTTTTCTCTCTCATGGTTTTCCTCTCAATAAGGCTTCGGGATGGCGTTCAAGATAGTCACTCAGCAGCCGAAGGGAACGCAAAGATCTGCTCATCTCTTCAGTGGCAATGCTGAGATTTTGTCCCATAGCCGAATTCTCCTGAGCAATCTGCTGGAGTGCATGAAGCGTCTTTTCCGCCTGGATCATGGTGCTTCTGGAAGTTTCTAGAACGCCCCCGTCTCCGGACATGCTACCGTTAAGTTTCTCCATTGTTGTGCGAACCTGCTCTGAGGTAGCTTGCAGGTTCTCGATCAGAGGATTGATTTGAGTATTGGCGGTATCCAGAACTGCGGAGGCCTTCTTGGTCAACTTTTCCAATTCTTTCATATTGGCCTGCGCGGAGCCGGAATTGATAAAATTATCAATTCCGGTCACCGCGGAATTGATCTTCATAAGAATTTCTTTTACCGGCAGCTCCTGAAGTTCTTTCGTTATCGCCTCGACTTTCGAAGGTACGGAGGGGATTTCAGGGTACTTCTGGTCCGTCCCGACAAACTTCGCCGGCACGTCCGGAAAAAAGTCGAGCGCAACCGCAAGCTGCCCCGTAATCATGCTTTGCGTGATCAGTTGAGCCCGTAACCCTTTTTTTATCATAGGCACAAAATACTCCCCTGGAACTTTCGGGGGAGGACCGAGCCTTTTTGCTCTTTCAGGATAGATTTCGATGATCACCGGAATACGAAAGTCCAAAGTAGTCTGCATAAATTGAAGAGAAATATTCCTGACCGAACCAATCTGAACGCCTCGGAAGAGAACCGGAGCACCTTCAACCAGACCTTGTACTGAACCTTCGAAATAGATTTCGTATAACAGAGCTTTTTTAAAATATTTGCCGGATCCGAATACAATAACAGCAACAATAACCAAGGCTATAGCGCACAAAACAAAAGCGCCAATCGCTGTCTTGTTTGCCATTTTACTCATGACTTTTATCTCCATGTATATTCTTGGATTCCGTCAGACAAGAACCAGGCGTTTCTCCCGGAGCTTTATCTGTTTCAGCTTTTCCGCGGGTCAGAAAATTTTGCACTGTGGGATTCCTGCATTCTTTCAGGAGCCGTTTCGGGTCTCCAGTTGCAAGCATGGTTTTTGCGTCCGCGTCAATAAAAACAGAATTATTGCCAATCGCGAAAATACTTGGCAGTTCATGGGTCACAACAACGATTGTGGTCCCAAAGCTGTCGCGCAGCTCAAGTATCAATTGGTCGAGCATGTGAGCGCTGATTGGATCAAGTCCGGCAGATGGTTCGTCAAAAAAGAGAATGTCGGGGTCAAGGGCTATTGCGCGTGCAAGGCCAGCCCTTTTTTTCATTCCGCCACTGATCTCCGACGGGTAATAATCTTCAAAGCCGGCGAGACCGACAAGCGCAAGCTTCAGGGAAGTGAGCTTCCTGACCTGCTGAGAGCCTAATTTCGTGTATTCTTCTATGGGTACGGCTATATTTTCCGCCAGGGTCATGGAACTCCATAATGCGCCGCTCTGATAGAGAATGCCGCAGCGCCGCATGATATTGTCCCTTACCTCGGGATCGGAATCCCAGAGGCTGATATTTCCATAGATTACCTTGCCTTTGGCTGGCTTCTGCAGTCCGACTAGGTGCCGAAGAAGGGTGCTCTTTCCACATCCGCTCCCTCCCATAATGATGAAAATGTCTCCCCTGTTTACGGTAAATGTGAGATCACGCTGCAGGACGAAGCTCCCAAAAGCCATTGTCAGATCCTGGACAAGAATATGAGGTTCAGCCGAATTCATGATACCTCCAGGAATCTGTTTGCTAACTGCCTTGCACTTCAGCCCAGGTAGGCTCACATAAGAGATTTGTTTTCAGATTCCAATGATATTGCAGATTACTGTAATGATAGCAGTCGCCACAACAATGCTGATTATACTGGATACGACAGCTGATCTTGTAGCATCCCCTACTGCAGATGCACTGCGTCCACATTGCATGCCTTTCATGCACCCTGTTATGGAAACAAGCACTCCGTAGACCAGGCCCGAAAATAAGCCGATCCACAGATTGATGAGCGGAACGGCTTTTTCAAGCTCGGTATAAAATTCCCTCGGGCTCAGGTTCAACCCGGTGACACCGACGATCAAACCGCCAATAACGCCCATCAGATCGGCGTATAGTGTTAAGAGCGGCATCATGATCGTCAAAGCGAGAACCCTCGGGATCACGAGGTAATCAATCGGCGGTATACCTGCCGTTTTCAAAGCATCGATTTCCTCATTGACCTGCATAGTGCCGATCTGTGCAGCATAAGAAGCTCCCGTGCGCCCTGCCATGATGATTCCTGTCATGATGGCTCCCATTGCCCTGATCATGGCAATACCCACCAGATCCGCGACATAAATCTGGGCACCAAAAAGCTTTAATTGAATTGCTCCCACGAATGCTAAAATGAGGCCTACAAGGAGGCTTATCAGGGACACGATCGGGAGTGCTTGGCTCCCGGACTCCTGAAGGAAGAGCCACAGATCGGAGATACGAAAGCGCGCCTTCCCTGTCATGAGCCGGACAAAACCCCATGCCACTTCTCCGAGAAAGGTGATCCCGTTTAAAGCAGATTTCTTTGCATCGATGGTTTTTTCACCCACTTGTGACAGCAAGGAAGTTCGCTCAGCCTTTTTATGAGCACCCTTCCTCTCGGGGACTTTCGAAGCAAGACTGAAGAGGCGCTGCACACCTTCTGGCAGACCTCCCATTTCAATCGAAACTCCCTTTTTCAGGCAAATGCCTGCCAGCTCCATTAGGAATGTCAGAAGCGAGCTATCCCAGTGATGAAGGTCTTGCGTCTTGAACCCTATTCGTCCTGGTGTATTTCCGTTTATGATTTCATTTTCCACATCCGTGACAGGAGGAATGCGGCTGCCAATACTCCAGTCTCCGGCAATATTCAAAAGTAATTCCCTGCCGGAGCGTTCCAGCTCCAAAAAAGCTGTGAGCTCCACCGATTCATTTGTGGCAGTCTTTTTGGATAGTTTTTTCATTTACAAATTCATGATTATTGGATGGCTATTTTTTTACCCCATGGGCCTGGTCCAGAAACAGTTTCATCCTTTCCGCCCAAAACTTGAAGGCATCTTCGGAAGATCCCCATTTGCTGAACCTTTCAGTAAATCCGGCAGATCTGCTGTCCTGGGCGACAGCTATGACGTCGTTCGTCGTGCTATCCAATATCATTACTTCGGCAGCGGTTGCTCCGGAACCGGTCCATGCTCCCGTAGCGCCCCGCTTGATCAAACTGATGCCCAATCCGATCGGAACGACGCTGGTGACTCCGCTCAGGACCGGCCTGCTCTGATCAAGTCCGGTGACTGCTATGCGAATCCTAACAACATCGGGGCCCGGATTAGCCACAATAGGGTAAGAACCCTGAAGCGTGTCGACCATAATTTTATTAAATTTATCCGACAATTCTTTTAACTCATTGGCATCCATTCCCTGATATTTGGAATCGGGCGCAAAAAAGAAGGTGACGCTGTCGAGCATTACCTTGTTGTATTTACTGAAATCAACACCGGGCTTTAACCATCGCTTTTTGGCTCCCCCCTCTGGACCTGGCTCAAGGAGATTATAATAACCATGTAGAAAACCTGTTTCAGCTTTAGCTTGTGGCGCTGTTGCTGGTTCACCTGTAGTAGTTGGTTTGCCGGTAGCGCACGCCAAAATAAAAAAACATGCGAATATTGCGATGCACAACATTATTCTTTTGTACATGATTACCTCCTTCATGCGCTTTTTTTAGATCTTATTATTTTGTAATCAGTCTCTTAGCTGCAGGCTATTTAGTCAATTAACCGATCTATTAAATTCCCTCTTAATAAGGTAAATTTAAATTAATACAATACGCTATTAGGTTCCCGTATCTCCTTAGTTTCGGGTACGCCATTTTCAAGCAGCTCGTACTGAAATTATCCCGTTGAATTCAGGTTTTATTGCATTGGATTCCTCAATTCCATTTTCTAAACTACCAATAACGCCATTTCTCTTAAATGGTCACATTCCCATCCATTGAAGTAACTTACGCTCGTTTTGATATACGATTTACATCGTAGGTGCCTAGGTTAATGGCGGGGTAAAAAAATTGAATCATATCGAATCGCGAGCACAATGTTGATCTGCATGATCAATTTGTTTCATCTCTGATAAAAAACGGAGAGAACTGAAATTTAAACAGGTCGAAAAGCAAGTCTACGGAGACAGGTATTATCAATCACTCGGAATAAGGAGTCGATCATGGAAAATCCAAAAAGCAAAAATGAGGAATTCACGGAACAACAGGGTAAAATGGGATGGTTTTACATCAGCAGCATTCTCGAAGCACAAAGGAATTTTATGAACGAGATGCAAAAAACCATGATGTATCAAAAGCCTGACGAGATGTTTAACCTCTGGCAAGAGTGGAGCTCATACGTGACCGAGTGGGCTCAGAATTTTCTTAAGGTTCAGGAACAGATGCAAAAGGCGGCTTCGGATCAATATAATCCCTGGAGGGCTTGGTCCTCCATCGCAACAGAACTGACCCAAAATTATCTGAGCTTTTGGACAAAGATGATTCAGCCCGCTAAGAAGGAACAACCATCCGCAGCGGCAGCATCAAGCGAGATGTGGCAGGGATGGAACTCGTATACGGCAAATTGTGCGCAGAATTTTCAAAAATTTCTAAGTCTGATGCAGAAAGCCGCAACAGGCCAGGTATAAAAATATGTGCGATTCCTCTGAACAGAAGTGAGCAGATTCACTAAAAAGCAACTCTCAGACAATACTCTAAGGGGAGAAATCCATGGAAGTCCAAAAAGTCATGGAAGGTCTTGGGGATCTTACAGGTAAAATCGGCCAGCTATTTGTGAACCGGATTATTAACGCTCAGAAGGATTTTATGGGGCACATGCAAAGAGCTATTGTGGACCGAAAGTCGATGGAGAGCACCGTATCCGGAAACCCTGTTCAGGATTGGGGCTCTTATGTGACCGATTTTGCGCAGAGATCAGCACTCTATTGGGATACTATGCGCGAACGGGGCAATAATTATATAGAGCATGAGAAGGCAGGCAAACCTCCGCTTCTGGCATTTCAGTGGGAAGTCATTGCCGACGGACGGACATTTGAGAGACCTGTCAATTATGCCCTGACCCGTATCATTCCACCTGCAGGATTTCAGATAGATGAAACGAAACGTCCCTTCATCATTGTTGATCCTCGGGCTGGCCATGGTGCGGGCATCGGAGCATTCAAGACGGATTCCCAGGTTGGAGTTGCATTGGAATTCGGATATCCTGTTTATTTTATCATCTTCTTTCCAGAACCAGAACCTGGACAGACCATCAATGATGTGTCTCTTGCCGAATCGAAATTTGTCGATACAGTCTTGCAACGGCACCCGAACAGCCCCAAGCCAACTATTTATGGCAATTGCCAGGGGGGCTGGGCCTCCATGTTGATTGCAGCCAATGATCCGGGAAAGGTGGGGCCAATCGTGATAAACGGCGCCCCCATGTCCTACTGGAGCGGCAGCTGGAGCGGAAATGAGGGCGAAAACCCCATGCGCTATAGTGGCGGGCTATTAGGAGGCTCTTGGATGTCGCTTCTGGCGAGCGATCTTGGAAATGGAAAATTTGATGGTGCTTATCTGGTCGAGAATTTCGAAAGTCTCAATCCAGCTAATACTTACTGGAATAAGTATTATAATCTCTGGAAAAATATAGATAAGGAAAGAGAACGATTCCTGGAATTCGAGAAATGGTGGGGTGGTTATTTCCTGATGAACGAGGAAGAGATCCATTGGATAGTTGAAAATCTTTTCATCGGAAACAAACTGGCCCGAGGCGAATTGAAAGCTGCCCCCAATACATTTGTAGATCTGAAGGCCATCCGTTCGCCAATCGTCATCTTCTCCTCAAGGGGCGACAATATTACGCCTCCTCAGCAGGCCATCAATTGGATATCGGACGTCTACTCAAGCACAGCCGAAATCAAGGCGAATGGGCAGGTTATCGTAGCCCTTGTCCAGGAAGATGCGGGGCATCTTGCCATTTTTGTTTCCGGAAAGGTCGCCCGCAAAGAGCATACAGAAATAATTGAGGCCCTTGATTATATTGAAATGCTGCGGCCCGGGCTTTACCTGATGGAGCTTGAGCAAACCTCCGGTAAAGGGAAAGACAAGTACGTCTCAACATTCCGGGAAGTCAGTCTGGAACAGGTTCGCCGGATCAATCGACTCGGGCGAAAGGACGAAAAACCTTTTGAAGTAGTTGCAGAAGTATCGTCGATGAATGAGAAGGCCTATACGCTTTTAGGACGGCCGATGATTAAAAACATGGTAAATGAGACCACAGCCGATATGGGGCGAACACTGCATCCCCTGAGGGCACAACGTTGGTTCTTCAGCGATTACAACCCGATGATGTGGCCCTTACCGGCCTTGGTATCTGCCGTTCGCGCCGATAGACGACCAGCGTCGGAAAAAAATATCTATCGCAGATTAGAGGAAAAATGGTCCGAAATTATTTCGGGATCCCTGGATATGTACCGTGATCTGAGGGACGCCGGAAGAGAGTCCCTCTTTTACTGCCTCTATGGATCGATGGTTGCCTTCGGAGCAACCGGTCTTAAAGGCCAGTCAATACCGGAACCAGCGGTAAATCCTCGCGACCTCCCGTATGTAAAAGAAGTCCTTCAATCAATTGATAAGGGTGGATATCCGGAAGCTGTCGCCAGGATAGGAGCCCTCATAGGCCAATATGCAGGGGCTATCCCTCTCTACCGTCTGGAGATGGCCGACCAATTCGTGCGCACGGATGAAATACTATCCAAACTGTCTGAAGATCAGATTCGCCGATTACGTTCCGAAGCAGGAGTCATGGTGCTCCTGGAACCGGAACGCACCCTGAAGGCCCTGCCCCTCCTGCTCTCGAATCCGGATGAGCGGGAGCACGTCATCTCTCTTCTGCAATGGGGATTGACACTGGAAGGCCTTACCAGGGAGCAGCGGGAAATGGGCAAGACCATCATCGAACTGCTTCGAAAGAGCGAATCCTCCGCCTCATAAAATGCGCATTCCTCTTTGATATCGAGAATAGGATTTAAGATCAGAGATCATTACAGGAGACCTGCATATGGAACCATTAAAGGAATTCACAAATGTCCTTTTCCAGGAAATCCAAATCGGTGCTGCTCTTGAGTTGGAGATCACGTTAACTCAAAACCAAATCGATTTGGCTGCTATGGTTTCAGGAGATGTGGATGCCTTTTACCTAAAAGGAAGGCAGATGAAAGATGTCAGAAGGGATGCACGGCTTGTAGAGGCGGCTGGTGCCGAGGCAATGATTTCGATTATTCTCGGAACTCGCCTGCCCGGCCCGGGAACAAAGATTCTGCACAGGAATCTTAAATTCAACGGTGATTTCGCTGCTGGAGATGCTCTCAAAGCGAAAGTTACCGCACTGGAGAAAAGAGAGGAAGGGCATCAAATCCTATTTGACTGCCAGTGCATCAATCAGTCAGGCATGCAGCTTGTATCCGGAACTGTTCTCGTTGAAGCGCCTACATCGCGGCTAATCTACGAAAACTTCGGACCTCCAAAAGTCGAGCTCCGATGGGGAGACCCCATCGCCAAACTCATTCAGAGCTCGAAGGGTTATGCGCCTATCCCTTGCGCCGTCGTGCATCCCTGTAGCCAGGACTCCCTCATGGGTGCAATCGAGGCGGCTCGGGAAGGACTTATCACTCCGGTTCTCGTTGGTCCCGAAGAGAAAATCAGAAATGTAGCTATGCAGGCACAGATCGATATAAGCACTTACGTAATCGTTTCCTCAACGCATAGCAACGATTCCGCAGTAAAGGCGGTGGAACTGGCAAGGTCGGGCGAGGTTGAGGCCCTTATGAAAGGGAGCCTTCACACAGATGAGTTCATGGGAGCAATTGTCCCTTCTGCCGCTGGCCTCCGCACCTCGCGTCGAATCAGCCATGCAACCGTCTTATCAGTGGCATCTTACCCCAAGGCTTTTATGATCACCGATGCTGCAATCAACATTGCTCCAAGTCTTGAAGTTAAAGTAGATATCGCTCAAAACGCAATCGATCTGGCCCATGCGCTGGGTGTCGAGATGCCTAAAGTCGCCATTCTCTCGGCGGTAGAAACGGTCAACCCCAAGATTCCCTCTACCATTGATGCGGCAGCATTATGCAAGATGGCCGACCGCGGCCAGATCACCGGCGCGATACTGGATGGACCGCTTGCATACGATAACGCCATCAGCGCTCAGGCAGCCGAAACCAAAGGAATCAAATCGCCCGTGAGCGGGGATATAGATATTCTGCTTGCTCCCGATCTTGAGTCGGGCAATATGCTCTTCAAGCAACTCACTTATCTGGCTGGCGCCGAAGGAGCCGGAATCGTGCTCGGAACTCGGATACCCATTGTCCTGACAAGCCGTGCGGACTCGGCAAGAACAAGACTTGCTTCCGTAGCAGTGATGGCCAGGGTCGCACACGCAAGGCGAAGCGGAAAATATGAAACGAGGTAAAATCTCATGGGAGATCTCATTTTAGTCCTGAATGCCGGGTCATCCAGTCTCAAATTCAATATCTTTACAGACCAAGGAAAGAAACCGCGTGTACTCTATAAGGGACAGATCGAGGGTATTTTCACAAATGCGCATTTCGTGGCCAAGAACGAATCCGGGAAGATAGTGGCGGAAAAAAGATGGCCTCAAGGTCCCCCGCTCGGCCATGAGGAAGCCATAGAGGGCCTCTTTGCTTGGGGACGAGAAGCCCTTATAACCGCCGACCGCATTGCAGCTGTGGGACACAGGATTGCTTACGGTGGGCTGGAATACATTCAACCAACTATTGTCACCCCCGAGGTCCTGAAAGGACTTGAAAAATATGTGCCGATGGCGCCCCTGCACATGCCTCATAACATCGCTGCCGTTCGGGTAATCGCTCAAAGAAGGCCTGAGATTCCCCAGGTTGCGTGCTTTGATACTTCTTACCATACGACGATCCCCCCAGTGGCCCAGGCCTATGCCCTGCCCAGAAGGATAACCGATCAGGGGGTCAGGCGCTATGGCTTCCACGGTATATCTTATGAATACATCGCATCGGTTCTTCCGGATTTCGATCCTGACGCATCACATGGAAGGGTTGCCGTAGCGCACCTCGGAAGTGGTGCGAGCATTTGCGCCATGCAGAATCTCAAAAGTGTCGCCTGCACTCTCGGGTTTTCCGCTCTGGACGGACTGGTTATGGGAACCCGCTGCGGGGAATTGGACCCGGGAGTCCTGCTCTATCTGATGGACGAATGCGGCATGAACGCCCGGGATATTGAAAGGCTACTTTATAAAGAATCAGGACTGCTGGGCGTTTCGGGTATATCAAGCGATATGCGAACACTCCTGGAGAGCAGTGATCCAAGGGCTGCCGAAGCGGTGGATCTTTTTGTGTATAGATTTTCCAGGGAATTGGGATCGATTGCAGCCGCTTTGGGAGGTCTTGATGCGCTGGTCTTTACGGGAGGAATCGGCGAAAATGCGGCCGTAATCCGCGAACGGACCTGCCAAACCGCTCAGTGGCTTGGACTTGAATTAGACCCTGATGAGAATGCAAAGGGAGGTACACTCATCAGCCGTAAGGGCAGCCGTGTTCGAATATGGGTGATCCCGACGAATGAAGAACTTATGATCGCAACTCACACCCGCAATATGATCATCGATATGTGATAGATTCTCCGCAAAGTAAGGGATAAACAGGAGCATTTCTTTGTCTGGGATCGATTTGGGATGATTCAGTAGCAGTAAGAGGATGAAACGCTCAACTTGGATGATTCTGTGGACCTGTAGATTCCTGAAATTCCGTAAAATCAACAGCTAAACAAACAGCCATGCTGCACGGCTCATCGGCTTCTCCGCGGCAGCATTTTTATTTAGTGATTCCCTTCTAGGTTTCTTAACTTCTCGTGAAGAAAGTATGTCCTGCAAAACCTGAGAGAAAGCGATCTCTCTGAGTTTTTCATCCTGGATAAATTCAACAGCCTTCTGAGCTTCCTTCACCGCTGAATAATAATCACCCATTTTCTTTCCTTCCTTTTATTGAAGAACTTTCCTGGATTCGCATATCACCAACCCAAGAATACTAAAGGATTCCAAGGAGACTTCATGAAATCTGGTCTTAGATACCTTAATTTCCGGAGCTTGTCAAGAGCACCCCTCTCGCGAGGAATATATCTCCGTCCTTATACGTCTGCGATATCGTTCATAGCGGTTTTGCCCAGAAAGACAAGAAAAGCATATAAACTCGTCACAATCCCCGCGAAAAAACCTTCTCCGAGCTCAGTGGGCTTACTTGGCTGAAATGCATTTTTCACTTCATATAGCTATGCAAACTGGGCAACCAATTTACACCCAGATAAGTAAACAGCACGAGACTAAAGCCGATTATTGCCATGGCCGCCATGTATTTGCCTCTCCAGCCGCGCATCAAACAGACATGCAAAATCGCTGCATAGGTAAGCCAGGTAATAAGCGACCATGTTTCCTTCGGATCCCAGTTCCAGTAGGACCCCCACGCGTAATGCGCCCAGACCGAACCGGTTGAGATGCCCAATGTCAGAAAAACAAATCCGATTAAGCTACTCTGATAGATCAATCCGCGAAGTAAATGCCGGCTCTTCCCGAAGAGATCGAGGAAGCAACATCCGAAAACGTTGTAATCAGAAATTCCTGGGGGGCCCAAACGCATACTCTCGAAGGACGGAAAAGTGGCGGGCATAGAATTCAAAAAATGCACATCGCTATTCAATGCAGCGGGAAAGTTCGACCCGCAGTACGACGACAATGATACGATCACGGTCAAGGCAGATTATGTAATTGTATCGATCGGACAGAGCATTGACTGGGACAGTCTGCTCGCAGGCACAAAAGTTGAGCTGAACCCGAACAATACCGTTAAGGCCGACACGGTAACGTATCAAACGGCCGAACCGGATATCTTCGTCGGCGGAGATGCTTATACAGGCCCGAAATTTGCGATCGACGCAATAGCGGCCGGTAAGGAGGGTGCCATTTCGCTACACAGGTTCGTTTGGAAGGGACACGATCTGCTTCTCGGCAGAGACCGCAGAGATTATCAGGCATAGACAAGAACAATCTTCTGATAGGGGATTAAGACAACACGCCGCGCCAAAGGCCGCTGCACAAGGCCAACGCCAAAGCGAGCTTTATGGATATTAGGCAAACATTCACCGAGGATCAGGTCAAGAAAGAAACGGAAAGATGTCTTAGTTGCGGGGCCGCCTACATCGATCAAACCAGATGTTTAGGTTGCGGTCTGTGTACTACCAGGTGCAAATTCGATGCGATCTCACTCAGCAAAGTATCAAGCATGTATGGGTGCACTTACGAACAACTGCCCCTACGCCTTGCGGGAGCTGTCGTAGCGCGTGCCGGTAGAATTGCAGTCAGAGCAATCAAGGACTTGTTTTCCAAAGAATAAGGACTGCCCTGAAAAAAATGCATGAACTCAACGTTTTGATGGAAGTTGTTGACCAGGTAGAAGCGCTGGCAGCGGAAGAAAAGCTTGAAAAGGTCGCGGCAATCGTTCTCCAGATCGGTGAACTTTCGTCCGTGGTTCCTAACTTCATGGAACAATACTATCCGATGATCGTCGAAAACAAAGCGCGTTTGAAGGATTCTAAGCTTGTGATCGAACGAACACCGGGTGAGGCAAGATGCACAAGCTGCGGCACGATCTACAATGTCTGTCAAAATGAAGGTCTCTGCCCATTTTGCGGAAAATTTGAAAAGGAAGTATTGCAGGGACGGGAGTTTCTTATCAAAGAAATATGGGTCAGCAGGCTGTAACCAGATTCAAGGCTTTATTTTTTTGCACCAGCAGCTTTGAAAATAGTTTTTCTGAGCTGCTGGGTACTGTTCACTTTGAATGCGATTTGATATCAGCTTTTCCGGACAACCGATCGGTTTCTCACGGGTTTGCCGCTCATTAACGGTTCCCAGTTTATTCCCAAAGCTCCTTCACGAACCCCTAAAGCCTTTTCAAGCAGGTCGTCCACAAGCATTGAATGAATTGATAAAATTTCATCAGGCTCATGACTGTAAAGGGCTTCGACAAAACATTGCATCACCGCTGTCATATATTTCAATGTTGATTTCTTTTTGAAGAACCTTAAAGATTTTCTTATGGCAGCCCTCTTCAAGAATACGAAGAAGGAATGGGGCAAGGATCTTTTTAGACTGTCGGAAAAATTTATCTATAAAATGCAGATATTGATCGCTATACAAATAATCAAGAAAAAAACCCTTCTTAAGTCGAATCGTTTTATAAACTAATGATACCATCAATGAAATTTTTTGATCCGGCTCAATTTGACTTGATGACACCATCTTTTCCATATCCGCACCAAATTTGGATAATCGACGGTTTATCAGGGCTCCAATTAATTCCTCCTTGGAGTTGAAATAGTAATAGAATGTACCCTGTGTTACTCCGATCCTTTTTACAATATTACTTACCTTTGTTTTATGATAACCGTTTGAATGAAATAGGTCCTCTGCGGCATCCAGAATCTGATTTATTCTAATTTGAGGGTCCTGTGGTGGTCTCGCCATTGTTCTATTCCCTATTATTGCATGCTGAAAGTACTAGAAATCCAAACAATTCTATGACGTGAAGGTTGACAACATAAACAAAAAGGACTTAACGAATTCGTTAAGTCCCCCTTTAAATCTTTGGTAGCGGGGAGAGGATTTGAACCTCTGACCTTTGGGTTATGAGCTCCTTCTAGACGATTCCCCCAAAATCCCTCAACGTCACAACTGTTCATTATTGTTTACTATTTATTGTTGACTTTTCCCGAACATCCCTTAAAATACCCCAAAAATCCCGCGCCAGGGTAGCAATAGGGTAGCACCAGACTGCGATGCCCTGCCGTTATTTTAGCCAGAAAATAGGTGCATTATGCCAGCGAAACGGGTCAATATCAAGCGTTTTCAGGGTGTCTATTATAGGGTGAGCGATACGCGCTCCCGGATCGATGGGAAACCCGATCAGTGCTTTGATATCAGCTACAAGGATTTAAGGGGGAAAAAAATCTGGGAGAAGATCGGCTGGAAATCCGAAGGGATCACCGCAGCTTATGCTGCTCAAATCCGCGCGGAGCGGATGCGAAATGTGCGGCTCGGAAATGAAAACATTACTATTCAGCAAAAGAAAGATCATTTGATCACCCTCGAAGAGGCTGCCAATCATTATTTTACCTGGGCCGCGAGTAACACCAAAAGTACAGGTGCAGAGAAGAGCCGATATGATCTGCATATAGCCGTTCCGCTCGGGGGGAAGTTATTGCAGGACATCACCCCACTGGATCTCGAGAACCTTAAAGACCAGCTTAAAGAAAAAAATCTCAAGCCGAAAAGCATTCACCTGATTCTGTCTTTGATTCGCACCATTTACAATAAGGCGATCGCTTTGGATCTTTACAACGGAAACATCCCGACCAAGAGGGTTATCTTTCCTAGAATCAATAATCGACGTCTGCGATTCCTATCACAGAAAGAAGCAAAAAATCTGCTTGATGCTGTCCAAAAGCGAAGCCCACAGCTTCACGATGAAGCCCTACTTTCACTTCACTGCGGCTTGCGTTTCGGGGAGATTGCGTCTCTTACGTGGCACGATATTAATTTTGAAACCGAGGTTATTCAAATCAGGGACCCCAAGAATAGTGAAAGCCGAGCGGCGTTCATGACGCCCCAAGTCAAAAGTATGCTCAAACGTAGAAATGAAGAGTTGAAAAAGCAAGCGGTTGGAGCGGTTGGAAAGGACGATCTTGTGAATATTCAAGCATGCCTGATCTTCTCTAATGAAAATGGATCGAAGCAAAAAGAGGTTTCGAGAACCTTCGATCGTGTCGTTGATAAACTTAATTTCAATAAGGGCCTGGACACAAAAGACTCAGTGCAACGTGTTGTTTTCCATTCCCTGCGGCACACATTTGCATCGTGGCTGGCCCTTCAGGGCACTCCTCTTTATACAATTAAGGAACTCATGGGCCACAAGAGCATAGCAATGACTGAACGGTATAGCCATCTGATCCCCGATCACAAAAAAAGTGCTGTCAACAGGATGGCCAAGATTTTTTCTGAAACGGGGATGAAAAGAATCAGATCCAAACAGAAAGCTGAAAGGGAGTAAAAGAATGCCTGAAGCAAATAGTGAGGGAGCCCTTAACGATCAGCCTGATATAAAAAGGGGTAAAGAAGTAACAGAGAAGATTATCGAAGCAATTGGAATCGACCTTCTTCAATGTGGATTGAGAATTTATCGTAGATTGCAAGATTATTATATTGAGAGAAAAGAGCCAAATGACTTTAAGAAAGGGTTGATTGACGTTACACGTGCATTCAGAAATTATATCGGTCTAAACGAAAGCTCAATGAGCAAATCTGAAGAAGCAAAAAGATTCGTCATGGATCAATGCATTAAAGGCAATGACGCGGAGCTGCAAAAAGAAATAGAGCGCTATACTAAAATATTATCGGATCAAGAAGTAATCGAAAAAGCCATATCGTACGTGGAAGTTGATCCTGATCTGAATTATGAGGATTTCTACAGGAAGCTGGATTTTTCAGAACAAACTTTTCCACAGCACCGAGTACCTGATTATCCCTTGTATTTCTTAATCCAGTTTCTTTGCACTCATTTGAAAGAAACATCCCTAGCTCGAAAAAAGGGGACTCCTCCATACGCCAAAATAGGCGAGTTCTTGTTCGAACAAGATATAAAAAGTTATGACTTTGATGGCGAAAGAATAGCACTTAAGTCAAAAGATATCACAGCATATTTTGAAAACGAGGGCATTATGAAGGGAATGAGCACATTTTACAATGAATGCCGATTTAACTATAGTGCACCAATAACTACCCCGATATTTCAAAGGCCTAATCAAGAAAAATATTCTATTGAAACCGCTGTGAACGCCGAACAGAGTCTCTTGGTCTATTGCGAAAGACAGAACGTTTCAGAAAAAGCTCTTTGCCATCATTTTTTCCCGTCCTTAGAGGATATGCTTTTTCTTCCCAAAGAATAATCTCCCTTCTATTCTCGCCCTTCTTATACGTATATCACCCCCTTGAAAAAGTTTGGTTATACGTATCGCTTTAGGGTTCCCCTTAGATTAATTTCGCTTCAACAAAATCTAGGAGGAACATACATGACAGAGAAAGACCTAAAGCCTGAGGTTTTTGCCAGAGAGAAGGCAGCCGATTATTTCCCAGGGCTCAAGCCCAAAACTTTAGCTAATTATGCATCCGCTGGAAAAGGTCCTCCCTATTTTCTATGTGGTCGTCGTGCATATTACCGCTACGCAGACGTCCTTGCGTGGCTCCTAGAAAAACCAGTCCGCACGAGGGGATGATGGAGAACATCTTTACTCTTTTCTTTGAGCCCGGCGAGGTCTGCGAAATCCGAGCTCTTGGGGTACACGGGAAATCGCCTTACTGGGAAGGCTTTCCAGGAAATTCGGGAATTGTTCACGGTTATTTCGATAACGCCGAACAATTTTTACTGGCAGCCAGAGTATTAGAAGAATCACAGGCCAGAGGTGTCTATTTTACACTCAATCCAGTCAATCCTGTCTTAATTGCCCGGGCAGCTAATCGGCTGATCGTTCCAGCAAAAGGCATTTCGACGTCCGATCAATATATAGAGTGCATCCGATGGTTACCCATCGATCTGGACCCGAAGCGCCCATCTGGAATATCTTCCTCAGAAGATGAACTGAAAGCCTGTGAAAATACAGCACGTAAAATTGTTAACTATCTAGAAATTGAACTAGGATTTTGTCGAGGTATTCGCGGTTTTTCAGGGAATGGTTATCATATTCTTTACCGTCTTCCTGATTTGAGCAATACAGAAGAGATGATCAGCCTCATTCGAGATGCGCTCTCCGCGATCCATGCTAAATTCGATAGCGAACAGATAGACATTGATCTATCGGTATTCAATCCCTCTCGGATCTGGAAGCTCTACGGAACAACCGCCCGCAAAGGGGATTCAATAACGAGCCGACCACATCGTTTAAGCTGTATTTTATCTGGACAACCTACTCTTCTAAAAGATGTTTCAATCACAGGTCTTGATCTTTTAAAAGCTCTGGCTGGTAAAGCTCCTGTTCCGGACAAGGTGCAGGCTCCATTACCGATTGAAACTCAAGTTCCTAACCACAGTTCTGGACCAATCAGGCCGATGACCCGCAACGAGTTAGGACCACTCGATATGGAAAAATACCTGACTCATTTTGGATTAAGTTTTGATATCAAAGATGACGGGACCAGATCTATTTACCGATTGGAACGCTGCATCTTCAATCCTGAGCATGGTCTGAGAGAGTCGTCTATTGTAGTGCCCCGTGAAGGAGCGATTACCTATCAATGTTTTCATTCATCTTGCAAACGCCGTACATGGAAGGAAGCACGTTACCAGATTTCTGGCGAAAAGAGCTTGGCCGAGTTTTGTCAGGGATTTGATCCAAATTGGAAACCTCCCCGACAAACAGGTACTGGCATAATGCAAGCTCTTCCTATCCCAACTGGGGGAAATCTCAATCTGCAAAACATTAACAAACTCCCCGCCCCCATAGAGGTTGACCCGCATGAGTTTTACGAAAAAAAAGGAAAGAGACCTGTTTTTGTTCCTCACCTCTTGGCTAAATATTTGGCCTTTTATCTGCATCCGCTCCGCTCGACAAATAACGTGTTCTATCGTTATGAGCACGGACTTTGGAAAGAATTCAAAAGAACTGCCTTAGCACAAATTATCGTCCAAACAATGAAAGATGAAATACAGGCATCTTGGATTTCCAATGTGATGGAGATCCTTTCGGCTATGGTGAATTTTCAAGAAGACCAGTGGAAAGACGATATCATGCTCTTAAATGTCCAAAATGGAATGTTAAATCTGGGCACGAGGGAATTATTGGCGCATGATCCCAAGTATGATAGCCGTGTTCAATTACCTATGAGATATGATCCGCAAGCATATTCAGGAAGATGGGATAGTTTTCTAAAGGACATTTTCTTTGATGATAGGGATTTTGCCAAAATTGGAATCTTGCAACAATTTATAGGTTATTGTTTTTTACGCGATGCACGATATCAGAAGGCTTTGTTCCTCATTGGTACAGGCGCAAATGGCAAATCAACCATGCTTGATGTTATGGCTGCTCTGGTCGGAACCCAAAATTTATCTTCACTGACTCTTCACGATCTTCAAAAACAATTTCGTGCCCAATTCCTTCAACATAAGTTTATAAATTTAGCAACAGAAACAGGCGCAAGAGATCCAATAACAACTGAAATTTTCAAGCAAGTAGTTGATGGGAGCCTTTTGACTGTGGAACGAAAGTATGGCGAACCATACCAGTATCGACCGTATGCCAAATGGGTAATCGCAATGAATGAGGCACCAGTTATTCAAGATAAAACTCACGGCTTCGAAAGGCGTGTCCTAGTTTTGGAATTTAACCGTCGTTTTGGCGCAGATGAAATAATTGAAAACTTCGCGGCTTATTTGATTCAGGAAATCGAGGGTATTTTTAATTGGGCTATGAATGGTCTTTTTTCCCTTCTAAAAAATGGTGGGTTCAGAGTTGGCAGCCAAATCAGAGATTCAACAGAAAAACTTCTAGAAACAATCAACCCCGTCCTCCTATTCGTGAAGGAGTGCTGCGAAATTTCTGAATGTGAACACGAGTCCACAATAAAAATGTGGAGTGCATATAAGGCATGGTGCGCTGAGGGTAAGAATCGGCCTCTGGGCCGTAATAAGTTTTATGAAACTCTCTTGGGAATGTTTCCGCAAATCAAAAAAGATCGTGCCCAAGAGGAAACCGGATATGAGCGCGCATTCATGGGAATACACTTATTTGGTGTAGGGATAGACTATGCTGAAAAAGGGATTAAAATGACAAACCGTATGTTTGGCGATTATTAACCAATTTAAGAAATGGAGATAAAAATGAAAAGGAAGAAGAGTCTAACTGAAGAGGGGCATGTAGCGGCAGCTAATCATCTTGAACGTACATTTCAGAGCCTCAACTCTCTTGAAAAGGAGATTATCTCTGCATATTCCAAGAACAGCAAATATAATTTAGTTTTGATCAAATTAGATAAAAACCTTTTACATCTAAAAAATCTTTTAGAGGAAATCTATTTTTCGGAATATCCAAGTAAGCCCTATTCCCCTTATCGGCCTTACTTGAAGCTGTGAATCGGATTATAAATAGTCATTAGCATAATCAAAAAGTGCCTGGCTAATTTATAGCCAGGCACAGAATTATCGTCAGCCTTATAGTTGATAGCAGTTATTTTCGGAACCCGATACCCCTTCCCTCTTGCAGAACTGGTCAAATCCTTTCAATCTCCTCAGGATAACTGGGAGCCAAGTACCGGAATATTATATTGAATTTTTGCAATGACCAATTTCACCAGTTTATGGAAACTCTTTTATTCGCACGTGCACGCTAAATATAATTAATTAATAAAGATATAGGTAGGTAAAGAAGAAATAAAAGTTTGATCAGAAAGTAGCTAAAATTGAATATAATGATGATTTGGACATGAATTTTCTTTATTTTTTATTCAATTACGCAGCCAAATCAGCCTAAAACTCACCATATAACGATAGCTCTCTAATGTGATCGAGTGGTGTTTATCGGGTGCGAGGGGAATGGGGTTATAATTATTAAGATCAATAATTAATACAAACGGTTAGATCTATTACTCTTCACGTGCATGTGGAATTCTTTTTCCACTAACAATAGGGTCCAGTGAATTAGCTTTCTCATTTGCCCACCTCAACCACACCTGCAGCTTACTTTTTTGTTCATCATTCAATTCTAAATCAATCATAGCTTTCTGAATTGCATCTAAATAACGCCTTATCAGTTGGCTATTGTTCCAATTTATTGAGATCGGTCGTCAATAGTGG
>DHHG01000017.1 GCA_002403175.1 Syntrophaceae bacterium UBA4778 | reverse complement strand
GCTCGTTCCGGCAAGTCTATGAGACCAATTATCCGATTATGTCCATGATGCATGCCATGCGCCATCCCCTCCCCAAAATGCTTGGCATGACCGCCGAATTTATTCTGAACCGCGACATGCTTCAATTACTCGAACGGGATGAAATCAATATTACAGAATTGAAGAAGCTTATTGAGGAAATTAAGCGCTGGGACATAGAGATCGATGCATCTGCCATCGGCGTTGCGGCGGAAGCCGCAGTCCTCAGGTATATGAGACAACTTCAGGAAGATCCTTTTGAAATAAAACGTTGGGCTGAAGTGGAGAAACTGATCTGCACGTTGAGACTGCTCCATTTCAATCTTGTTTTATGGGAAGCACAGAACATTTTTTTCCAGATCGGCAGGGCTCATATTTTTGATGCCCTCAAAAGAGCAGAATCGGGAGATGCTTCCGCTTCTGAATGGATTGAACACACAAAGAGCCTTTCCAACCATCTCGGTGTCAAGTTAATCTGAATGCGAATACCAAATGCGACATACCGGCTTCAATTCAATGCTCAATTCGGATTCGGCCAGACTGCCGAAATCGTGCCCTATCTGAAAGACCTTGGCATTTCGGACATCTATGCCAGCCCCATCTTTTCAGCCGTTCCGGGAAGCCTTCATGGATATGACATTTGCAATCCGGACATTCTGAATCCCGAACTGGGTACTGCTGAAGACTTCGAAGCATTATTACAGGAATTAAAGCAAGCTGATATGGGCTGGATTCAGGACATTGTCCCCAACCATATGGCTTACCACAGCTGCAACCGGCGCCTAATGGATATTCTGGAAAACGATGAATCGTTCTACCGTATCTTCTTCGATATTGACTGGAACCATCCCACCCTGCAGGGAAAAGTGTCCGCCCCCTTTCTGGGCAGGCATTATTCACAATGTCTCGAAGAGAATGAAATCTCTTTACTCTATTCCGAGCAAGGCCTTTGGATCCGATATTACAATCTGACTTTTCCTTTAAGACTGGAGAGCTATTATGAAATTCTGCATCCCCGGGAATCGGACCTCGACGAGGCTGAAGAGGAGATACGCCAGGACTATCTCGATCTCACATCCGTACTGAAACAGAGTGCAGAGAATGGCATATCGGATTCCATGGATCGGACTGATTTATTCAAGCAGAATCTTTGGAACCTATATAGCAGCAGACCATCTATCCGTGCTTTCATCGATTCGCGCATCTGTCCCTTTCAGATGCCGGAGAAAAGTGCGGAGGTTTTGGCCAGGCTCGACGAAATCATCACTTCCCAGAGATTTAACCTGTCTTTCTGGAAGAATGCGGACAGTGAAATCAATTACCGTAGATTCTTTTCCATTAACGGATTGATCGGACTGAATGCCGAAGCAGAAGCCGTTTTTCTGGATACACATTCCTTGATTTTAAAGCTGGTTCATAAGGGTTACTTCACGGGGCTCCGGATTGATCATATCGATGGACTTTTTGATCCTGTCCAGTATTTGAAGCGGTTGAGAGATTCGGCAGAAGATCTTTACATCGTGGTGGAAAAAATTCTGGAAACATATGAGGAATTACCCTCCCACTGGCCGGTGCAGGGCACAACGGGTTATGATTTTCTCAACCGGCTGAATGGTCTTTTCTGCGTGATTCAAAACGAGAACGCCTTTACCCGCATTTACCAAAATGTAACCGGAAAGACGGTATCTTTCAGAGCATTGCTCAGAGAGAAAAGAAATTTCATGCTGACGAAACACATGGCCGGCGAACTCGATAATCATACCCGGTCCATTCAGAATGCGGCCAGACGTACCCGGGCGGGACGCGATTTTACAACGCATCAGCTAAAGCGGGCTCTCGCGGCTTTCCTGACTGAATTTCCTGTTTACCGGTCATATGTTACGCAGCTGTTGATGACTGATTCAGACCGGAATTATTTACTTACCGCTTTTGAAGAAGCACGGCTGCAAAATCTGGATCTGGAAGAGGAACTTCGGTTTTTCCAAATGAAAATTTTGCAGCAAGGTGATTCCTGCCCCGTGGAACTGGACCTTTCAGAGAAATCCAGATGGATTTCATTGTTGATGAAATTGCAGCAGATCATGGGAACCTTGATGGCCAAAGGCATGGAAGATACGGCCTTTTATTCCTATAACAGGATGATCTCTCTGAACGAAGTCGGTGGTAGTCCCGGCCGGTTCGGATTCTCTCCCGAAACGTTTCATCATTTTATGCAAACCAGAATGGGAATCCGGCCACACTCTCTCAATGCGACCTCCACTCACGACACCAAACGGGGAGAAGACGCCAGAATGCGTCTGAATGTCCTTTCGGAACTTCCGGACGAATGGGAAGAAAATGTCCGGCAATGGATGAAGATAAGCAGGCAGGGCAAAAGAAAAGCGCAAGATGGAATGATTCCGGATCCCAATACGGAGTATTTCCTTTTTCAAACACTGGTTGGGCATTACCCTTTTATGGAAAGCGACCTGCCCGCCTTTGCCGATCGACTGAAAGACTATATGCTGAAGGCTGTGCGCGAAGCCAAGGAGAATACTTCCTGGTCCGCCCCCGACCGAATCTATGAGGAAGGCATGATGCGCTTTATTGATTTCATTCTGGAGCCGTCTGCCGCCAATCATTTCCTGCCGATCTTTGTTCCGTTTCAGCAGAAGGTCGCCTGGTACGGTATGATCCATTCACTTTCCCAGGTCCTGATTAAGATCACCGCTCCCGGAGTTCCCGATTTTTATCAGGGTACGGAATTCTGGGATCTCTCCTTTGTCGATCCGGATAATAGACGTCCTGTCGATTTCGACACCAGAATCACCACCTTGAGCCGTATCAAAAAAAGTGCGAACGAAAATCTACCAGGACTCATCCAATCATTGCTGAGCGATCCCCGAAATGGTGCCATTAAGCTCTTTCTGATCTGGCGAGCCATCCGGACCAGGAATCGCCGGAAAAAATTATTTGCAGAAGGATCTTACCATCCTGTTTCTGTAGAAGGGATTCACAAGGAACATATCCTTGCTTTCCGGCGAAGCGAAGGGGAATCTTCTGCAATCACCATCGCTCCACGATTCATGACTTCGATCATTGCCGAAGGCGAATATCCCCTCGGAGAGGCGGTCTGGAAGGATACGGCCATTCTCGTAGATGCGGATTGCGAATGGCTCGAAGGGATAACCGGCGAAACAATCACCTCATCTCATAAGCGAATTCTGATTACGGATATTCTGAAGCAATTCCCGGCCGGACTACTCTTAAAAGGAGAAGGGATATGAAAAGACGTTCCAGTGGAATCTTGATGCATATCACCTCGCTGCCATCTCCATTCGGAATCGGAGATCTTGGACCGAATGCTTATGCCTTTGCCGATTTCCTGTACCGAACCAAGCAGAGCTTCTGGCAGATATTACCCTTGTCTCCAACCATACCGGACGGGCACTCCCCTTACAACAGTTCGTCCGCTTTTGCCGGCAATGCCCTCCTGATCAGTCCGGAATTCCTCGTCAGGGATGGTCTGCTCGATAAAAGTGATTTAGCAGCTATTTCCGATTTTTCTGATCAAGAAGTTCTCTTCGAAAAAGTTTCGGCATACAAGCAGAGCCTTCTGAAAAAGGCGTATGATCGTTATAAATCGAGTTTCGAGCAATATGATTCCGCTCTCATCGAATTCAGCGCCGCTTCGAGTGGATGGCTTCCCTCCTACACGGCTTTCGCCGCCCTGAAATCGCGATCTCGCAACAAATCATGGGATCTGTGGGGAGAGCCGATCCGGGACAGGAATCCTGATGCTTTCAATGAGCTGGGGAAGCAGTTCCAGGACAAGATGCTTTATGAAACATTCCTTCAGTTTCTTTTCGATGGACAATGGAGGGCCTTGAAGGCTTACTGTAACAAACTCGGAATACAGATCATCGGAGATATGCCCTACTATATCAGTTATGACAGCGCCGATGTGTGGGCGCATCCGGAGCTCTTCAAGCTCGATCACCGAAAAAGACCGCTGGTTTTATCGGGCGTGCCTCCCGATTATTTCAGCGCAAGCGGACAGCTCTGGGGCAATCCCGTCTACAACTGGGATACCCTGAGGGAGACAGGATATGCCTGGTGGCTGCGACGGCTAAAACGCAATCTGGAACTTTTTGACCTTGTACGAATCGATCATTTCCGGGGTCTCGTTGGATACTGGGAAGTTCCGGCACAGGCGAAGACGGCAATGAAGGGAAAATGGGTGCCCTGCCCTATCGAAGATTTTTTTAATACCGTTTTTAAACATATATTCAATCCTTCTCTGATTGCGGAAGACCTCGGGATGATTACCCCGGATGTAAAGGTTGCCATCCACAATCTCGGATTTCCCGGAATGCGTGTCCTTCAGTTCGCATTCGGAAGCGACCCTGCATCCAGCCCGCATATCCCACACAGAGTTCCGGAAAATACCGTATACTCCACGGGAACACCCGACAACAACACCATCCGCGGCTAGTACCGAAAGGAATTATCACCGGAGTCGAGAAAG
>DHHG01000193.1 GCA_002403175.1 Syntrophaceae bacterium UBA4778 | reverse complement strand
GAGACTAATTATCCGATTATGTCAATGATGCATGCCATGCGCCACCCCCTCCCCAAAATGCTTGGGATGACGGCCGAATTTATTCTGAACCGCGACATGCTTCAACTACTCGAGCGGGATGAAATCAATATTGCAGAACTGAAGAAGCTTATCGAAGAAATTAAGCGCTGGGGCATAGAAATCGATGCATCTGCTATCGGCGTTGCTGCGGAAGCCGCAGTCCTCAAGTATATGAGAGAACTTCAGGCTGATCCTTTTGAAATAAAACGTTGGGCTGCAGCGGAGAAACTGATCTGCGCCTTGAGAACTCTCCATTTCAATCTTGTTTTATGGGAAGCACAGAACATTTTTTTCCAGATCGGCAGGGCTCATATATGCGATGTCATCACGAGAGCGGAATCGGGAGATGCTTCCGCTTCTGAATGGATTGAACACACAAAGAGCCTTTCCAACCATCTCGGCGTCAAGTTGATCTGAATGCGAATACCAACTGCGACATACCGGCTTCAATTCAACACTCAATTCGGATTCGGCCAGACTGCCGAAATCGTGCCCTATCTGAAAGACCTCGGTATTTCGGAAATCTATGCCAGTCCCATTTTTTCAGCCGTTCCGGGAAGCTTTCATGGATATGACATCTGCAATCCGGACATTCTGAATCCCGAACTGGGTACTGCTGAAGAATTCGAAGCACTGTTTCAGGAATTAAAGCAAGCTGATATGGGCTGGATTCAGGATATTGTCCCCAACCATATGGCTTACCACAGCTGCAACCGGCGCCTCACGGATATTCTGGAAAACAACGAATCGTTCTACCGTATCTTCTTCGACATTGACTGGAACCATCCCATTCTGCCGGGAAAGGTGTCCGCTCCTTTTTTGGGAAGGCATTATTCACAGTGTCTCCATGAAAATGAAATCTCTTTAATCTATTCCGAACAGGGCCTTTGTATCAGATATTACGATTTGACTTTTCCTATAAAACTGGAGAGCTATTATGAAATTCTGCATCTTCGGGAATCGGATCTCGACGAGGCTGAAGAGGGGATACGTCAGGACTATCTCGATTTCGTATCCGTACTGAAACAGAGTGCAGAAAATGGCATATCGGACTCCATCGTTCGGAGTGATTTATTCAAGCAGAATCTTTGGAACCTATATAGCAGCAGACCATCTATCCGTGCTTACATCGATTCACGCATCTGTCCCTTTCAGATGCCGGAGAAAAGTGCGGAGAGTTTGGCCAGGCTCGACGGAATCATCGCTTCCCAGAGATTTAACCTGTCTTTCTGGAAAAATGCGGACAGTGAAATCAATTACCGTAGATTCTTTTCCATTAACGGATTGATCGGACTGAATGCCGAGGCCGAAGCCGTTTTTCTGGATACACATTCCTTGATTTTAAAGCTGGTTCATAAGGGTTACTTCACGGGGCTCCGGATAGATCATATCGATGGACTTTTTGATCCTGTTCAGTATTTGAAGCGGTTGAGAGATTCGGCAGAAGATCTTTATATCGTGGTGGAGAAAATTCTGGAAACATATGAGGAATTACCCTCTCACTGGCCTGTGCAGGGCACAACGGGTTATGATTTTCTCAACCGGCTGAATGGTCTTTTCTGCGTGATTCAAAACGAGAACGCCTTTACCCGCATTTACCAAAATGTAACCGGAAAGACGGTATCTTTCAGAGCATTGCTCAGAGAGAAAAGAAATTTCATGCTGGCGAAACACATGGCCGGCGAACTCGACAATCATACCCGGTCCATTCAGAATGCGGCCAGACGTACCCGGGCGGGACGCGATTTTACAACGCATCAGCTAAAGCGGGCTCTCGCGGCTTTCCTGACTGAATTTCCTGTTTACCGGTCATATGTTACGCAGCTGTTGATGACTGATTCAGACCGGAATTATTTACTTACCGCTTTTGAAGAAGCACGGCTGCAAAATCCGGATCTGGAAGAGGAACTTCGGTTTTTCCAAATGAAAATTTTGCAGCAAGGTGATTCCTGCCCCGTGGAACTGGACCTTTCAGAGAAATCCAGATGGGTTTCATTGCTGATGAAATTGCAGCAGATCATGGGAACCTTGATGGCCAAAGGCATGGAAGATACGGCCTTTTATTCCTATAACAGGATGATCTCTCTGAACGAAGTCGGTGGTAGTCCCGGCCGGTTCGGATTCTCTCCCGAAGCGTTTCATCATTTTATGCAAACCAGAATGGGAATCCGGCCACACTCTCTCAATGCGACCTCCACTCACGACACCAAACGGGGAGAAGACGCCAGAATGCGTCTGAATGTCCTTTCGGAACTTCCGGATGAATGGGAAGAAAATATCCGGCGATGGATAAAGATAAGCAGGCAGCGCAGAAGAAAAGGGCAAGCTGGAATGATTCCGGATCCCAATACGGAGTATTTCCTTTTCCAAACACTGGTTGGGCATTACCCTTTTATGGAAAGCGACCTGCCCGCCTTTGCCGATCGACTGAAAGACTATATGCTGAAGGCTATGCGCGAAGCCAAGGAGAATACTTCCTGGTCCGCCCCCGACCGAATCTATGAAGAAGGCATGATGCGCTTTATTGATTTCATTCTGGGGCCGTCTGCCGCCAATCATTTCCTGCCGATCTTTGTTCCGTTTCAGCGGAAGATCGCCTGGTACGGTATGATCCATTCACTTTCCCAGGTCCTGATTAAGATCACCGCTCCCGGAGTTCCCGATTTTTATCAGGGTACGGAATTCTGGGATTTCTCCTTTGTCGATCCGGATAATAGACGTCCTGTCGATTTCGATACCAGAATCACCACATTGAGCCGTATCAAAAAAAGTGCGAACGAAAGTATACCAGGACTCATCCAATCCTTGCTGAGTGATCCCCGAAATGGTGCCATTAAGCTCTTTCTGATCTGGCAAGCCATCCGGATCAGGAATTGCCTGAAAAAATTATTTGCAGAAGGATCTTACCATCCTGTTTCTGTAGAAGGGATTCACAAGGAACATATCCTTGCTTTCCGGCGAAGCGAAGGGGAAACTTCTGCAATCACCATCGCTCCACGATTCATGACTTCGATCATTGCCGAAGGCGAATATCCCGTCGGCGAGGCGGTCTGGAAGGATACGGCCATTCTCGTAGATGCGGATTGCGAATGGCTCGAAGGGATAACCGGCGAAACAATCACCTCATCTCATAAGCGAATTCTGATTGCGGATATTCTGAAGCAATTCCCGGCCGGACTACTCTTAAAAGGAGAAGGGCTATGAAAAGACGTTCCAGTGGAATCTTGATGCATATCACCTCGCTTCCATCTCCATTCGGAATCGGAGATCTTGGACCGAATGCCTATGCCTTTGCCGATTTCCTGCACCGGACGAAGCAGAGCTTCTGGCAGATATTACCCTTGTCTCCAACCATACCGGATGGGCACTCCCCGTACAATAGTTCGTCCGCTTTTGCCGGCAATGCCCTCCTGATCAGTCCGGAACTCCTGGTCAGGGATGGTCTGCTCGATAAAAGTGATTTGGCGGATATTCCCGATTTTTCTGAGAAAGAAGTTCTCTTCGAAAAGGCTTCGGCCTACAAACAAAGCCTTCTCAAAAAGGCGTATGATCGCTACAAGTCGAGTTTCGAACAATATGATTCCGCTATTATCGAATTCAGTGCCGCTTCGAGCGGATGGCTTCCCTCCTACACAGCTTTCGCCGCCCTGAAATCGCGCTTTCGCAACAAATCATGGGATCAATGGGAAGAGGCGATCCGGGACAGAAATCCTGATGCTTTCAATGAACTGGGGAAGCAGTTTCAGGACAAGATGCTTTATGAAACATTCCTTCAGTTTCTTTTTGATGGACAATGGAGAGCCTTGAAGGCCTACTGTAACAAACTCGGAATACAGATCATCGGAGATATGCCCTACTATATCAATTATGACAGCGCCGATGTGTGGGCACATCCGGAGCTGTTCAAGCTCGATCGCCGGAAAAGACCCCTGGTCATATCGGGCGTGCCTCCCGATTATTTCAGCAAAAACGGACAGCTTTGGGGCAATCCCGTCTACAACTGGGATACCCTGAGAGAGACCGGATATGCCTGGTGGCTGCGACGGCTAAAACGGAATCTGGAACTCTTCGACCTTGTCCGAATCGATCATTTCCGGGGTCTGGTTGGATATTGGGAAGTTCCGGCACAGGCGAAAACGGCAATGAAGGGTAAATGGGTGCCCTGCCCTGTCGAAGATTTTTTTAATACCGTTTTTAAGCATATGTTCAATCCTCCTCTGATTGCGGAAGACCTCGGCATGATTACTCCTGATGTTAAGATAGCCATCCGCAATCTTGGATTTCCCGGAATGCGTGTCCTTCAGTTCGCATTCGGAAGCGATCCTGCATCCAGTCCGCATATTCCACACAGGGTTCCGGAAAATACCGTATACTACA
>DHHG01000196.1 GCA_002403175.1 Syntrophaceae bacterium UBA4778 | reverse complement strand
ACCTTTAATACCAGGATTTGTCGAATCCAAGGATTGAACCGCTTTAGTTTGATTTATGATGTCGAGCGCAGGTTGAAGGAATCTGGAATGTCCGGTCATTTCGCAATAACGAAGCCACACAATGGCGATCTGGAGATTGCCCGTTATACATGAATACCTA
This sequence comes from Syntrophaceae bacterium UBA4778, assembly GCA_002403175.1. The sequence continues at coordinate 17,168 of DHHG01000196.1, read as the reverse complement.
TTGCTCGATTTCCAGTTCTCATCATAAGTTGCATAGAGTGGGAATCTCCTTCCATCCATTTTCGTCTTTTTATAACATTCAAACAGATTTTCCAGGGATATAGATAGGACCCGCCTGATGTCTTTCTGCATTTTTTTATTCAGATATGGTGAAGACTCCAATAGACCTTGAAGAGTATACGCAATCGTATGAGTTAACGGCTCGTCAGAGTCTTTAAAGCCCATATGGTTGAACCACCCTTTTGCATTCGACTGCATCAATGTCCAAGTAATATTCTTCATTGCACAATGAAGGTATTCTTTTTTATTTGTAAATGAAAATAGCTTCAGCATCGCCCAGGATACAAGCGCGTTGTACGAATGGACCGTATTAGCATACGTATGCTTGCTCCATTTTCCATCTCCATCCTGAATACTGCATAACCAGTTGCATGCCTCACGGGATGCCTGAATATACTTTTCCTTTCCGGTTATCTCATGCAAAGCCATCCAGCCATGAATCACCTGTCCTGTATTGAAGACAATCGGATAGGCATTTATCCCCACGCCTCCCCTTACAGCTCCTGAATCCAGTTGAATTCTGACTTCCCAATCTGCCATATGAATAATTCGATTCAGAACCTCCATTTCACCGCTATATCGGAAATAATCAGTCAGGGTCGATATTATATACCCCGTTGTTTCCGGATACGGCGGTAGCCATCCTCCGTAAAAAGGATAGTACCCGCCTGAGACTCCCCCACCGTTAGCGGAATCCTGAGCCCTGCAGATCCAACGCACAGCCTCCTTTAGATGGACTGAGTCGGTATCCTGCTTATGCTGTTTCTTCAGGATATTATGAACAATGATTTCAAAATGGGATTTATCTTTAAAGGACTGAATCACTTTTCTTGCGTCCGGCATATATTCCTCCGGATGTAAATTCGTTTTTTTTCAGGCAGTAATTTTTTTTCGCAGAATAATGGAAAGGGAGCGCAGCAGGCTTTCATCAAATATCCATATGTACGCCAGATAAGATGATAGTCCAAACAGGATCGAAAGCATTATTCGCAAAATGATTTCATCTGGCTGGATCTGAATCATAATGCATTGAGCAGTTATCGTCACAACGCTCATGATTAAGGTGCCGAGTATCGGATGCAGGACAGTCCTTGCGTACTCTGCAAACCCGATTCCAATCATCCTAATTGTGATCAGTGTCCAGGCAAAAGCAATCAGGAAGTACGTTGTGAACCATGGGATCAGTACGGCCTGAAATCCATATTGAATGGCATAATAGAACGATATTGGAACGAGCAGGGCCGCTACCGAATGATAATACAATGTATGTCTCGGTTTTCCGAGGGCATTATGAGCGAAGCCGTTCAATGCATTCAAGGATACAAAAATCTGGGCCAGGCAAAGATATCGAAAAAGCTGGGCGGCCGACATCCACTTATCTGTAAAAACCAAAGGAACGAGATCACCTCCGATCAGATACCCGCATGTAAACAAAGGGATGATAATAGAAGCAGTAATCCGGATGGTACTCAAGAAGAAAGATCGAAATTCCTGCATTCTGTTCTGAAGGACAGATAGGGCCGGAAAAGCTATCTGATTTATCATGACCGTGATCTTTTCCGTTGGAATCTGGGCCAACTGAAGTGCAAAAGAATAATAACCCAGAATTTGTGTTGTCCAGGCTCTCGCCGCAAAGAATTTATCGGATTTTTCAGTGCCATAGAACAATGTACCCTGAAGAACGATGATGAGTCCATAGCGCAGGTACTCATGTATTTCGTGGAATGAAAAATGGAATTCCGGAATCCATTTTTCCTGAATCAGATATAGGACCGTTTGCGCGACTCCCAGAATGATTGCCCCCCCAATCAGTGTCCATGCCCCCGCTCCGTTCAAAGCCAAAAGGATCATACCAATTCCTGAAATCAGAACGGATATTATTTCGACTTTCCCAATTTTAATGAATTCCAGCTTTCTTTTTAGAATGTTCAAAGGGACAATTTGCAGTCCCTGAAGAATGAAGAGGAGTCCTACTGCCCTGGTGAGCGGAATAATTTGGGGTTCCTTGAATATATAGCTTGAGAGTTCTGCTATCCCGAAGCAACTCACGGCCAGGCAGAGGCTAATGAGAAATGAAAACCAGAATACCGATGATAATTCCTTTCTATTTATATCTGTCCTTTGAATTATAGCAGCTCCCAGGCCCAGTTCACTGAACCTCATGGCATACCCGGTAATAATCGTAGCCATCTCCATCAGCCCGTAATCTCCAGGCTGAAGTATCCTGGCGACAAATATTGTAGCCGTCCAGGAGAATATCTGGGATATGATTTTACAGAGTGCGAACCACGATGAGATTACAGCAATTCTGCTTTTGAATGCCGTCCACGAAAACTCGGTTTCAGTCGTACTCCCGTTTTTGGCCGTATGAAACGGAGTTACCTGGCTTGAGGAGATCCCATCCTCCTTAGCGCCTTTATTTGGCGCAGAATACTTCATAATATACCCGTTCCACTCCCCTGGCCATCTTCTCAGAGGAAAACCTCTCTCTGACGCTCCTCTGCGCAGTCCATCCGATTTGCCTCGCTCGGCGGGTATCTGCCAACAACATCTCTATGGAATCTGCCATGGATTGAGGATCATTCATGGGTATAAGCAATCCGGTTTCATCATGGCATATTATTTCGGGTACACCTCCTGCATTCGTTGCAATGACAGGTTTGCCGAGAGCCATGGCTTCCAGAATAACCCTTCCGAATGGCTCCGGCTTTATGGAAGCGTGGATGAATATATCTGCAGCATTCATCAGATCGGGAATATCATTCCTGAATCCTAACATATATACCTTATCCGACAATCCGTTTTCCCGGATGAAGGCCTTTAATTTCCGCTCATAATGATCAGCAGTCAGAACCGTTCTTCCTACAATAAGTGCCCTCATGTTTGGGAAACGATCATTGATCCGGCTAAATGCCTGTAGAAAAACATGCTGTCCTTTCCAGGTATCGATATTCCCTATCATTGCCAGCACAGTTTCTTTATCAGAAATACCGAGCTGCCTGCGAATATCACTGGATGATTTTGCCGGCTTAAATTCCGCAAAATCCAAACCGTTATGAATCGTACAAGCCATCTTCGGCCTCAGCTTTTGCATTTTTACCTGCAAAAGGAATGCATCACTCACGCAAATAATACAATCAATCATTTTCACCAACATACGCGTTTGAAGGCTTACCGGCGGCCTCGTGCCCCTGTCATGAGAAACAATTTTAATCCCCTTTAAACGACTCGCGAGTATCCACTCATGATTGATATCGTATGCATTATTTAAATGCACAAGATCCGGTTTAATTTTCGACAGCTTTTCAAGCACCGAAGGCAATTTCAAGATCACATAACGAATCATCCTTGGTCCCGCTTTTAGATAATCACAGATATTTCTCTCCGCCATACTAGAAGAGGAGGAAAATGGATCGACAATTACATTTGCATATTTTCTAAATCGAGCGATCATGGCGTTTTCAGAACAAAATAGCACGATCGGCTCGTATTCTGCCTTATTCAGTTCTTTTACGAGATAGAACAGACTGAAATACGATCCGCCTATTGTACCATCCTGGTTTGTTTCAAGATACAGGATCCTTTTTCTGTCTGGTGCCTGCATTTGGAAACTCGCACTTTCATTCAGATCGCAACATGAATTCATCGCAATTTGCCATTAGTTGATGATATTCTATTCATATCCTTGGACTTAAATATGAGAAGATATAATACTGTAAAGCACATTCACTGGGGTTATGTGAACATATTGGTCCTATTTAATGCATGCTTGCTAATCAACTCAACGATTCTCAGAGCTGCCCTTCCATCCCATAACTCAGGAATTTTATGAGAACGAATCCCGCTGATCACTATATCCTCCACTTCTGAAATGATTCTGGTTCTATCAACGCCAACGAGCCTGTTTGTACCCTCTTCAATTGTCACCGGCCTTTCCGTATTTTCTCTTAACGTCAGACAGGGAATTCCAAGCACAGTCGTTTCCTCCTGAATTCCTCCTGAATCAGTCAAGACCAAATCTGCATTCGACATGAGTTTCAAAAAATCAAGATACCCCAGAGGGCCCGTTACCATAATATTCTGATTTGTAAGAACATTCATTTTCTTGATGCGATCTGCAGTCCTCGGATGTACAGGAAAGATTATTTTCATGTTCTCAGATACATCGGATATTGCATTAAGAATGTCTTTTAATTTTTCAGGAACATCGACATTCGATGGACGATGCAGTGTCAGCAAAGCATAGTGCTCCAATTTGCCTGCTATTTTTTTAATTCCTAACCGCTTCAGTATATCGGATTGATCAGCTTTTAAACGATGCTGCATCAACGTATCTACCATGACATTGCCGACGAAATAGATTTTTTCTTCCTCGGTTCCCTCTGAACGGAGATTAATACGGGCGCTCTTTTCCGTTATAAAAAGCATATCTGAGATTGCATCCGTGAGAATGCGATTAATTTCTTCAGGCATGGAACGATCTCCGCTCCTCAGTCCTGCTTCCACATGAATGATTAGAATTCCCATTTTCTTAGCGACCAATGCAGCCGCAATGGTAGAATTCACATCACCGACAACAACCAGATAGTCTGGTTTTTCCTTTTCCAGAACCGGTTCTATTCTCAGCATGATTTCAGCGGTCTGCCTTGCATGCGATGAAGATCCTACACCGAGATCATAGTCCGGTTTAGGGATAGCAAGGTCATCGAAAAATAGCTTAGACATTTCCCGATCATAATGCTGTCCCGTGTGCACGATAACGGAATTCAATTGAGGATGATTCTCTTTTCTATTATGTTCTTGAATGGCACGGGATATCGGCGCCAATTTCATAAAGTTGGGCCTGGCACCTACAACACTTAGGATTTTTATGGAGTGCATTTTGGACTCTTTTCGGATTACTTTATTGATAAGCGGCCGCATTTTTATAAATGCGTTCATATTGATCTGCCATCACATCCAGACTGAATTTCCTCCTGATTACTTCTTGAGCCTGTTTCCCGATTCTCATTCTCATATGCTGGTCATCGAACAGTTCTTTTGCTTTCATAATCCATTTGAACGGGTCATTTAGATTGATCAGAAAACCGGATATGGAGTCATCAATGATCTCCGGATTTCCCCCCACTTTAGATGCCAGAACGGGAATACCAGCTGCCATTGCTTCCAAGATGGTAATGGATATTCCTTCCGTAATGGAGGTCAAAACGAATAGATCCATAATGGATAACAGTTGTGGGATATCCGTACGCTCCCCCAAAAATACTACTTCATTTTGTATCTCATAATTTATACATAGTTCCTGCAATCTCTTCCGCATGGGACCCTCACCAACTGCCATCAGGGTAATAGGTAGATTCAGATTTTTTAATTCCCTGATTATTTGTAGAAGGAATTCCTGGTTTTTAAGAGGTACGAGTCTCGCGATATGACCGATGATAAATCGGTCCCGACCGATTCCTACTGACTTTCGAATCTCGGATGTATCGTACTTACCATAGTATCTGCACGGATCTATACCGTTCATGACAACCTTGAGCTCATGATTCATTATTCCTGAATCTGAAATAATAGTTCGTTTTAGATCTTGAGAGACAGCTACAATACAAGAAGTCCTCTTCATAAATAGTTTCTTGATCATATTGAGACTGCAATGAGAAGCGGTATTCGGCTCTATTCCATGGTCCGTATGTACAATGCTGCGTATGCCGGAAATACTCGCAGCAGGAAAGCCATACACAAGTCCGGCATCGTTATGTGTATGGATCAAATCGTATTTTCCTCGTTTGATGATCCGAGATAATCTCATGGGCAGAAGCAGATCGAGTCCGTCGCCCTTATTGGTCTGAAACAGAGGCACCCCATTTTCTTCCGCGCTTTTCGCTAGATTACCTCTATCCGCCAGGCAGCAGATTGCCTGATCGCTTCCTTTGCGTTTCAGATAGACGGCAAGATCTACAACAACACGCTCAAGGCCGCCTGTATTTAACGAATGTACAATATGCAGGATTCGCAATTTGGCTTCCGGGTTCATGTATGTCGCGCTGGGACGACTTATATACGCTCTCATTATGTAAGGGAGATGTTACAGCTAGGTTCATCGCAGCTATTGTCAGCGCCAGTAAATAAAAAAAATACCAATTATAAGCCTGGGATAAAAAAAGTCCGCAGCTAATATATGCAATTGTACCCGTCTTCAGACCTAACATAAGATTCTTCAGACCGTCATCCTGAACTTGTTTTACCGAAGTGCCGATCATGAGCAGAATGCAACCAACATAGCCGATGAGTCCCAATATGCCGGTTTCGGCAGTTATCTGGACTATTGAATTATGAGCTTCCTGCCAGTTGCCGACTCCTTCGTGAGTTGCGCCTTCCGATATTCTGAAGTTTCCGAATCCTACGCCGATGATCGGATTTTCCAGGCATATACTGATTCCTCTCTTGAGAATTGTCCATCTTGCCAGAAGAGAGCCCTCCTGACCACTTGCCAGGGTCGACATCCTTTCCATGGAATATGGTGATAGCACTATAACCAGAATACATATTCCAAGATACAGAAGAAATAGTTTTATTCTATTCTGTTTATCATACCAGGCGATGGACAGTCCTACTACTGCTAGACCGATCATTCCACCTCTCGAATAGGTAATGATCAATCCAGTTAAGAGAATCAGCGCTATACTGATGAATATAATTTTCCAGTTCTGAATTTTGTAAAGTATGAAATACCCTAACGGGATGGAAATGAGCAAATGTAGTGCCATATCGTTCGGATCATGAAAAGTGCCTCGTAAACCTGCCCTATATCCTTCGATAATATACTCATGATTCACGTACTTTATAATGGCATTGACTCCAAGAATGGCCGTACTGAATACAATGATCATGATGATCAATTTCAGTTTTCTTTTATCATTAATCATCAATATGATTCCCATAAATACGATCAGTTCTTTTAAAATCATATCTTCTATTACTTGAACACTTCCACCCGGCCACAACCCGAACGGTATGGAAACAGCAATCGCAATCAAGTACAGTACAAAATAAATCATGATCGTGTGCCTTATTTTCCCCATCACATGGTGATCGACCAGCATGAATATAGAAATCGCTATGAGAATGCCAAGAAAACGGTGGATGCCTGCGATCGGCAGGTCGGGAAATATCTCTTGCGGTCGCAAAAAAATTAAAATCGTAAAAAAGGATAATAGGATGAAATAAGGGAGGGTAATCCTTCTCCTTGTCTTCATCCTGAGGCGACTATCAATATGCGTGCTAATGTCACTTATATTTGCAGCCACAGATGCATACCTCTCGATATAAGTTCCGTATTACTGACAGACCTCACATAAAGCTTATTAATTTAGAATTCTATTAAAAAGGGAATACTTGTATGTAGTTCATAATAGCAGATAATCTATTTCAAGGTCCTTCATGTATGAATTTTGGATTATTGTTTCGTTTCCTTGTCTTTGTGATAGATTTCATCAATTCCCGAGATGACAATCCTAGCGGGCACACCCATTACAATGCTGTATGGCGGCACATTCCTGTTAACCAATGAATTCGCGGCAACAATTGAGCCATCCCCGATTGTAACGCCTTTCAATATGACAGATCCTGTCCCGATCCATACATTATTTCCGATAATAACAGGTTTGATTTCACTCGTGGAGGGCGGTTCTTTCTTCATTCTACGATAAGGGCTGATCGGATGCCCATCGTTATCCTGAATACTACAGCCGCCGGCAATCAAACAGTCATCTCCAATCTCAACATATTCACCGACGTTAATAGATACTTTATAACCGAGATGTGTCCTGCTCCCAATTTTAAGCATTGGAGCTTTATTTCTAAAATTGCTTGAAAAGATATTGGAATCGATCTGAACCTCATCTCCTATTTGAATTTTCAGGTGCCCCTCTATCCAGGGTATCCCGTTTATCAGTGATAGGCCCCTGCCGCATTTATCGCACCTTGCCTTGAATACAGGCACATGGATCATCTTCTCAATAATAAGTGGGACAATGAACCTCCATGCGATAAGGACCTCATACATCGGTTTGAAAATAAACTTGATCGGAACGATATCTATATAAACTATAAACAGGATAATATCCTTCAACTTCGAATAGATCCTGTTTTCCCGTTTCTTTATTTTATAAATGAACGTTTCAAATAACATAATCCTCTATTGCCGATCCTGAGTTGTAAATTCGTATCCCTTCTGGAATTTTCACCCTATTTCGCTGAAACGATTCAATATACATACGATACAAAATTTCTGTAGATATGATTCCTACGACAGCCATATTTTCTCTCTCGCTTTCGAGGAATCCATTTTTCTTTCTGCATTTCTCTACTATTTTTTCGACCTTTCCATGGTTGAATAGTCCGCTTTTTCGTAAAGATGATTCAGAAAGCAATTCATTCATGTAGAAATCTGCATTTTTGGAAAAAAAGCAGCGACTGATTGGAGCTCGATATGGCTTTTTGGCACGATGAGCCAAGTCTTTGGGAAGGTACCGTTCCGCCGTTTTTCTCAGGATGTGCTTTTCATTAAGACCAGATAACCTCAACATTGGAGGAATTTTTGTTGCAAGCTCAATTACTCTGAAATCAAGAAATGGATATCGGCCCTCAACAGCATGAGCCATCGACATTCGATCGCCTTGAGCAGATAAAAGATAATTCGAAAGAAAAAGATTTATCTCTGTATACTGCGCCTTTGAGAGGGGATCCCAAATCATGAAGTCATCCGGAAGAGACTCGATATATCTTTCTACGAACGATTTCTCTTTCGATAGTTCATTTTTAAGTTCGTCTGAAAACATGGATCTCAGCATGGAAGTATTATCCCATCTGATCTGATGCGAATATATGGCTGAATCTGTTTTAAGAATTCCCTTTTTGAAAAAACCTTCCAGATACTTTCCCGTAGTAGCATGTGCACCTGAAAAGATATCCGGATAGATTCTTTTTAAAATCATGGGCCTCCATTTGGATTCGATATCTCTCGCCCAGAATCTCCTAATCTTGTCCTCTTTAAAAATGTCATAACCGGCAAATATCTCGTCTGCACCTTCACCTGTTAATACCACTTTAAATTGATTTCGATTAACCAGATCAGAAAGAATGAATAATGGTGCGGGTGCGGTACGAAGAATCGGTTGCTCAGAATGCCAGACGACGTCCTCAAATATTCTTTCTATATCTTCTTCACGGCAGTGAATTGATTTATGCTCAGTTCCAATTGCATCTACTGCTCTATTCTGAAATTCCGTTTCGTCATATCTGTCATCTCTGAAGCCGACGGAAAATGTGCACAAACGATTATTGAAATGCTTTTTAACGATGGATGTGATCAGCGTACTGTCAAGTCCACCACTCAGATAGGCGCCCACAGGTACATCCGCTCTTAATCTGATTTTTACAGCATCTCGAATAAGATCATCCAGCTCATCGGTCCATTCTTGACAGGTACTATCCCGCTTGCCGTCCGAGAAACTTATTGTCCAGTATTGATGATGTGAAAGACCTTTCTTCGAGAATTCAGCGAATTGACCCGGCATAATCTGGAATATATTTTTGAAGATTGTTTTGTTCCCGAAAGGTGACCAGCAGGTAAAAATGTCACCCAGGGTCCCACTGTCCAAATTTCGTTCTATTCTCTCATCAGCAAATAGCGCCTTAATTTCCGAGGCAAATACGATGCGCCCATGCCGATGGTAATAGAATAAGGGTCTAATCCCCACTCTGTCCCGGCCAAGTATAAGCACCTCTCTTTTTTGATCCCAGATTGCACATGCATACTGGCCATTCAATTGGCTAAAGAGATCGTTTCCGAAATCCTCGTACAGATGCACTAGCAGTTCCGTATCTGTAGCTGTGTAGAAACGATGTCCCTTTTCTTCGAGAGTTGCCTTTATTTCCGGGTAGTTGAATATTTCACCATTATAGACAACCCATATGGTCCTATCCTCATTGTGAATCGGTTGATCTCCTCCCACGAGATCAATTATTTTCAATCGACTGGATGCAAGACCTGCCTTTGCATCCTGATAAATGCCGAATGAATCCGGTCCCCTATGGCGTATATATGCCAGCATCGATCGAAGCAGATCAATCTTATCGTCCCGCCCTTCAAAATCAATGAGTCCTGCTATTCCGCACATAGAATCTCCTTGATGAAAATAACGACATTTTGGAAAAGGTGTACTTAGAATGAAATAAAGGAGCGGTTTTCGGTATTTGAATCAAAACGTTAATTTTGAATTCCTTTAGGGAATCCTCTAAACGTCTCGATCAGAAGACTTAAATTGTATTCAGCATATTGTGTTTCGCATTCTTTTTTCCAGTTCCAGCCGTATCGTTCACATGGTCTAATTTCAAAGATTGTAATTTCAGGACGTGAAAACATTCGGAATGGCAAAAAACTGGTTCCAATCCCTTTGCTCACGTACATGAGGGTATTGTCTCGCACAAAGATCCCAGACAAATAAGACAATGATGGTTCTTTAAAAATAAATTCACGTACTCTCGCGAGGAACAGTATCTGGCCTCCGTGATTATGTCCGCAAAAAACCAAATCCATTGTTGAAGGTAGAAATGGAAATACTTCCGGTGAATGAACTAGAATTACTGTGGGCAGAGAGGAGTCAATATTTCCAGCTGCCGTTATTATCCCTTCATATGATTCATGTTTTCTCCTTTTTGAGACCGGATCGTCCAGACCAATGATGCAGAAAGGCTCACTATTCCAGGTCAGTCTGATTTTCTTATTTATCAGAAATATAAGACTTGCACTTTTTTCCGAATTTAAATCTTCATTATGACGCAAAGCACATATGCCGTTGTAATTCGTATAATCCGTATTTCCAAATACTGCATAGATTCCGAGGGGAGCATGCAACCTTTTAAAAAATTGTAATGAGGCATCATAGGATCCGTTGTATTTAATGTAATCTCCGGCGAGAAGAATCAAATCCGGTTTCTCTTTATTAATAGCTTTTGATATACGATCTTCTGCCAAACTGATTTTATTAAGGTGTAAATCCGATAAGAGACCTATTTTTATACCGGCAAGCTTACGCAACCTAGGATGAGAAATATAAATTTTGTTTATTTCAAGTGCATTGGTATCTCTATAGATGACGTAACCTGTCCAAAAAAGAACTAGCAATACAGATATTGCCAAAGATACAGAAAGCCTTTTTTTCATCACTCAGCAGACAATCTCTTTCTGACTTCCTCAACTATCCCCATGTTATCTGGTGCATAGAGCCGTTTAATTCCTTCACTTCTCTGCATTATGCCCGCCCGAACCAGACCCGATATTTCAAATGCATAAGGATGAAATTTAAATTGATCTTTATGAATATGTATTGCGAACGCATTCAGAATGCAATTTGTGGAGTTAGGGTCTGTATCATCGGGTGGCAGCCAGCCAAGATTCTTAATATGTTCATAAATATGTTCTTCGTCATAATACTCGAATGCAAGGGGGTGAACATTATACGGAAACTTATCACCTTCTGCATAGTCCTCATCGCTTAAAAAATATCTCTTCGGTATCTCACCGGCAACACCCTTTAAGGATTCGCATGCGGAATTTTGAGCCGCTCTCAAGAATGATGGACTCATTCTAATAACTGAGGATTGTATCGGTGCTTGCCCGGGAGACCACCCATATCCGATAAAAGGTATTTTCTTTTCAATTGCCGTTTTGAGAATAGCTGCTTTCACAAAGAGCATACACGTTGTGCATATTGTGCTGGCTCTTTCCAGAGACTTCTTAGAATATGGATTGGTGTGAATCGATGATACAAATACTTTTTTCAGCATTGAAAAGTCTGGCTTGAAGATCGTGTGATCTATTCCTAAATTATCGACGACTCTTCTCATATTATCAAACGCACGCTGCGATACAAATCCATTATCAAAAGTGAAAGCCAGAACACACAATCCATATTTATTTTTCAGAAGCTCAAGCGTGTATGTGCTGTCTTTCCCGCCACTGTAAGCCACTATAATATCGTACATCGCGCTGCCTGCCTTCTCCTGTATTAGCTTCTTGAATTTATCCAAGTACCTGTTTTTGTCTTCATCTTTGTAAGTTTCTTTCTGGTATGCTCTGCAATAATTGCAGATCCCATCGGAATCGATATGAACGGTGGGGAAATTTTCAGGCAAAACGCATCTAGAACACAATTTCATATCCGGCATCCTTTCAATGATAACTTGTCTATTTTACCTGAAGCATTTTTCGGCAAATACTCACAGATTTCTATGCTTCTTGGCACTGCATAGTCCTCAAGTACTGTTCTGCAATGCAGAAGAATATCTTTTTCCCGAAGCTCATGTCCTTTTTGGGGTACAATAAAGGCTTTGATGGCGTTACCTAGAATAGAATCAGGAACGGCAATAACCGCTGCCTCCAGAATCCCTTTCATATTGTAAAGAGCGGATTCAACCTCTTTCGGGCTGACTCTTTCACCTCTTGTCTTTATGAGATCATCCTTTCTACATACAAAATAAAGGAATCCGTCATCGTCCATGCGAAACAGATCACCTGTATACAGGACTTTCTCCCCAGGAAGAAATCCTTCATGAAGAACGGCCCTGGTCGCCACCTCATCTCTCCAGTATCCCTTCATTACGTTTGATCCTCTGACAACCAATTCACCTGTAATGCCTGGTCCAACTCTGTTACCCTGTTCATCAACTATCCATACCTCTTCATTCGGCATTGCCTTTCCAACCGATCCGGGCCTATTCTTGATTTCATTCGGAGATAAGTAGGATACCCTTTTACATTCCGTTAAACCATACATGGAATATACTTTTGCTTGCGGAAACAGTTCCTGAAGTTTTTTAATGTGTTCTACTGGTAACGCTGCTGCTGTATTGGTGATATAGCGCAGATATTTCAGATCATGGTTCTGGATATCATTCATCTGTAGAAGAATGGCAAAGATAGTGGGTACACCGGGAAAACCTGTTACCTTTTCTTCAACCATTCTTTTTACGAGCTGATACGGATAAACAAAGGACTTTTCAAGTACGAGGGTTGCTCCCATTCTAAATGCCATCAATACCTGATACATTCCATAATCAAATGACAATGGGAGGGCATTCAGAATGATATCATCCGACCGATTATCGAGGTATTCAGTTATCGACCTTGCTGCAGATACCATATTCAAGTGTGTCAACATGACACCTTTCGGGTCCGCTGTTGAACCGGACGTATATATGATAGATGCCAAATCGATATCGATATTTTTGCTAAGCGGAGATTTATCGTATGGCAATGCAGAATCCTGAATGTCTTTCCATGTGTAATATTCCATACCCGACAGACCATCGAACTTGTCATTTTTCGATTCACTTACGTTGATTATGAATCGGAGTGATTTTCGTTTATTGAGTATAGAGATGCTATTTCTGATTCTCTTTTCATCAGATATGAAACCACTGACCTCACAGTGATCCAGAATGTAGGATAGTTTTTCGTTCTTCATTGATGAGCTTAGCATCAGAAATACTGCATCTGCCTTCAGAATCCCGAATAAAGCTATGACAGACTCAAGACTATTATTGAGGTGAATTGCAATTCGCTCTCCACGATTGATACCGAATTGCCTTAATGCATGTGCCAGCCGATTGGCATGATCGTTCACATCTCGATAACTATATCTTGCCCCTTGATATACCAGTGCACATTTATCCGGATACTTTAATGCGCTATATTCAAGAAAGTGTTGAAGCAGCATTGACACTCTTTCCTTTCAATTGGATTAGCTGTGATTGCCTCTTGCTTCGGACAAATTCGATTATATTCACAATTGTGTCTAGATTTTGAGGGATCAGTTCCTCGTCTTCAACCTTTATTCCGAAATTTCCTTCTAAAAATGCAACCAATTCGAGAACTCCGGTGGAATCGATGATTCCCTTTTCCAGAAGCGACTCATCATCTGCAAGAACTTCAGACTCCAGTATCAGATAATTTTCCAGGATGAATTCTCTTACTGATTTTTCGATGAACTGATCACTAAGATCCTCTCCCATTTTGACAGCATCCATTTAATCACCTCATTCGTTTTATTTTATGTTATAGGCAGTAACATTCCACCTACTCATATCCAGACATCTTTTTTCCTCCTGATGTGATTCATGAATCCAACACATACAGCATAGTTGAGCATAATAAAGGTGGTTGGCATTGCCAGGCAGGCATGCCGCTTTGCTTGGCCTTTCAATACTAGTCCTGCAAAAGCAAGAATGTAAAAAGTAATCTGACCTGCAAGCAAATATAAAAAGATTCCATTTGCGATAAACATATTCGATATCAAGAGCAGGATAATAAACAATGGAGCCAGCAGACGGCATATTTTATGCGAAAAATATTGCCAGAACAGATTATTCTTTCTTATGGAAAGTATTTCCGGCATCATAGAGAGTATTTGAAAATTTCCCGTTAAAGTCCTGCATTTTCTTTTTAGTTCTCTTTCATATTCAATAGGTGCATCATCGTATGCGATTCCATTTTCATCGTAAATGACCCTGTATCCTTTAAATATTATTCGCATAGGAATCATGAGATCATCCAGTATTGTATTTTCCGGTATTGGATCATATAAATTTCTTCTGATGCCACAGACAGCCCCTGTAACGCCTATAACCGAACCAATTCTACTTTCATTCTTCCTGATCCACTTTTCATAATCCCAGTATGAAGAAAATGATTCCCCTACTGTATCGATCTCGCTTTTTAAAAAGAGTTCTCCGCTAACTGCACCGATCATTGGATCGGCAAAATTGGATACCATGTTCATCGTCGCATTTGCCGTAAATAACTGTCTGCTGTCAGTTAATATTATTATTTCCCCCTTTGCTTTCGATATGCCCATATTGATAGCTGCCGCTTTCCCTCTTCTCCTGGGAAAGCAGTAAAGGCGGATTCTTTTATCCGATTCCGTAAAACCCTTCACTATTTTCGGGCTCTTATCGGTCGAACCATCAGAAACCAAAATTACTTCGACTTTATCTCTGGGATAATTTTGACTGAGTATATTAAGAATTTTTTTAGCTATTGATTGCTCTTCGTTCCATACTGCAACCACAACTGACACGTTCGGATAAATTGAAGCCTTTCGAACAGGCTGTTTTTTGACGAATGTTAGCAAATGCAGGAGAACTGCATAACCAAAATAAGTATAGATCAAAAATACAAGTGAAATATAGAATGTTATTTTAGCCACAATGATTGTTTAGAAGCACTCGTGATTGATTTGAAAAGACAGGCTCCCGCCATTACGAATGAAAATGCAATTCGTTTCTTAAAAATAGATACATTGAATCAGAATACCTTTTCAATCATTGAGTAATGCAATTCTATAGAAGTGCTATACCCGATAAGTTTTAATAAGATCCTGACCCTGTCTGAATCCGATACCCATCTGTCAAATATGCAGATTAAATCCTTAAGCGGTCCTGATTTGATTATCACAGTATCTTTGTGTTTCCACTGAATCGCTTTTTTTACGATATTATTCTTATCGGTGCGTTCCTTGATAATTCCAACTATCTGATCCGAAACGGGCGATGGATATTCACCGAATCCTATTACACGATTAATTCCCCGACCCCATTTCAACATAGGATAATCCCTGTAGTAATCAAAACGGCAGAACAGATAATTTGGGAACAGCGGACGTATGGATGTAGAGACCTTTCCATTTCGCGCGGAAACATGCTTCATCAATGGATTAAAATATTCAAGCCTTTTAGAAAGCAGATAATTCTCGGCTTCAATTTGCTTTCTCGGTTTTGTCTGAACGACATACCAGCATTCCATTTTTCAGCGTGCTCCTTTTCTGAAAAGGACTATTTTAATCGTTTCAAATATAATGAACAGATCGAATGCAATTGAAATATTTTTTATATAGTATAGATCATACTTAAGTTTTTCTTCAGCGTCCTTGTAAGACGCCCCATAAGGATATCTCACCTGAGCCCAACCGGTGATACCTGGTGCTACGCAATATCGCTGATCATAATATGGGATAACCTCTCTTAGTTTATTAACAAAGTGCGGTCTCTCCGGCCTGGGGCCTACAAGCGACATTTCCCCTTTTACTACATTGAATAGTTGCGGAATTTCATCAATTCGAGCCTTTCTCAATATTCGTCCAATACGCGTCACTCTCGTATCTTGAAGTTCCGCCCATGTCGGACCATTCTTTTCTGAATTCTGCACCATGGATCTAAATTTAATAAGGTAGAATGGCTTACTGTTCTTCCCCACTCTTTCCTGCTTATAAAATACAGGACCTCGAGAATCTAGTTTTATAAGAATAGCTATAACAGGTAGAAAAGGTGCAGCTATAATCATACCGATTATGGAAAATAATAGATCGTAACCTCTTTTTGTATTCGCTACAAGCCTGCTCTTTTTAAAACCGTCCGAAAATATGATAAAGCATGGATGAAGATGACTGACTTCGATTTTTCCCGCTATGTGCTCATAGAAATTAATGCCTTCTTCTATCTTTATCCCCTTTGTTTTGCATTCCATTAGTTGCTCTAATGGTAATTTTCCTCTTCGCTCTTCATTTGCGACAATGATTCGATTGACCTTATATCGATCACAAAGTCGATTGATTTCTGAATGTGTTCCTATAATGCATGGATTCACGAGACTCTCACCGATTCTATCCGGCTCAGCTGCTGTGAATCCGATCACTTTAAATCCTGAATCTCCTAAAGCTTTCTCGGCTATATTCTTAGCCATATTTCCCGTTCCGAGTATAAGTATTCTCTGATCTACATACTTCATCTTTAAGAATTCATTATAAAGCAATCTCCAGCATATTACGGTTACTCCAATCAATACGAGTGCAAGAAGGAACTCGCCTCTGCCCGGCATTATATTAGGGATAAAGCAATAGATGGATGCTAAAACGATCAGAGCTGAACCTAAAGATTGCAATAATCGGATCATCAATTCCAGATTGCTTTTGAATACCTTGAAATCATACAGTTCAAAGTAGTAAAAGCATATCTGGATCATCATCGTGATCGTGAATGCGCCGGCATATG
>DHHG01000236.1 GCA_002403175.1 Syntrophaceae bacterium UBA4778 | reverse complement strand
TTTTGGGAATTCTGGGAGGATTATTCGTAGGGTTGGGAATGGATTTGACAGTACAATCATACATGCAGCAAACGATGCAAAGCATTCAGCTTTTTGATGTTGTAACGAGCCTTTTTAAATCCGTATGTTTTGCGGTTTTGGTTTCAGCCATTTCCTGTCATCGTGGATTCCAGGCAAAAGGAGGGGCAGAAGCAGTCGGCACAGTAACAACTTCGGCCGTCGTCTCTTCCATATTCCTGATTATCATTGCCGACTCCGCATTTGCCATCATGCTGCATTACATACGTTAACTCAGGTATATGTTCAGAAAGGAGCATCCCGAGCGGATGTCCGGAAAATCAGACCAGACCGAAAGCACAGCAGATCTCTTTGGAAAATCGCAGATCGATTCTTCGCGACCGGTGGTCATTGAAGTACAAAATATTTCAGCTCATTTTGGAGCAAACAGCGTTTTTGAGGATGTCAGCCTGAGAATTTACAAAGGCGAAATTTTCGTCATTGTCGGGGAGAGCGGCTGCGGAAAAACAACCCTGCTCAAATCTCTTATCGGCCTGTACCGGCCCGATAGCGGCCGTGTTTTAATACAAGGTACAGATATCGTTTCAGCTGATGATGAAACCCTGCAAAATGTGAGGAAGAAAATGGGCGTTCTTTTTCAATCGGGCGCCCTGATCAGCTCCATGACACTGGAAGAAAATATAGCTCTTCCTTTAAAGGAGCATACGAATTTGTCGGAGGAGATGATCGAAAATCTTGTAAAACTGAAGCTGCATTTGGTAAACCTCTCAGGCTATGAGGATCACCTTCCTTCCGAATTATCGGGGGGTATGAAAAAACGGGCCGGTATAGCAAGGGCTATGGCACTGGACCCGCAAATCCTGTTTCTGGATGAACTATCGGCAGGCCTGGATCCGGTTACATCCGTCGGCCTGGACAAGCTTGTCAAAGATATTAACTCAGGATTGGGAACCACCATGGTAATAGTAAGTCATGAATTAAATTCGATCATGAACATTGCCGATAGGGTAATCATGCTGGACAAATCCGAGAAAAGAATCATTGTTGAAGGGGACCCTCGAGAAATTCAAAAAAAAGCGACAGACTCAAGAGTTCATGCCTTTTTTAACAGGGAGACGATAATCTGATTTATGACAAAAAAAAATAACTTCAAAATCCTGATCGGATTATTCGTCATTGTGGGATCTATTATCGGAATAGGAACCATCATCTGGTTGGGGGCTTCAAAATATTTTGATGGTGGTAAACTTTATGTTGCCTATTTTGACGAATCCGTACAGGGATTGAACCCCGATTCAAAGGTCAAGTTACGAGGAGTCAATATCGGCCGGGTTAGAAATATCAGCGTCGATCCGAGCAGCGCCCTTGTCGAAGTGGTCATGAGTCTGGACACTCAGAATAAACTCGGCCAGAACGTCTGCGCGGAATTGAAATCAGTCGGACTGACTGGAATCATGTTTATCGATCTGGACCTCACAAGACAAGGGGAACGGCTGCTTTATCCTCCTGCCGACCCGCATCGAACCTATCCGGTTATTCCTTCAAGAGCTTCCAAAACAAAGCAGATTTTCTCCAGCATCGATTCCGTTATTCAAAAATTAAATTCGATTCAGACCGACACCATAATGAAGAACATGGAATCTGCAACAGGCCGCATGGATAAGACATTTCAACATGCGGAGGAACTGTTCGCAGATAAAAGGGTCGATCAAATCCTGAACGAAACGAGGGAAACGCTTGTTGATACACGCGCATTATTGCATAATGTTAAAAATGAAATTCACGATTTGAAGTTAAAAGAGACCTCCGGACAGGCTCAAAAAATGATAGAGGACCTCGGAAAAAACAGCCACAAAATTTCGTCCGATTTGAAATCGGCAGGCGAAAACCTGCGCAGTGCTTCGGAAGATATAGAGGTGTTGGTTGAGCAGATTAAGGCAAATCCTTCAGAAATCCTGTTTGGACGACGACCTCACGCTAGGCAGGGAAGGTAAGAGTGATGGTGTTGATGAAACAAATCCGGAATACCTTCTTGCTGATCGTAGCTTTTTTTGTATTCACCGGCTGTTCCGCCGGTCTGAAATCATCTTACCCGGTTCGGCAATATGCCCTTGAGTATTCATCACCTGTCTTCAACGGAAAAAAGCCTTTAAATAAAACAATCAAGCTTGAAAGGCTCTCTATAGACCGGAAATTCAGCGGTACCGCAATGGTCTATCGCTCCCAACCATCTATGTATGGAGATGATGCCCAATTTCGTTGGTATGTGAGGCCTTCTAATATGATATCGGATCTGCTGTTGCGTGATTTTAGAAACAGCGGATTGTTCAAGGGAGTTTTTTCTTATCAGGAGCAAGTAGATTCCGATTATAATTTATACGGCACCGTTGAAGAATTTTATGAGCTGGAAGGAAAAGCAAAAAATAGCGCCGTTATCGGCATACGGATTACCCTGATTGAAAACAAGCCCAAGGAAATTGCCTCGCGAACCGTTTACCAAAAGAGCTACCGTGCAATTCGTCCTATGCAGCACAAAAATGCAGAATCTCTCAGTCTTTCTGCCAGTGAAGCCATGCAAAATTTAGTGAGAGATATCATTCTGGATTCTTACGAAACCATTAAGAATAGAAAAAATTGATTTCTTTCAGTCATTTCAGCTCACCATTCGGCAATCAATCTCCTTCCAATTAAGAAATTGGCCCCTTGAAAATAGGGATTCCACTTATACTCGAACGATTCTTCTGCATGCTAAATTAGAACGGAATCCGCTATTGAAATTCTGAAGTCACAGCTCAATTCCTGCTTAAGCGCATGTAATGTCTGTGCAGGAGAATGCGAAATACATGCTCCCATGCACGAACATTGCCGAATCTGTGCAGAAGCCTGCCGGCGCTGTGAAGATGCTTGCAGAAGAATGTTCCAAACCTTTCGGCAATAAGCTATATAGACCTCTTACTTTCACAATGATGAGCTAATCGGACGCAAAATTCAGAATTTCTTCTGCACTCTTCCAAGATTCGGGGACCGACAAAAACGCCGGCAAAAACTACCCGGCTCACAGCCCCTTGCTGGATAATGTTTTGTCCGGAAAACCCTCTCCAGCCAAACTCGCAGTCTTTCTATACACTCCGACTCTCGTCTGAGAAAGATTTCAGGCAAGCGCTGATAGCCTTTCCGATTCGCACATTCTAAGTATAGGTATTCAAGAGAGCAATGAGGAGAGGATCTATTTTAAGTAGAATTTTGTATAAAAGATTTTGTCTTTTATTGGTTGCAGCTTGTATCGTAGCCTGTACGTCAAGTCAGGCAGATAATTCGGTGGCTTTGAATCAAGCGCCTGTGCGTGTCTATTTCAGTCCGGACGGCGGCTGTACAGATGCGATTGTCAATGCGATCGACAATGCCAGATCCAACATTTTCGTCCAGGCCTACTCATTCACATCGGCCCCTATCTCGAAGGCATTGTTGAATGCGCATAAAAGGGGAATTCAAGTTGAAGTTATTCTGGATAAAAGCCAGAAATCCCAGCGGTACACATCAGCAACTTTCCTTGCAAATGGCGGAATATCGACCTTCATCGACACCCGGCATGCAATAGCACATAATAAAATTATGATCATTGATCGGGAAACCGTAATCACCGGATCATTTAATTTCACCAAGGCGGCTGAAGAACGCAATGCTGAAAACGTTCTCATCCTCAGATCCAAGGATCTAGCGAAAATTTATTTTCATAATTGGCAGAATCATAGAGAGCACTCGGAACTTTATCGATCTCATTACTCAAGCTGATTTTAACCAAGTACAAAAATCATATATGTCGGAAAACGGCAACGGCATTCATTCCGGAGAAACCGAAGGTGTTCAGGAGACCCGTATTCAGGTGGGTTACAGAATCTTTGCCGTAACCGCAATTGATCAGGCTATCAATCTCGGGGTCGGGTTCAAAAATGTGGGCATTTTGAGGAAAATTCTGCTGTTGCATGATAAGCATAGAATGAATCAGATTATTAATCCCCTGGGCGCCCTGCGTATTTCCGTACAGAGACTTCGAAGAATAAATGGGGGTCTCTTTACCAAACACGCGATTTAAAGCCTTGGCCTCTTCAAGATCGCCCTGCCGTGAGCCGTTCGCATTGGCATGGATAAAGTCGATTTCGGATGCACCAATGCCGGCGTTATCGAGAGCCCCTTGCATACAGCGAACCATATGATCTTCCGTAACGGCAAAAAGGTTTTCGGAACCGTTATTGGAATGGACACCGATGATTTCCAGCAAAGCATGATCATCCGCCTTGCGCAATATAATACATCCTGCCCCTTCAGCTAGAACAAATCCCCTGCGTGTATTGCAAAATGGTCTGGCAGCCGTCTCGGGGGGTTCGATTCTGGATAGAACCCGCGCAGACATCCAGGTGTCGAGGAGCCCCTTGGCCAAAGCGGAATCCACTCCCACCACCACTGCTTCATCGATAATGCCCAATTCCAGATCGCGCATGGCAAATCCAATACACTGGATACCCGAAGCGCATGAAGAAGATATCGTTGTGCAACCTTCCTGAAATCCGAACTCACGGGCGATCCGGGCAGTAAAATAGCAATTTGAGCATTCTACAATTACACCTGCAGGATTCCGTTTACCGGCAAATATAAGCTCGTAACTGCGAACCAGGGTATCGTGGGCTGTAAGACTGCTCCCCAGATATAATCCGCGTTTTTCACCCGTCTTCAGGGGCTTGGCTTCCTTTAAGGCCATCCCCACAGCATACATAGCCAGTAAAAGGCTCCTTGCTTCGTTTTCAGCAAAAGAGATTCCCTGTTCAACAAGCCAGTTTTTAATCCTCTCGATATCGCAGTATCCAACAGGCAATCCTGCTCTCCTGTATTCATAGTTTTCCAGCAATTTGATTCCCGACTTTCCGGAAATCATAGCCGTCCGGGTTTCGTCATTTGTAAGCCCGATGGCTGTTGCTATACCGGTACTTGTAACTACAGCAGACAGTCTTTTCATCATTGCTCCTGTGTATTGGAAAGTGATTCGTGCGAGTATATGAAGGCAAAACGGATCTGTCAACCAGATAAAAAGGTAAACCGTTTCTCAGATCAAAAAATGATTTCTGAACGAAACCAGTGTCGTTTTATGTTGTTATTGATTGCATTTGCGAATGTAAATCATTAGAGGGACTTTTCCTAGATATGCCGCTGCCGGATGAGTTTTTTAGTAAAAACCTCTTCCCGCTCCAATTCTTCGATCCGGTCGGCAATAAATTTTTTGGCGTCTTCATGAGGAGGGATGAACACCTTTTCCAGGGCATTTACCCGCCGCTGCACTTTTTTCAGCTCCCGCGAGAGCAAGATCATTTCCTTTGTAGCAACAGCATATTTTGAGAGGACCTCGACAGCCTGCCGTGAATGCTCCTTGGCCGTATCATAAGAGGCTGTCGTCCAGGAAAAGCTATCAGGCGGTTCTAAAGGTTTAAGCTGAAGATTGATTCTGGGCAGCTTCAATCCCATGAACTTTGTGAATTGAAACTGGAGGGTATAAGTCTTCTTCTCGAAGCAACTCTTCAGGGTGGCTGCTTGAGATCCCATGTCAACTGCCATTTCCCTGTAAGCCACATAGAGATCCTGGAGCGCTTCCTGAAATCCGCGCTCTAAGCTCCTGATCTCAGCGATTCTTTTTACGATCTCAATCGCGAGTATTTCCCGTTTCTGGTTAAGAAGGTCGTGACCCTCGTAGGCAAACGCGAGATCTTCCTTGATCTTTCTCAACGATGACTTGGTCGGAGGAAGTTCTATTTTTGCCATCACTTCACCTCCTTTGGATTAAGATAATGTCTCTGGATGTCCTCCGTCGCGATTCGATACAGTTCTTCTTTCGGAAGGATAGAAAGCATGCGCCATCCCAAATCCAGCGTCTGTTCAATGGAACGGTTTTCATCATAGCCCTGGTTAATATAATGTTCCTCAACTTTAGCCCCGAAGTTCAGGTATATCTTATCCAGTTCCGATAACTCCTCCTCCCCTACGATGGAAGCCAAGGCGCGGATTCTCTTGACTTTGGAATAGGAGGCGAAAAGCTGGGCAGCCACCTCGGCGTGGTCTTTGCGTGTCCTTCCTTCTCCGATGCCGTCTTTCATCAGCCTCGAAAGAGAAGGGAGACCGGCAATAGGAGGATAAATACCCCTGTTAAACAGTTCCCGATCGAGGACAATTTGCCCTTCCGTGATGTAGCCCGTCAGGTCCGGGACGGGATGGGATATGTCATCGCTCGGCATGGTCAGGATGGGCATCTGGGTAATGGAACCCTTGTGATCCTTTAATCGGCCGGCACGTTCGTAAATAGCCGCAAGGTCGCTGTAAAGGTAACCCGGATAGCCTCTTCTGGAGGGAATTTCGCCTCGGGAACTGGAAAGCTCACGCAGGGCCTCGCAGTAATTGGTCATGTCCGTCAGGATCACCAGGACGTGCATTCCCTCATCGAAGGCGAGATACTCCGCCAGGGTCAGGGCAACCCGGGGTGTAACGAGGCGCTCAATCGAGGGCGCATCCGCCAGGCTTAGAAACAGGGCCGCATGCGTAAGAACACCCGATTCTTCCAGAGAATCGATAAGGAATTTTGCGACATCGAATTTAACTCCCATGGCCGCAAAAACGACAATGAACTCTTCCTCTGCGGTCAGAATTCTTGCCTGCCTGGCAATCTGGGCAGCAATACGGTTATGGGGCATGCCGCTGCCGGAAAAAATCGGGAGCTTCTGACCGCGAATAAGGGTATTCATCCCGTCGATAACCGAAATTCCGGTCTGGATGAAATCACGGGGGTACTCTCTGCTCCAGGGATTAATGGGCAGGCCGTTAATGTCCATCAAGCGGTCCGTGATCACTTGGGGCGCTCCGTCGATCGGTCTGCCCAGCCCATCGAAAACCCTGCCCAGCATGCCACGATCCACTGGAATTTGCATGGCCCTTCCCAGAAAGGAAACGCGCAAATTTTGTATTGAAAGACCGCTCGTCCCCTCGAAAACCTGCACCATGGCCAGCTGCTCATCGAGCTCGAGTGTTTGCCCAATCCGCACGGTTCCCGAGATATCCCGAATCTCAACAATCTCCCCTATTCCCACCCCATGCACACCTTCAACAAAGATCAGGGGCCCCGATATCCCGGAAAGTTTCGTATAATCGATTGGAATATTCATGCTGATTCCCTTTCTCCCTGCGCCATCAGGAAATCCAGGGCCGAGGCAAGTTTCTTGTTGTAGGCATCGATTCGATCCAGCTCCTGATTAGGTACTTCCGATTTGAGCCGAACCATCTCCGAAACGACAGGTACAGAGGCAATCTCTCTAACCGCCACACCCTTTTTCAGAAGCAAAGCGCCCTTATGGTACAGCTCAATAATCGATTTCAAAAGCATGAGCTGCTTTTCCGGGCTGCAGTACTTATCAATCGGATCGAAGGCATTCTGCTGTAGAAAAGCGTTTTTGATCATTTCGGCCACGAAAATGATGAACTGTTGCTCCTGGGGCAGCGCGTCGGTGCCGACCAGTTTGACTACTTGTTGGAGCCGGTTATCTTCCTGCAGGATACGCATGGCTTCGTTCCTGAGCAGAAGCCACCCGCTGTCCAGTTCCTTCCACCAATCCTCGACATCGGGGAGGTACTCCGTATAGCTGTCAATCCAACTGACGGAGGGGTAATGGCGGGAATCAGCCAAACCCTTATCCAGAGACCAGAAGCACCTTACAAACCGGGAAGTGTTTTGAGTGACAGGTTCGGAAAAATCGCCCCCAGGGGGAGACACGGCACCGATGATAGTAATGTCGCCATCTTTTCCCGACAGGGTTTCAACATAGCCTGCCCGCTCGTAGAACTCCGCCAACCTTGTACCAAGGTAAGGCGGAAAGCCCTCTTCGGCGGGCATATCTCCAAGTCTGCTGGATAGTTCCCGTAACGCTTCTGCCCATCGGGAGGTGGAATCGGCCATGACCGCCACGCTGTACCCCATATCGCGGTAATACTCTGCGATAGTCACCCCGGTGTAAATGCTGACCTCCCGGGCTGGGACAGGCATATTCGATGTATTGGCTATCATGACAGTCCGTTCAATCAGCGGACGTCCGTTCCTTTCATCGACCAGCTTCGGGAAATCGGTGAGAACATCGGTCATTTCGTTGCCGCGTTCACCGCAGCCAATATAGACAATGATCTCTGCATCGCACCATTTAGCCAATGCATGCTGCGTCATAGTCTTGCCGGTTCCGAATCCCCCCGGAATAGCGGCGGTTCCTCCCCTGGCAATGGGAAAAAAGGAGTCGATAACCCGCTGACCTGTAATCAGCGGAATGTGCGGTTTCTTCCTGAGCCGGTTTGGTCGTGGTTTTCTTACCGGCCAATATTCTGCAAGCTTCCCATGGTGAATATACGATCCGTTGGATACCGTATAAAGCTCATCCGTAATGGTGTGTGCGCCTTCGGAAATCGCGGTTAATGTTCCGGAAATCCCCGGAGGAATGAGTACCTTGTGAACAATGAGAGGGCTTTCCTGCACTTCGCCTATAATTTCCCCTTGCCTGACATAAGAGCCAACCTGAACGAGTGAATGGAACTCCCACAGTGTATCCTCATCAAGAGGAGGCATTTCGATCCCCTTCTCGATATAGCTGCCGCATTTATCGGAAATGCAGACGAGAGGACGCTGGATGCCGTCATAAATATTCTGGATAAGTCCCGGCCCCAGGAGGACGGAAAGAGGACGACGGTGAGAGACCACTTCATCTCCGGGCTTCAGGCCTGTATTGTCTTCATAAACCTGAATGATGGTCACGTCCTTGGCAAGCCGGATGACTTCACCGATCAACCGATCCGGTCCCACCTCGGCAATATCGTACATTCTAATCCCTTCGAGACCCACTGCTTTGATAATAGGACCGTTCACCGCGATGATCCTGCCCGTTATAGTATCGCCCATGCCTGCCCTACTCCATTACTCAGAATTGCTGAAGAGCCCCATGGCTTCGCGACGAATTGCCGGGGATTTCCTGAAGTAAACCCTCTCGATCGTAGTGTCGAAGATCCGGTTTCCGATCTCATCCACTACAATACTCCCCCCCAACTCGATCGTATGATCCTCGATTATGGATACTTCGTTGCTTGCAGCAATATCCTTTACGCTATCCAAAATCTCCTTCGTAAAAACCAGATCTTCCTTGTTCAGTTTTATAACGATTCCGGCTGTAATATGCCGAACTGCATCGACGATAGATTCCAGAAGAAATTTTTTGTAGCGGGGATGCGACCTGATGCCGGTTGTTACCTCCTGGACCGTGCGCTCCATGAATGCCTCGAAGCTCTTCAGCTTTAACTTCCTGAGATCCAGGCTCGCCCTGTTTTTTATTTTTTCGGATTCCTGTTTGATTCTGGCATCCGTTTGGGATTCCATCCGCCTTTTGAAATCTTCCAGATCTGCGGCAAAGGCATCGCTCAGCTTTTTTATCTCTTCAGTTTCCTTCAGGGAAATGGCGTGAATCTTCCTTTCGGCCTCATTCCTGATTGCGTTTTCCAATGATGCTTTGTCCATTGGTTCCTTTCCAGGTCAAAGGGAGATACCGAGGGCCTCGGAGATGTAACTCATGACCGACCGGCGGAAACCGGACGGATCATCAATGCCGGGAATTGCGATTATCAAAGGAGCTGAAAGACCAAGGTTGATCGTTTTTATTCGCTCCGAGAGGTGATCCGCCAAATCATTGGTGATAGCTACAATCGCGGCATTTCCCTTCTGTATAATGGTTTCCAGGTCCGTTTCCGCCTTTTCGCGGCTAGATACTATGCCTGTTAATCCGGAGAGGCGGAAAGCACTCACCGTATGAATATCACCAATAATATAGATTTGTTCCATGTCAGATTTTATTCAGAATGATGATGGCGATAATCAGCCCGTAAATGGCAATGCCTTCCGCCAGGCCGAGAAAGACCAGGATTCTCCCCGTGAGTTCCGGTTTTTCAGTTACAGCGCCGATTCCGGCGGAACCAATCCTTGCAACGGCGTAACTGCTTCCGATGCAGGCCAGTCCCACGGCAAGCGCTGCGCCTATGTACCCCCAACTCGAATGGTCTTTCCCGGCTTCAGCCGGAACAGCTTCGGCCGCATCTATCAGGCCGGCCACAAGGAATATGAATACCCAAATCTGAAATACGTATGCGAAAATCAGTGCCAGTTTTCTCCTTATCATCTTATACCTCCGACATTTTAGTCTTGAGGACAAAGGGGGAAAAGACGAGCCCGCTCCCCTTGAAGAACTTGCTGAAAAACTCGTAATACTCGAGACGCAGAGATTGAATCGCGACAATCAGCCCCTCAAAGGCAAGTATGAAGATGTTTCCCCAAACCAGGATAGCGATGGCCGCCGGTGATTTCAACGCAGGATCGGCCATGCCGGCAAGGGTGAAAGTGACAATACCCAGCCCCGCATGGGAAAGAGCAAAGGCCCCGACTCTGATAAACGAAATCGTATTTACAAACAAACTGAGGGCAATCTCCACAATATCCATGATCGTTTCGGCAAGATAACCGGCCAGATCATGAGGCGGTTTCCCTTTGAAAAGGACAGGACCAACAACGCCGCGCAAAGAGAAAAAAAGGAAAGGCAAAAGGATAAAAGCGCCGATTTCCCAATACTCGGGCATCTGGCGATTACTCGTGTACCTCCAAGACAGGAGCAGAATTGCTCCATAAAGGATGAGGACCGCTACTCCTCTTTTTCCCAGAAGCGCCTCGGCATAATCGGCATTGATAATGGCATTGATGATATTGATAAAAAGACCCATCACGATTACGGCACCCCCTAAAAGGATAGTAACCGAAAACAGGTCCATGATATTTTCTGCAGGATGGATCCAGAGTGCAGGGATGAGATGATCGCTGGAGAAGAGGCTGCCATAAAGGATTCCACAGAACGCGGCCGAAAGTCCGCAAACGGAAAGAATGCTTCCGGCCTGATCCATATTTTCCCTCTGCCTCTTTTGGCCCATCGATTTTAAAACCAATCCGGCAACGGCCAGAACCAAACCCTGTCCCAAATCGCCAAACATCAAACCGAAAAAAAGAACAAAGGTCATGGCTGAAAGAGGAGTGGGATCGATTTCACTGTTAGCAGGCATGCCCATCGTCCTGACAATGAGCTCAAAGGGCTTGAACAGCCGAATATTCATCAGGCGGACAGGAGCTTCGGGATCCCGCCTATCCAACAATACAAAGCGTTCGCCACAGATCTCCCGGAGGATGGAAACCAGCTTTCCTTTATCTCTGGCATCTACCCAGCCTGTAATGAACAGGATCTTCTCTGAAGCTTTCGATAGTCGCATGGCTTTGAGAACCTGTTCATATTCTTTATATGCATAAAATATCCGTTTAAGCTCCGGTCCCGCAGACCTATGTAATCTTTCAGTATACCGGTCGAGAATTTTCAGTCTGCAACGCAGGGCCGATTCACGAATTTTTAAATCTTCAAAAGACGCGCCGCTGATTTTGGCTGTTTTATCATTGAAACCATATCCCCTAAGAACCTCCAGCATCTGACCGGCATTTTGAGGCATAGCCACTCCGACAACATAGCCATCCGACCCGGCCACAATAAAAGGTCTTTCCGTATGCCCGCTTTCAAAGCCTTCTGTAACCTCGCCAAAAGCCATCCGGACTAGCCGCACCCTTTTGATCTCCCCCGGATCAATCTTCATCATTTTAAGCGCCTCTGCATATTCCAGCTGCTCTTTATTCTCGGCTAGCATATCCTGAATACGCGCACGTAGATGCCGCAAACGCTCCAGGCTATTCCTCGCCTTAGAGGCAAAAACGGCATCCTGCTCCGGGTCTCGTTTCCTCTGCACAAGATCCGGCGCTACATCTTCCTCGACTTCCATCTGCAAGGCATTCAATGCGAAACCGCTATCGGCAATGATATCCTGAGTACGTCTTTCCATGGTGATTCCTGTATCCGTCAGGGCGGCATGATCCTGAACACGGGCAAGATGGACAATTCCCGCCCTGCCGAGGCGGAAATAGACCTCGTTGCTAAATTCCTTCTCCAGGGCGATCGTCACTTTTCTGATATCCGACTTGATAAACATTTGAATCTCACTTTTTGCAGACAATCCTGGCAAGAATTCGCTCGGGAGGGAAACCGAATCGTCGACCCTCAATGATCCTGAACAGATTCCTAATCTGATAAAAGAGGAGCCATAAGTATGCGACTACGGAACAGATCGAATAAAAATCCCGATGGAACATGGATGAGATCCAGTTGAAATGGGACTGTTCCAGAAGATGTTCAAAATCGATTACGGCCGGTTTCTGCAAAACTTTTTTGTCCCATTGTTCAAGATGTCTATCCAACTCCAGTTTCTCCTCCATTCCCTTCATCTGACGACCGAGTGTGCTACCGAAAGCACTTCGGAATTCCTTAAGGCATATACGTATTTTTTCATCAGCCAATTGGTAGGTCTTTTTCAGCCGGAGAGAAAAGATGGTCGAGATCACTGCAATCCACCCGCCCATCAAATATTGGAAATCGCTCTTTTCCTCACGTGTGAATAAATCCGAAGCCGAGCAAAGATTTTTTACGGCGCACAGATCGACGCGACGTTCCATGTCTTCGTAACCGGCATTTTCGAGAACATCCTCAAGGTAAGTACCTTCCAGAAGAGGCCTCATATTTTGTAAACTGATTTCTTCTCGAAGCAGGCGTTTTTCCAGAATGGCGTAGGGCCCTATATCATACCATTGTTCCAGACTCTGCAGACCAAAGGCTTTCGCCAGAACGAGCTTGGCATTGAGAGCCTCGAATTGATGAAAGAAAGCGAGAAAGAGGGGGGCGTATGTTCTTGAGACTTCAGCCAGAGGAATGATCGGGGCAATCTGTTTGCGAAAAATGATTTCTTCCGCCGCGACGGGATCGGTCGTGTTCGCGGCCTGGTACAAAGCCTCATTCTGAGGCTGAGCAAGATTAGCATATTGCTGAAATGAAAGGAGCCGGCTTCGCAACGCATAGATCCGAGCGTGGAGATAAGCCCGGTCGGCATAATCGCGCATAGTCCCTTACTCCGTGAGAAGAATGGCGGCGATCCTTTCTTTCATGATTTCAATTTTGTCCGGATCACGAAAGAGGATTTCATATTTCTTTATTTCTGCCGAGGATTCCTCCTCGGTTCGCTTTTTCAGATCCTGAATCGCTTGGGTCAGCCTGGTATTTTCGCTTGTGGTAATAAGGGCGTTCACCCGCTCTTTTTCTTCCTCGAGGGTGCGCCGATGGACCTCGATTTTCTTCCGACAGGCCTCTTCAGCGCCCTCGATTTCCCTGTCGGACTGTTTCTCTATTTCCAAAATCCGGGTAATCAGGTCGTCCATAATGTCACCTTCAACGAAAGAACTGGATCCACTATAGAAAGTATAGGAAAGGCACTATCATGTGTCAAGAATGGGACCGCTCCGGCCTTCAACTTTCAATAATTGTGGATATTCAGATTTTTAAATTATAAACTAATAAATAATCACATCCGAAGTTCTGTACCTGCACAGCTTTCTAAGAGGCCTCTTCCGGAAAAATGGGCTCTCTTCAGAATTTTAGTCTGACGAACTTTTTTCCGATAAGTGTAGAAAGATTCGATATCCCTGCTTACTTCCTTTTTAATGAGACACAATAACGCTGGAGACCATCCATGAAAACAGAAAAGAAATATGTTTATGCGTTTTCTGAAGGAGACGGCAAGAACAAAATGCTCCTTGGAGGAAAGGGCGCCAACCTGTGCGAAATGACGCAGATCGGATTGAATGTTCCTCCGGGTTTCGTCATTTCTACGGAAGCCTGCCTGGATTACCTGAAAAATAACCTATTGCCGAAATACCTAATGGAATCGGTGAACGAACATATCGTCAGGCTCGAACAGGCCAATCGTAAAACGTTCGGCTCCGATCAGAATCCGTTGCTATTGTCCGTGCGTTCTGGATCTGCCATGTCCATGCCGGGAATGATGGATACCATTCTAAATCTCGGGTTGAATGAGGCATCCGTTTCCGGCCTGGCGAAACAGACCGGAGATGAGCGATTCGCTTACGATGCTTTCCGCCGCTTTATCCAACTCTTCGGCAAAATTGCCCTTGGCATCAGCGACGAATATTTTGATCAAAAAATGAAGGAGATAAAGTCCCGTTCCGGTGCCGTTCAGGATATCGATCTGAAAGCCGAACACTGGAAGGAATTATGTCATGAGTTCCTGAAAATTGTGCATGATCGGACAGGGGAGTCTTTTCCTCAAGACCCGTACAAACAGCTTGAAATTGCCATCCAGGCAGTCTTCCGCTCATGGAACGGGAGACGCGCCGTTGATTATAGGAGGAGATTCAAAATCACTCCCGATATGGCCAATGGTACGGCCGTGAATGTCCAGACAATGGTATTTGGAAACCTGGGGTCTGATTCCGGAACAGGCGTTGGCTTCACACGGAATCCGGGGACTGGAGAAAATGTTATATTCGGCGAGTATCTCATCAATGCTCAAGGTGAGGATGTCGTTGCCGGGATTCGTACACCAAATCCGATTTCAGAACTGGCCGGGGAAATGCCGGAGATGTATGCGGAATTGGTCGCGCTCCGCGATAAGCTGGAAGCACATTACCGCGAAGTGCAGGATTTCGAGTTTACAATAGAACGCGGCACCTTATATTGCCTGCAAACGCGAAATGCCAAAATGAACGCAAGCGCTCTGGTAAGGAGTTCGGTCGAGATGTTCCAGGAGGGACTGATCACCAGAGATCAGGCTCTCCTTCGAATTGATCCTAATCTCCTGGAACAGCTACTGGCTCCTCGCTTAATGCCGAATATCACAGATACTCCCCTAGCCAAAGGACTTCCCGCCTCCCCCGGTGCGGCTGCCGGCCACATCGTCTTTGACGCGGATATCGCCAAGGAAAGGGGGGAGAACGGCGAGAAGATCATCCTGGTTCGCGAAGAAACCAAACCCGAAGATATTCACGGTTTTTTTGCGGCACAAGGCATATTGACGAGCCGGGGCGGAAAAACTTCGCATGCCGCGGTGGTGGCACGCAGTATGGGAAAGCCCTGTGTATCCGGCTGTGAGCAGATTGAAATAGATGTCCGCTCTAAAATGGCGCGCATCAGCGATAATATTCTGCTCGAGGGAGACGTCATCACGATCGACGGTTCCACCGGAAATGTCTACGCCGGACAGGTCCCCACAATGGAAGCCGAATTTTCGGATAACCTTTCCACCCTGCTGGAATGGGCTGATGAGGCAGCTCAGCTGCAAGTAATGGCCAATGCCGATACCCCGGAGAATGTTTCCAAAGCGCTGCAATTCGGCGCAATGGGAGTCGGATTATGCCGAACCGAACGCATGTTTAATGAAACGGATCGGTTACCCATTGTGCAGAATTTGATTCTGGCAGACAACGAGGATGAACGGCGGGAAGCTATCGAGCAGTTGCTTCCAATCCAAAGAAAGGATTTCAAAAGCATCTTTCAAATCATGAACGGTCTGCCGGTCACAATCCGGCTCCTTGATCCACCCCTTCATGAATTTCTACCCTCCGCAAGCAGTCTGGAAAACGAGATCATGCATCTCACCCATGTCCGCGACAGAAATATCGCAAGAAATGTGGAAGATATTTCCGAAGCATTAAAACTTCTGGACTCATCCTTACACCAGATTTTCTTCAATACACTCAACAAACTGCAGGTCAGCTTGGGAGAAATCAAAGGTACTCATGCAATCGAGGAACTCATTTCCAAAAAAGAAAAACTGCTCAAAAAGGTAAATACCCTGCGTGAGGTCAATCCGATGCTCGGCCACAGAGGTGTGCGCATCGGAATCAGTTTTCCGGAAATTTACAAAATGCAGGTTCGCGCTATTCTGGAAGCTATCGCAGAATGCATGTTAGAGGGATTCGATGTAAAGGCCGAAATTATGGTGCCGCAGGTTGTAACCTGGGAGGAATTAAAAAGGGTACACGAGTATGTCGAAGAGGTCCGCGACCAGGTGGAAAAGGAATATAGCGTCAAGCTCCATTTCAGATTCGGATCCATGGTTGAAACGGTTCGCGCCTGTATGCGGGCTGGCCGTCTGACTCAGGTTGCAGATTTTTTCTCATTTGGAACGAACGACCTGACACAGGCCACTTTTTCTTTCAGCAGAGAAGATGCGGAAAACAAGTTCCTGCCCCTGTATACGGAAACCGGTATTCTTCAAGCCAACCCGTTTGAAGTTCTGGACTTTAAAGGTGTAGGACGCCTGATGGAAATGACGGTGGAATGGGGGCGCAAGATGCGTCCCGACCTGAAGGTGGGTATCTGCGGTGAACACGGCGGGCATCCGGAATCCATTCGATTCTGTCATCATATCCATCTGAATTATGTTTCCTGCTCGCCTCCTCGTGTTCCCGTCGCAAGATTGGCGGCGGCACAGGCCAAATTAAGGGAAAAGGATTTCACTTACAAATAATTGAAGATTCTCCGGAGAATCTTTGATCCCTAAAGGTGTTTAGACATGATTCGCTCACTTTCCCCGCAACAAACGGAGAGTAAAGCATTTCTGCCGGATTCAGGTTTCAGATAAAAATACCGATATACTGTTGAGTTTCTAATGGTGAAAAAAAATTAAAGGATCTTGTATGACTCAAAAAGTGTTTCTGTTTCTTTTCATTTTTTTCATGCTGTTTGTATATTCCCATATTGTCTAGAATTCAGCCTCTTGCTGCTGCCCCTGATAAGGCTGACACTATTGATTCCTATTGATCCTGCCCGGTCACCGTGTGCAGCGCCATTCTGTAGGCGGTGAGGAGATCGTCATAATTTTTAATCCTCGACTTCAATGTTGGAATTGTCTGTATTCCATAAATCATCAGATCCCAGGCAATTTCTTCTTTGCTCTTTTTATACATCAAGGCAGATTGCCCCCCGTCTGAATGCTTGGATAATTTTGCAGAATTAGAAGGCGGGGCAGGAAGCCCCATATTGCGCGTATCCAGAGGCGTTAGCTGGGCGATGGACGAGCTGACGCATGTAAAACTAAAAGTCAAAACCATGAAAATCAAAATTCCTAATTTTGCTCTCATATAAAATCCCTCCCTTTTTCGAAGATGATTTACCAGTGCTCGGTTGATCCCTATTATTGCCACACGCATATTGGACAAATCCATTGTACTTTCCTACTCATGCTAATACGTGCACAACGAGATAAAAAATCAGTCTATGGCGGATTTTGACAGCCGGATTCCAGCAGGGCTTATCAGGGAAAGGATGCAAATAGGCAAATCGATAGTTGCACTTTGTCGCATACGCTGCGTTACTGACATTGAAGAATCAAGTTACGTCTAAGCAAGAGCAAAAACATTTTTCTCATAATTCTGGAAGACTCTTTTCATCCCCCCCCTTATGGATTTGTCCGTTCATATGATTCAATCTTTAATAAAATCATCTTATTTGGAGGTGCAACATGGATATTAAGAAAATGGGACAATCCATTACAGACACTATTCGGAATCATCGTCTTCCTCTCTCGTTAATCGGACTGGCCTTGGCCTGGCTGGCTGCTGAAAGAAATATGAAACATCCTGAAAAGCGAAAACTCCAGATAGATGAATCCATTACGATCGCACGCGATCCTGCCACCCTTTACAAATTCTGGCGAAACGTCGAAAATCTTTCTCAGCTTTTCAGCCATATAGAATCAGTAAAATCTCTGGCGGGAAACCGATCTCACTGGATCAGCCGAGGACCATTCAATCTCAAAATTGAATGGGACGCAGAGGTCACAGCCGATGTGGAAAATGAAAAAATTGCCTGGCGCTCTCTAGAGGGATCTTTAATCGGAACGGAAGGAATTATATTGTTCCAGAAGGCACCTGGAGAACACGGAACAGAGGTAAAAGCAAGCTTTTCATTCATAATTCCAGGAGGCCATGTTGGGGAGGCATTTTCAAAGATACTAGGCATGAATCCCGCTGCGGAAATTCGAGAAGGTTTAAAACATTTCAAGCAATTGATGGAAGCAGGAGAAATTCCGGTCAATCTTACGAGACCTTACGGGACGGAGCAGAGGGGCAGTGCATCTGAGTATCAAATTTAATCGTAGCTATTGAGTACAGTCTACGGCGGCTGCATCGATAAAGCTCCAATGGGTTCTGCTTTGCAAAATCATTGACCATGAAAATGGGACAGACCCATGTACCGAGATAGATCCTTCCTTCATCGTCACGCACCGGATGAGTCTTGACGAAGCACCTCGTGCGTACAGTGAATTCCGGAAGAAAGAAAACGGTTACATCAAAGTTGTTCTAAAACCATAAGGAACGAACAGCTTACCGGATTGACCGCTCTTGTAAAAGGGGGGGAATCATCCCCCCCTCTTTTTTGACTAGATTCGGAATTTGCTCATACCCCTATAAACGGCTTCGGGGATGTACAGATCTTCGATTCCATCATACAAGAAACGTGAAAAATTAATCCGTACCCATTTGTAGCGCTCATCTGGTTCGGCAAGGACCTGCTTCTCTTTGGATGGCAGAAGTTTCGGAGAATTTGTTTTATTCAAAACTAAATTTTCCACGGTTCACCTCTCGTATGATTTTTCGAATTTCATTTTAGAATACGAA
>DHHG01000062.1 GCA_002403175.1 Syntrophaceae bacterium UBA4778 | reverse complement strand
GGAGAATTTTGAATGTCTTTTCATATTTCATGTCCGCATGTTCTTTGATCTTTTGAGACTGAGTTTCGGAATGCTCGTTCACAGCGAATGCCTGAAATAGTTTTTTCTTCCGAATAGGGGTCCTCAAAAATAGATCGATCCCGACCTCTTTCAACTTTTTCGTATTTTCAGCTGCAGGATTTCCATAAACGATGATCGGGAGTTTTTCGCTTATCCTGCGTATATTTTTAATCAGTTCGATGTTTTTGCCCTCAAAAATGGAAGTACTGAGAAGACAGTAAGAAAAGGGCTCATTCTCTGATATTGCCTTTTTCAGGATGGTCGAAATTTGTTTTCGTTCTACCTGGACTGCTATCATCCCGCCCGATCGGATCTGATCGGATAAAATATCCAATTGCGTTTTGCTGGTATCTGAAATCAACACCTTTCTATTTCTAAGTTTTTCTGATGAGGATTTACGAGGATGTCTGCTGGAAATTTTACCCAGCCATGCCGTGAAATGAAACGTGCTCCCCTCGTTTAATCGGCTTTCCGCCCATACCTCTCCCCCCATCATCCCCGATATTTGCCTGCAAATAGACAATCCCAATCCCGTTCCGCCATACTTCCGGGTAGATGATCCATCTGCCTGCAGGAATGGTTCAAAAATGGTATGTAGTTTGTCCGCAGCAATTCCGATTCCGGTATCTCTGACTCGAGTATGAATTTTAAGAGATCCTGTTTTTGTTTCTTCTGAATCGATGGAAAGCTCGATTTCCCCTGTTTTGGTAAACTTGGCTGCATTCCCGACCAAATTCATCAGAACTTGTTTGAAGCGGTGGCGATCTCCCTTGACATGTTGGGGGAGATTGTTCCCGACGCGGCAGAAAACGGAAATCGGACTTTTTCCTATTTTAGCCTGCATAAGATCACAGACTTCATAAGCTGTTTCTCCGGGATCAAATTCAATTACCTCCAGACTTAATTTTCTGGCTTCAATTTTAGAAAAATCAAGAATATCGTTAATAAGAGACACCAACGATTCCCCGCTTTTTTTAATCATATCCAGATATTCCAATTGCTCTTCCGATAATCTTGTTTTTGCAAGAAGATCCGTAAATCCGATAACTCCGTTCATGGGGGTCCGGATCTCATGGCTCATATTGGCGAGAAACTGGCTTTTGGCCTCATTCGCCTCTTTGGCCTGGGAAAGGGCATGCTGCAGCTCTACTGTGCGGTCCTTAATGATATGTTCGAGATTTCGATTATGTTTGTTTAGCTTTTGATACAATCCTACATTTTCAATTGCTCTGGCTGTGTTAAAAAGCATGATGGTGAGCAATTTGGATAAGATTCCGTTCAAGTAAGTATTATGCCCGGAAATAACACCCACAAACATTCCGATTACTTGTGATTGGGTCATGATAGGGTGCAAAACCAGCGTCGTGCCGATATATTTCGAGGGAACGGAAACAGCGCGATTCTGATTCAACGTCCATGCAAAGACCCCTTCGGAGATCTGATCATCTATTTCTTTTTCAATCTTAGGGAGATCCGATTCAGGACTGCATCCGGAAATTTTAAATTCAGAAGTGGTGGGATCGACCATGAACATCGAAACCGTGCGGAATACAGGAAGCCGCATCAGATGGAATGCTGCTGAACTGGCAATTTTGTCTGCAGACGTTTCCAGATCAAGGGCATTGATGCTATTTTGAAAATCTGCAAACGAAATGGCCAGATCGAGAATGTTCTGAGTCCATCTGTTTTCCTCTTCAAGGTATTTAATGCGACCTTCCAAGATTTCAGCAGGCATACTCATGATCATCTCCCTCCAAGAATGATTTTCTCTATGTCTGATAAATCTCTATCGAGCTGGTCAACGATTGGAGAAAGGGAGCTGATCGGCATGTCCAGAAGCTCCCATGCCCTCTCATCCAGGGGCGGAACAAAATTCTCCCCGCTCGATCCAAACTGCATACCATGAGCCAAAATATCAGCGATATGGACGATGGCTGCTTCCATAGAAAAGGAAGTTGCACTTCCCGGCCTATGGTGGTAGCTCACAACTTCAGATAGAACGGGCGGAAGATTCCAGCTGGACAGCAGGGCACGGCCGACTTCGCAATGGTCGACTCCGATCAATTGACGTTCCGCCGAATAGAGCGTTTTTTTATTTTTTTTACAGAAAAGGAGGGTATCACGTGATTCCTGGGGCGCTTTTTTGAAAATGATCAGTCGGCCGATATCGTGAACAATACCGGCGACAAAATATCTTTCCACATGAGACTCGCGGCGGTAAGTTGCAATAATTTTCGCTGCGAGGCCACAAGCGATGCTGTGCTTCCAGAAGGATTCCATATTGATTAAATCCTCTGATATACCCTCAAAAAGGGTCATAATGGAGGTCGCCAGTGCAAGATCCCGAAGTTGTTGTAAGCCTACGATTAGGAGGGCTCGGCTTATGGTATCAATTTTGTTTGGATATCCGTAAAACGCGCTGTTAACAAGTTGCAGAAGACGGGCGGTGAGACCCGGATCATCGCTGATAATGGCGCTGATTTCCGTCATGGAGGTCCGGGGATTATTTACCGCATCGTTAATCCTGGTATAAACAACAGGTAATGAAGATACTTGGACGTAGCCCCGCAGGAGATCTTCCGGTCTGTCTATCATATGTCATTCCTCCCTGCTTCGCGGCGTGTAAATCGGATGCTTAAAATCCTGAGGAGTTCTTCGTTGAATGGATGGTTTATATCGGCGTGATGAAAGCGTTCCTTCAATTGCTCTTCAACCCCTTTTAGGAGAATTGGGTCGAGCTTGGCAACTGCTCTTGCAGCAACCTCCTCCTTGCCGACACCACGGATATCTGCATCTGCCACACCCCACATCTTAAAAATTTTTAAATGCTTTTCCGTTAGCATGGTACCGGCACCGAGCAGGATGCGTCCGTTCCTGTCTTTTACATCACTTGCCAGAACCATTCCGACCTGAACATCTTCCAGATTGATACGAGCCATTCCGCCTCCTCAAAAATAAGAATAGTCATGATCGTGTTGATACAAGAATCTTATCGCCTATTATTTACAATTCTTTAATAAAATCTGGAGTATTAAGCTGTGGGTATCGGATAAATCGACTTAATAATCTTTCATTTATATTTTTTTCTTGACAATAGAACGATTGTTCTAGTAAGGTCGGTTTTATGAAAGCAAAGCGAACTATTGAATGGGTCGAGAAAAAGATCGCCGATTTTGCGCGGATGAACAGGCGAATGCCTACCTATTCAGAAATGACCGATCTGTTAGGGGTCAAATCCAAGAGCGTTGTCGATTTTTGGATTAAAAAATTGATTGCGAACGGGATTCTTGAAAAAGACGCACGCGGTTTTCTGAAAAGAACGCAAACGGGCTTGGGCATTCCCATGGTGGGAGAAATACAGGCGGGATTTCCTTCCCCTGCCGAGGAGGAACTCAGGGATATTATCTCCCTTGATGAATTTCTGATAAATCGTCCCGATTCATCCTTTCTGTTGAAAGTTACAGGCGATTCTATGATTGAGGAGGGAATCAAAGAAGGTGATCTCGTTATTGTCGAAAAGGGCAGGGAACCAAGAAACGGGGATATTGTCGTAGCCGAAGTAGACGGAGAATGGACTTTAAAATATTTTAAAAGAGAAGGAAGAGAGGTTGTGCTTGAAGCGGCTAACCCGCGGTATCCTATTATTAGGGCTAAAATGGAATTGCGTGTCGGGGGTGTGATATCTGCAGTGGTTCGCAAATATCACAAGTAGTCGAGCTCGAATCAAAAAACCTGTTTGAGTGATCCCAATCATTTTGAAATAGAAGGCAGCAATTTGAATACGGTTTTTTAAATATTTTTAGTGTGTTGAAAACTAAGATGGAGAATATTTATGGGAATTGAAATACTACAGATTGATAAGCTTGAGTTAAGTTCGTTACCTCTGATGTCAAAATCGGGTTCCCGTTTCAGAATGGGCTTTCTTCAGAAAACCCGATGCTGGCTTGAAAACGGTGATTGGGATGAGAAGATCATAGGGATGGAAAAGCGAATCGATCTGTTCTGCTGGTCGGTTCTTTTTGCCTTTGCGATTTGCCTGATACCAGCTTTCTTGAAGGCTTGGATTTAATTCCTTATATTGAGGTCCGGAAAACTAAAATAGATATGATGCCAGTCAATACCCAATAGATAGGCTTGGACTATTTCGTCTCCATATTTCAGGGATTGATAACTGCTTAAGGGGGAATGAGCAATGAAAGCCATGGTCATTCGTAAAATTGCTCCTGTCAATGGTGAAAGTGAACCGCTTGAATTGGCAGATCTACCTGTTCCTGTGCCGCAGGAAAATGAGGTCCTGATCAAGATCTCTGCTTGCGGTGTATGTCATACAGAACTCGATGAAATCGAAGGGCGGACCCCGCCTTCAAAGTTACCCGTTATTCCCGGTCACCAGGTAATCGGTCGTGTATCAGGTATGGGTCGAAAGGCAACCAAATTCAAAGCCGGCGACCGTATCGGTGTTGCCTGGATCTTTTCCGCCTGCGGTAGATGTAAGCATTGCTGTGAGGGCCATGAGAATTTATGCAATGACTTCATGGCTACCGGGCGAGATACCAATGGTGGTTATGCCGAGTATATGGTGGTTCCCGAAGATTTTGTTTATCCTATCCCCGAAATTTTTTCCGACTCGGAAGCTGCTCCCCTTTTGTGTGCGGGAGCAGTCGGATATCGCTCGCTACGATTGACCAATATGAAGGATGGATTCAATATCGGCCTGACAGGTTTTGGGGCATCGGGCCATATCGTACTCAAAATTATTCTATATCGATATCCAAATTCCGGAGTTTTCGTATTTGCGAGAAGCGAGAGCGAAAGGATATTCGCTCGGGAATTGGGAGCTGTTTGGGTGGGGGACATCGAGGATATTCCTCCAGTTTCTCTTGATTGCATCATAGACACGACACCCGCCTGGAAGCCCGTTATCGAATCCCTTGGGAAACTTCGCCCCGGCGGAAGATTGATTATCAACGCTATTCGAAAAGAATCCTTCGATCAGAATTCTCTCCTGAATCTGGATTATGCAAAGCACCTCTGGATGGAAAAGGAAATCAAAAGTGTGGCCAATGTGACCCGCCGGGATGTAAAAGAATTTCTGTCTCTTGCTGGATCCATTCCGATTCGTCCAGAAATTCAAGAATATCATTTGGAGGAGGCCAATCGGGCACTGATCGAATTGAAAGAAAGGAAAATCAAAGGTGCTAAGGTTCTGAACCTATCGAAATAATGAGTTTATTGCTCTTTTGCCTTCTAACATCATACAGTTACAATTTTTAACCAGCGAATATTTGCAAGTTGCCTTTAAAAATAATTAACTGGAGAGGAAATAAGCACTCAATAGGAGAGTGTTAGATTTATGATTATTCTGATCCGAGGTGGAAGCATTCCGGCGGGTACCGGGGTACCGAAAAGTTATGTTGATTTATTGCGCGAACATTATGCACCCTTTGGAATAGAGGTTTGTAACAGATCGAACCCCAAAGAAACATCTTTTGACGGAGTTGAGGCCTTACGTGCCGATATTGAGCAGATTCGTCCTGAGATCATTATATTGCATTTCGGGATTGATGATGCATTTTCATCTGTTTATCGATCTGAATTTAAAGAGAATCTTGTGCAGATGGTAAGATTGGGACGGAAACTGCCCGGAATCGAGATCATTCTTCCTACATCTCATATATTCGAAAACCCTGATGAGATGAATGTAATGCGGATGTATTATCGAGTTATCCAGGAAGTAGCATCCAACCTTGATTGTGATTTTATACCTGTCCATACATACTGGGCGGCATATATCCAATCCCGATGTTTATCGAACAGCGCATTTCTTCAATCGGATGTGAGATATCCGAATGACAGAGGACATAATATTTTTGCCGAGGCGTTCATTTGGAAACTAAACAGGATTCTGGAAAGAAATGGATTTTTTTAAATATGTTTGGGCCAAATCAAAAGAGCCCCCGTCGAAAAAACGGGGGCTCTTTGCCTAGATTAGGAGGGTTTGGGTACTGTGCCATTTCTAAAGGAAAGGGCTTTATTTATACACGGAAGGGTTTCCCCTTCCGTGATTGCGAAAGGTAGGCACATCAGACGACCATATTCATCTCTCTCCTACCTCATTTATATTAAGAGGCCCCGTTTTGAAAGGGCACTCAGAATTTATTTCTCCTTATAATCAAAAAAAGAGTAACAGTTCGGGTCGACCCAGATACCTCCCACTTTTCGAGGGCGGTTGTCTTCTGGTTTTTTGACCTTGTTTTTAATTTTATTTTTGTTTCTTTTTTTTAGCATTAGTAATTGAACCCCTGCCTTTTTTCGGCTCCGAATATTGCTTTTTTCCCTGTTTTATACAATCGGGTGGAATCTGAATTTAATCTAAGAATGAAAACGGAACCTATTTAGGAGAGGTTAGGGGAGGTCATCGGTATTTGTCCTATCAAGTAACCTACCTGGGAAAAGTCGGAATGCTTACTCAGTATGCGTTTCAGCAGTTTTGTTCAAATTGCGGGAATCAGATTTCTAAAAGATAAACGGGCGGGGAATATGTTTCGTTTAACTTCTTAACGCACCTGAGCGCAAACCATGTTATCCGAAGTACGTTGAGAGTTTATTTTCAGATCGTAAAAGAATCCATCAACTTCTTTCGAACTTACCTCATTTCTATTCCCACTATTCCGTACGATATCTGTTTTCAGTATCAGATGGGGACTGTTTCTCCGTGCCGTTTCCTGAAAGCAATTCCCGCTGAATACAGACGAAGCTTCTACCTTCTGAACGCATTTTCATAATCCTGTCGGGTGGGTATCCATGATGCTCAGTAATATATCTCAAATTAACCAGATTAACGATGTCTCGGTCATTCAAACGGGTGTCTTTCCAATTTCTGTGATCATGTTTCAAGTGACCGTATGCGTGCCCGTATGGTCCTATATAATAACCTCGAGGCACGGCATAATAATATGCGTCGGGATTGATTCTGTAGCGCAATGAAATGTCCCTCCAGCTGTGCCCCTGCTCTCTAAGTTTAACTATTTCAGCTGGTTTTACATGGGCGTGTTTGGCAATAAAAAAAATGACCGCAAGTTCGTCTTCATCATGAATTCGATCCCGTACACGAAGAACTTCTTTGCGAGGGACTCTGAAGTATTCTCCGATAGATAAATGGAATCCCTGTAGCCCTTCGTCTTCCAATGAAAACCCTAAAGAAAAATTTTCATCGCTAGCCTGGCCCGGAATTGTTCCGATAAAAATGCTCAGGAGCAAGATAGTCAATAGTCTTAGGCCACGGACCTGCATTTAATTTCCTCCTTCTACGAAGTCCAGCTCTCTAATGTGACTATCTGTAAACCGCTTTAGTAATTTCACTTTATCGCTCTTGGGATCTGAGGTCTCGCATACAGAAATCCTGGACTTTTCAGACAACGTAACTTCAGCAATTAATGTGCCTTCCAGTTACCATGATGTAAGTAGTTGAAATCATGATCTTTGAAATGTAAATGTTTGAAAATATGAAGGAATTACCATGCAATGTTGTTGGATTGACATTGTAAGTTGTTAAAATTACGGTGTTTAATTAAGACGGAATTTTACTTCACTCCTGGACGGAATCTATTCAGATGCGATTTTAAGCTTCTTTGTTGATTTCGTGAATAAAAAATGACAAAAGAGGCATACTTGTGATGAGGCGTTTACTTCGTGAATTCTGAACTTAAAAAATACATTTTCCCGACATTCATTGTTTTTTTAATTTTTTTGCTGAATGCCTGCTCTGCTCCTCTTGTAAGGCCAACTCCAAAAAAAGAGACTCGGCAGATGCTTGTTACCGCATATGATGCCGGCCAAAAATCAACCGGATGGAAATACAGGTACAACTGTTGCCTCTTCCCTCCTGTTTATGCCTATGGCCCGAACGAAGGCAAGCCGAAGCAGGTCGGTATTACCTCGGATGGTACGAAGGCCAAGAAAGGAACCATTGCTGCAGATATAAGCAGGTATCCCTATAAAACAAGAATGTATGTTCCCGGATATGGCTGGGGGGAGGTGCATGATACCGGAAGAGCGATAAAGGGCGATCACATTGATGTTTTTTTCCCTGACCTAAAGGATGCCTTGGAGTGGGGCAGGCGCTATCTGGAGATAATTATTGAGAGACAGTAAATAAAAAGAAAACGGAAG
Source organism: Syntrophaceae bacterium UBA4778 (assembly GCA_002403175.1). The sequence goes on along the minus strand of DHHG01000062.1, from coordinate 15,561 downwards.
AACAAAAATTTCAAAAAAAATGAAACTATTCGCGACGGAACCGGACAAATCTGTTATAATACCACCTGCCCTTCTGAAATGAACAAAGGGCTTATTTATTTCATCTAAAGAAGGGAAACGGAATTATGGCCATTTCTAAAATAAGCGATTTTAAAATAATAGACGCAAGTTTTATTGTGCGGGAGGAAGAAGCCCCTGAGGTACTGGAGAGTGCAAAAGAATTTGCAGATTCTGAAATCGGATTGTACAGTCTGGAAGCCAGGGCCCGAAAAATATCGAATGAAGAGATGGCGAAATATAATTTAAGTGAAAATCATTCACTCATTGAATTGTCCATTGTCGTTTGGGAGGGATACTCCAATGATGATCTGGAAGAAGCCAGACATTGGATTCATAAAAAGGCTGATTCTGTGGAGATAGCCGGGATTGAATTGAAAACAAGAGATATGCTTCAGGATGAATTCGAGGCCTTTCAGGCGTGCGCTCCGGAATATTTTGAAGAAGCCCAAGGCTAAGCAATGCATATCTACTAAGGTCATCTGCCTTCAAATTTTTTACTGTCTGGATAGGAGGCGTAAACATAAGATTTCTGAAGAAATCCTCTGGAACCCTTCTTCACGTCAGAATATCAAGACTGGTGCATTTCGAGTTCTTTTCGAAATGCATTGCGCAGAGGGCCTGGTTCATGACCTTCTTTAAAAGACCGATCGGGGGTGCATGGAAGCTTTTCGGAGTAAGTTCCGGAGGCTTCCCGATTTTGGACCATTTATTCTAATGTGACTCGCGCACCTCACACTCAGTGATCGGGTGGGCTCTCTACCGAATTCCCACCGTAAATTGGAGTGCTGTTTATTTTCTGCATCTAATTCACTTGCCTGTAAAGCTTTCCGAAATATATACCCGCGCTGGTTGCCGCCCATAAGATAAGGGTAAAGTACTTCTCCAGTCCAAATCAAAGCCCCTTCTGCTTGGTTTGCATAATCCCGGAAAACGCAAGCATGCTTTAATTATTGAAACGGCGTGCAAGGATAGGGATTTTAAAATTGCCATTTAATTTTTTATAGATTACAACCTTATCTTCGCTTTGAACGGTTCTGAAATGATGTGTATGCGGGCTTTCTCGATTTTCATAAGCAATGTCGGGATAATCGATGGGGATTCTTTCATAATCTGAAAGAGATATTTTCTCCTCAATGAAGCGGCGGACCGGAATTTCATAAGGACTGTTCATATGTTTTCTGATAACAATCCAGTTTGCATTTCGTGCCGGTTCGAGATTTTCACCTGTATATCCTCCCAAAACCCTCAGCTTTGTATAAAATTTCAATGTAAGGTCTCCATAGGTGATCAGCACAAGATCATTCTGCGCGGCATGCTGGTTTAAATAATGCGCAATGCCCTTCATGGGACCCTGGTAATCGTGCGTGAGCTCAAAGTAGAAATCATGGAGGGGCTGCATCCAGATCAGAAGAGTAATAATCAAAAATCCGAAAAGTCGTTGCACTTTAAATGCCGCATAGATAATGAGGGCGGAAAGAATGCTCAGGAAGGGAATGACAGGAGACAGATAACGAAAAAAGGAATGGGCGGGAACTGAATATGCTGCGACCATGATCAGACTTGCCGATGCAAGCAAGAAAGCGGGACTCCACCATTCTCTTAAGGGCATATTGATTTTACGAGGACTCAGGATATGAATCATAATCAGTGCCAATGCGATAATAAGCATCCATGGGGGGAAGACATATTCAAATATCTCAGAGGAGATTGCTGTCAATTGCTCAATGATTCTTGACGGATTAGACACATTTCTGCGGATTCCCGGATATGCTCTGAACCAGATAAACCAGGGAAGATTGATCAGAGCAAACAGGGCAAGAGCCTTGAAGAGAGATTTCAGCTTATGACGATAAAACAGAACGCTATGCAAGCAGAGGACTCCCAAGAGTATCAGAAGGGTAGGATAGAAAGAATGAAAGCACAGTGTTGAGGCGGCGATAAAGGCTGGGAATGCCTTTTTGCTGCCCCTTATCAAAAGAAAATAACTCCAGAATGTCAGAATGGAAAAGAGCATGAGAGCGCTGTAATATCGGCTTTGTCGTGAGAGAATCAAAAAGGGAATTGAAAATGACAAAAGAGTGGCGGCTATCAAGGCGACCGATCCATTTCTGAATATTGATCGGGTAAAAAAATATGTCGCAATGATAACGCCTAACCCGATGAGAGCAAAGGGCAGCCGTGCGGAAAGAGTACTCGGTCCCAAAATGGAGAAAGAGCCTGCTACAAAATAGAACTGCAGCCAGGGATGCAATCTCCAAGGATCGTATTTTCTTTTATCACCCAGGGAATCCTGTGAGAAAGAGTTTCTCCCGTCGGTACCGATCGGGTAACCACGATCCAAAATGGTTGCGCCCACCAGAGCAGTTTCCGCTTCATCCTGCCAGAGATAATGGCTGCCAAGATTGGAGAAAAGCAGAAATGATGCGATGACCAGTATCAGTGAGAGTGCGAGATGTTCACGGAGTTTATTTCTCTTCGTGATAATCGTCTTCAACATTCACGTTCCAGATATTCTCTTTCGATTTCACACCATGAATAATATTCTCTACTGCGGCCATTGCAGTCAGCATAGAGTGATCCTGGTTGTTGTAGCGGTGCATTCCGTTTCGGCCAATCAGAAACAGATTCTCATATTGGTCTGTAAAATTTCTTATTTGGTCGAAATGTTCGTAAGTGCCAAAATATCCGGGATAGGTATTCGGCATCCGAATAGTGACATGATCCAGAACATGCTTTTTTTCAATCATTCCGATTTTTATTAATTCCTCTATTGCCAGTTCGGCCATTTCATCATCCGACTTGGTCCAGAGGGAATCCCCTTCGTTACAAAAATATTCCAGCCCGATCCAAACCTTGTTCGGATCTTTGACGAGATAAGGACTCCAGTTATTGAAAATCTGAATGCGGCCGAGCTTCACATCACTTTCCTGCACGTAAATCCAATTGTCAGGAATGATTTGATTGATCGTTTTGAAATCGGTTCCATTTTTTATTTTTAGCTCCGTTAGGAGCAGTCCGACGGTAATGAAGTTTCTATATGAAAGCCCCTCTGCGATGTTTTTAACTTCAGGCGGAACCTTGTCGCCCATAGCGCGAATCAGATCCCGGACCGGCATGGTTGAGAAGAAAAAATCACCATTTATTTTTTTTCGATTTCCATTTTTGTCCTGGACAATAGCGGAAAGAATTCGGTTTCCATTGCTTTCCAGCATGGTCACCGTGTGCTCCATTGCAATCTCACCCCTGCGCTGTTGGATTTCTTCCGCTACAGTCTCCCACATTTGACCAGGGCCGAGTTTTGGGTACATGAATTGTTCAATGAGGCTGGTTTCTATTTTTTTCTGTTCGAGTGAGTTCGGTTTTACAAAAATCTGTTTTAAGGCATGGATGATGGCCTTTGAGATGGAAAGTCCTTTAATCCTCTGTGCCCCCCATTCCGGCTTTATTTCAGTACAGGGAACCCCCCAAACCTTTTCCGTATAATCCTTGAAAAATGTCCGGTATAATTCCCGGCCGAAGCGATTGATAAAAAAATCCTCCAGAGATGTTTCCTTCCGGATAGGAAAGAGGCGGCTTGATGTGTAGCTGAATCCTATCCGTCCTATTCGTGCAATTCCGAGGTTCAGAATGGTTTTCAAATTGAGAGAAACAGGATAATCGAAAAATTTCCTGAGGAAGAAAATCCGGGATAAACGCCTTCGAACCAGCATGACTTCGTCGGTTTTCTCGGGATCGGGCGCATTTTTTTCTTTTGAGATCACAACCTCTCGTCCCAGCATCGCATCATCCTTTGATGGTGCACCCTGAAGCGGGAGAAGAGATTGCCACCATTGCATGACTATATCCGATTTGGAAAAGAAGCGATGTCCGCCAATATCTATTCGATTACCTTTAAAATTCACTGTTTTGGAAATACCGCCTATATCGGCGGTCGCTTCAAAGATGGTGGGGGTGATCGATGTCCTTGAAACCAATTCGTAGCCTGCAGTTAATCCGGCAGGCCCTGCGCCGATAATGATTGCTTTCTTATCGTTCTCCATATCCAAATCCTCCAAATCGGGGATGCCATCAGCTGAAAAGAGCGTATTTTCGAGCAAAAAAATTCCAGAGATAGACAAATACTGTGGAAAATAGTTTCGATACTAAATAATGAAATAAAAGCAGTTCCGTAAAAATCCAGATAAACAACTCATTGAGACCCAATCCGGCTGCACCGATAATCGAAAAGATCAGAAATTCATTTAACCTGCTTTGTGATTTTCTGTGATTGAATACCCATAGAATGCTCAAAGCATAATTTGTTAAGAGTCCAAATAAAAAGGCCATGGCGGCTGATACAAGATAATTGATGTGCAATACTTCAACCGCCGCGCCTAAAGAGCCGATATCGACCAAAAATGCCACTCCGCCGACAAGGGTATAGCGGAATAATTGAACAGACAAAGTATCCGTTGATCCTTTCAGCCATGTGTTGTTCATTTTACCGGGGGTGTAGCTTAAGAATTTTTAAATACCGAAACGTGAGTCGAAGAGTGCAGAACAGCCGGAGGGATTGAACGGGATTTGAAAATATCCGTACGGGAGAATGGGGAAAATAGCATCTGATACTGGAACAATTATAGTCAGTTAAAAAACAACTTTCAACGGACAAACTCGGCAAATTCAATAAGATTCTATAAATCCGGAGATGCCTTACTACATTAACTTAGGTTATGAGCATCATACAAACGAAGGCAACGTAACAGGCGTAGAAAAATTTTGTTATCTAAGCGAACTCCCTAAATAGACAGGTTTTTCCCTGAAGGCATGCGTTCCTTTTTGGAATGCGAATTTCAGATATTCATGCGGTTTTATAATTAATGCATGTCTCTTACTATGTATGAGACACATGCGGTTATATTTCCGCCGGCTCCTCCGGGGACGATCATTCCGGAAATTCCAATCAATCAATGAGATGATCGATAATGAACGTTTCACCTTTCACCCGAAAAGAAAGGATAGTCTTTATTCTTTTCGTTTTAGTAGGGATAGTCAACATTCTGGCGCATGAAATCTGGCGTGATGAATTTCAAGCATTTCTGATAGCAAAAGAGAGTGTCTCTATTCCGGACATGCTGGAACGAATGAAATTTGAGGGACACCCTCCCTTATGGCACATATTGCTTTATGCTGTAACCCGGTTTTCCGGTGACCCGATTTCCATGCAGATTTTGCATTTAGTGATCGCTTGTGGTTCGGCCTATCTGATCCTGCGCTTTCCATTACCTTGGTGGCAAAGAGCCCTCATGATATTCGGTTATTTCCCACTATTCGAGTTTCTGGCCATTAGCAGAAACTATGCAGTCGGATTCCTCCTCTGCAATATTCTGCTCTTCATGATTACCGCCGAGCGAAAACGATACCTCTCGATAGCTCTATTGCTCTTTCTACTCTGCCTTTCCAGCACGCAAGGAATCATTATGGCTTCCTTGATCGTTTTCTATCTTCTTATGGATTTATATTCGGGAAAAGAATCCTGGAAGTCCCGGCCGGGAATTTTAGTCGCGTATCTAGGAATTATTCTTTCAGGCATGTTTCTATCTATGTGGACTATAGCCCCACCGCAGGACAGCTATATCGAAATACCAGCCTGCCTTCCGCTGGAATTTGATAGATGGAGATTTTCGGCCGTTATCCGTACAATATGGAAATGCTATATACCCATTCCTATTTTCCAGATGAATTTCTGGGATACCAATTTCCTGGAAATACGCTTTGTCAGAAGCGGCTTAACCTTCGGTATTATAGCTATGTCGATAGCCATGTTCTTTCCCAAGCGCAAAATATTTTATCTATATTCGTTGGGAACCCTTTCCTTGCTGATCTTTTCCTATTTTATTCTCGTTGGTCAAATGAGACATTTCGGGCATCAATACATCCTATTTGTGATGTGTCTTGTTCTCTATGCCTGTGATCAAACCAAGCCCAGGCCGTTTCGTCTGTTGTCCGAAAAGGCAGAAAAAATATTTATCGTCTGCATTCTGACCTCACAGGTAATAGCCGGCGTCCTGGCGTCCTATCTATCCTGGAATTATCCGTTCACGGCAGGAAAAGCGGTTGCTTCCTATATCAGAGAGCACGGGCTTGAGGATCGTGTAATTATGGGCGACAGAGATTGGGCACTGGCGACCGTTTCCGGCCATCTGGGAAAGCCGCTGTATCATCTTGTGATCCGAAGAGAGGCCACCTATGTTGTCTGGAATAATGAGCGCGCTGAGATCCTGACTCCATTTCAGATTGTTGAGCTTGCCAATGAGATGGAACACGCACGGCAGAAAAAGGTGCTCGTTATCTTGAATTATGAGCTTGAACCGGAAGAGCGGGAAAACCTCGTTCTGATAAAAGAGTTTGCCCGCTGCATTCTGACGGATGAGAAATTTTATCTTTACGAGATTGATCCCAGCCGGAGCAGGCCGGTTATGAAAAACACAGGAAAAGGTGACTCTCTTCCCGGGGATAATCATTTTCGATTCCTGCAGGCCCGAGCCGATAGACACACTGAGCCGTGAAATCCTGAAAAGCGTTCTTCAATTCCGGCTATCGAAGAATATCCGGGCATCTACAATGGAAACGCCTTTCCCGTCTGAATGTACGATAACGGGATTGAGATCGAGTTCGGCGATTTCGGGGCAGGCCGTCAACAAGCTTGAAACACGGCAAATGATTTCGACCAGGGCGGCCATATCGGCGCATCCCTTCCCCCTAGTCCCCTTTAAAAGCGGGTAGGCCTTTAAATTCTTCAGCATATCCCATGCTTCCAGTTTGGTAACCGGGGCCAAGCGGATAGCAGTGTCCTTAAACACCTCGATAAAAATGCCGCCTAATCCGACTACCACGACAGGTCCGAACGACGGATCTCTCCGCCCACCGACAAAACACTCCGTCCCTTCCGGCGCCATTTCCTGAACGAGATATCCATCGATATTCAGATTCGAGATTTTTTTCATCACGGTTTCCCGCATATCGGAAACGGCTCTGATCAAGGCTTTTCGATTTCGAATATTCACAATAACTCCGCCGATATCGGATTTATGAGAGGCATCGCGGGAAAGGAGCTTCAGTGCGACCGGAAATCTAAGAATCAGGCCATCGATCAAGGAGGTATCACGTATCACCTGCCCTTTTATAGGGTGGATTCCGGCGGCTGAGCAGATATCAAGCGCTTCATTGGTCAGGGCAATCCTCCGGTTATCATGGCAGTGTTCGATAATGGACCGGATGGCATCCAAATTCATATCGTAAACAGGTTCCGGACCCCTGTTGTCCCGTTGCAGTTTCCGTTCATAATAGCTGGCCGATACATGAAGGGCAAAAGCTGATTCCAGTGGGTGCCTGTAAACCGGATAGGCCTGATGCTTGGATAGGCTGACAACCTCTTCACGATCGGAAACGACGGCGATCGCGACTGGTTTGCCGTATTGGTTGCCGAGTTTTTCCACGCTCGCCAGAAAGCTACGAGACATCTCGACCTCGTAGAGATTGGAATAAACGTGATTGAACAGTACACCATCGACTTCATCCAGTTTCAGGACTTCTTCCAGAATGCCTGTGAAAAGCGTGTAATCGAATATTTCGCCCAGATCCAGCGGGTTCTGATGCACCACTACCCTGCTGTTATAGATTGTTTTCAGGTTCTCAAAAAACACGGGAGGAAAGGGGACCATCTCAAATCCGAACCGGGCACAGGCATCGGCTGAAATGACAGCATGTCCGCCCGATCGGGAGAGGACTGCAACTCGCCTTCCCTTCATGAGAGGAATCTGGAGCATCTGGACGGCGTGAATGCAGTCGATTTCACTTTCCGCCCGGATGATCGCAGCCTGATGAAAAGCGCTATCGACGACCTCGTCATCGCTGGAAAGGGCCGTTGTATGTGATTGCGCTATCTTTGCGCTTACCGGACTTCTGTTGGATTTCTGGATGACGATCGGTTTCGGAGAGCGTCGGGCGAGTTCGAAAAAATCCCGCCCCCGCTTGAATCCTTCAAGATAAAAAGCGATAATGTCTGTATCTTTGTCATGGATGAAATAATCCAGAAAATCGGTTTCGTCCAGCTGAAGCTTATTTCCTGTTGCTGCAAATTTACCGCACTTGACACCATGCCCTTCAATCAAGCGCATGTAGGCTTCTCCGATCCCTCCGCTCTGAGCAATCAGTGCCACGCGCCCGCCGATAGGCGAATCCTTGTAGAAAACGAAAGGTGTCATCATCCCGATATCGAAATTGATCACTCCGATACAGTTCGGGCCGATGATCTTCATCCGGTATTTTTCGGCGATGGCCAGAATCTGATCCTCAAGGGAATGGTCGTTGTGAGAATATTCACTGAATCCCCCCGATTCGATGATGATGCGGTCAATCCCCTTGCGGCCGCATGCTTCCATCAATTCTGGAATGCTGCTGGCAGGTGTCACCAATACTGCTACATCCGGTATTTCGGGAAGGCTTTCAACATCCGCATAAATATGGATGCCTTCAAGGTCCCCTTCCTGGCTCCCGATGCCGTAAAGGTTGCCTCGGTAATGATGCTGTTTATTACTCAGAAGAACGATCGATCCCAGCTTATTTCTGTTTGTAGAGGCACCGAACACCACCAGACTGCCGGGAAAAAAGAATTTGTGCATTGAATAAGCCTCCTAAATGAGAGCGCTCAGTTATTAATCTTAATTGCTACCAAGCAGGACATTGAAACTCAGTTATGAAAATGAATTTTATCCGGAATTTCCGAACCCGTTCCCCGGTCGAAGAATTCCGATTTTCCAATCAATGGATCTGCTGAAAGATGCTTTCTGTGTTGGTCAGTAATCGAAATGATATTCTTCCTGTGGGGGCATGGGTCTTCGAAAAATGAACCATTCCAAATTGTTAACAGAAGACAACTATCTGAAATCGAATCAACTGTCAAACCATATCAACGGGAGTGTTGAAAAATTTAAATTGAATCGTTTTGCAATTTACATTCTGTTCAATACGAATGATTTCCTCCAGGAAAATCACTTGGGAGGTAACCGATATGGTTCACGATGCACCGAAGATGACAACTCTTTTTTCCTTTCTTTCCAAAGCGAACTGAAATTGTTTGGATTTTCTGTCCAAACCACTCAGTTTTCCGAAAATTCTATTTTGCCTCAGCTTGATCCACCTTTTCTGAAGTCTTTTTTTCTTTTTTTGAAAATACTTCACGATCCCCCCCGCTCATCCCGGCAATATAGCGAACCAGTTTCTTCCTGGATTCAATATCATACTGGCTGGTAATTGCAATCTGCTCCATAATTGGAGAGCCGCCGCCATGGTAATTGCCTATATTGACAATACCTCCAGTAGCTGAACAGAGGATATCCCCCAGGTACCTCCAGAACTGAGCCTGATCTTCAGCAGATACGTTCGGATTCCTTTTGGTGTACTTGAACAGCAGATCGCCGATTTTCGGGTTCAAGAAATCCTTTTCATGAGGGAAGGTCGCAACAACACCCCCCGCCAAATCGCATAGTATTTCTGTTTCACGCCACACTGCTTCACCTGAAAGGCAGCGGCCAGCATTACAGTAAATTGAATTGGGAATGTAAGAGCCGGGGCCATATGGCACAAAACCAATACCTGGCATGTAAACTTCAGGTTTGCCTAGAGCGGAAGCAGTAAAACCGGCGGCATATCCGAGCTCACCTATCATGATTATTTCCGCCAACTTCTCTCGAACATGGGACTGCTTATGGATATTGTTCATTTCGGCTGCCAATGCAGCTGTGCCAAGGAGAATATCACCCATGGCCGGCTTGCATCCTGAATAAGAGTGTCTGTGAAATAGAGCAAAAAGAAGAGCCATCGTACCGCCATGCTGATACTCGCCCGCCAGGAAGACACGGTCCCAAGGGATGAAGCAGTTTTCAAAGATCATATAGGAATCTGTCGAGCCGAACATTAATCCGCGCTGGTAATGTTCCCTGGATCGATTATTATGGATCGTTACAACTTGCTTAAGCCCATCCCAATCACCCGGGACCGCAAAAGCAACAGCATAATCCGTATCATTAGGCCGGAGGGCTCTCGTGGGTAAAACCAAAACCTCATCGGATATGGAAGCAAGCGATGTATGCAGTTTGCATCCTTCAACCACGATTCCATCTTTGAGCCTTTCTTTTATTCTGACGTATGAGCCGGGATTCGGCTGTTCTGAGGGGCGCAGCATTCTGTCCCCCTTGACATCGGTCTGTGCACAACAACCGACCAGATCTTCGTTCTGGAAACGGATAAGCCATTTTTTGAAGTTTTCGTGATATTCGGTATTTCCTTTATTCTGTTTATCTGCTTCATAAGAGCAATTATAAATGGCATTGGAGCCATCTATCCCCATGCATCGCTGGATGCAGCCTCCGACTTTCTGGCACAGATATCGTGTCAGGTCCTGTTTTTTATGAAGATCATCCGTGCTCATATGGATATGATTAAATCGATTTATCTTCTGACCTGTAAGGTGGGATGTTGCGGTTAGCAAGTATTCATTTTCAGGTTTCAAGGCTTCGTCATATGTGGTACCCATTATCCCAAGAGAATACATTTGAAGCTCATCCGTGCGGTCTAAAAGCTGACCATTAAAATAGAGATTACGTTTCATTTTAGATAGCCGATTCATATACTCTTGTTTAGTTCTCATGAATTCCTCCATCTTTGCTTTTCATTTAACCTCTAAGGCCATCCATCATGGAACAGTTTTGCTCGTTGATAGAAATAATTGGAATCTGATTTGAAAAAGGATTAAATCGTGTATCCGCCATCTATAGCCAGAATCTGTCCTGTCACATAAGATGATGCATCGGAAGCAAGGAATAGAACAGCCCCTACCATCTCGTCGGGTTCCGCCATTCGCCCCATTGGTGTCCGTGCATTGAATTTAACGAAGATATCAGGACTACTCCATAGTGCCTGGCTGAAATCGGTTCGAGTCAAACCTGGTGCTATTGCATTCACTCGTATTTTCATCGGAGCCCATTGTTGGGCCATGACCTTTGTTGCCATATTTACGGCGGCTTTGCTGATTGAATACGCCGGAAGTAAATCAGGAGATATTCCGGCTGTGGAGGTTACATTTATGATCTGCCCCCCTCCATTTTCTTTCATTATTCGAGCAACGGCTTGACTCAAAAAGAACAATCCTTTTAAGTTCAGGTTCATAACAGCATCCCATGACGTTTCATCTATATCTATAGCCTGCGCCATACTTGGGTTTGCCGCAGCATTATTCACCAGAATGTCAATCCTACCAAACTCTGAAACAGCCTTTTGGACAAGATGTTGAATTTGTTCGAGCTTGCCTACGTGAGTTGCAACTGCGAGAGCCTTCCTTCCCAAACCTGTTATTTCTTGAGCCGTTCGCTCCAGGTCAGGCATGTTTCGGCTTGCAAGAATGATATTTGCACCTGCTCCGGCTAATCCCAACGTTATAGCTTTTCCAATTCCACGCCCCGCTCCGGTTATTAATGCGACCTTGCCTTCTAATGAGCAATTCATACCCTCCCTCCAAGGTGTTAGTTTTAGAATAATAGAAAGATAGCAACATGGGCAGTACGTTCACAGTGAAAATAAAAAGCAGTATTCATAGCCCATGCTTGTTCATTAATAAAATAAAACTATACTGTCAATAATTACTTAATTTAATAGTATACCTATAAAAAAATAAAAATTTTTAAAGTTCATAACAAAATAATTTATAAAATATGGAAATAGACTTGTAAGTCGAGATCTTTATGATGGTAATAGCGCATTTTTTAATAGAGAGTATTTAAGGGATACTTGATATTAGGTCACTTGATGATGACCGTTAAAGGAAGCCGTGACATTTCACTGTTGCATGCTAGAAACAGAATCCTTGTGATGGAGTTGTATGAGCGTGGGTCTGCCCCGATGGTCTCTTACCCGCTATTGCCTATTCTAAAGCAGGTATCCCTTTCTCGTGCTTCCACGTATTTCCATTATTGTTATGGACTGACTAATAAAAATAATATAAACAGATTAAATGATTGTCTTTCTTTTAAGAGGGTCAAAATTTACTTTTCATTTTATTTCGTTATGAGAGGTTGGCGATATTCATGAAAACTAATCTAAGTGACAAACAACCACATAAAATTAAGAAAAGAAGAATGACTCGTGAAAAAAAAGATGGCATGTATAAGCTTTCGAATATGGAGGTCAGGAAAAATAAGGTTATTCAGTCAGCTCTCAAAATATTCGCTGAAAAAGGTTTTCAGAATACAACCATAACGGAAATCAGCAATCATTCCAAAGTATCGGAAGCGTCAATATATGAATATTTCGGGACCAAAGAAGAGCTCTTCTTTGCCTTACCAGAGAAATTTTCTAGTGATTCAATAGAAAATACAAACAAGATTTTACCCTATATCCATACAGCTGAAGAGCGTATTCGGTTCCTCGTAAGGAGATATACCGAGCTTTACCAAAATGTTCCAGATTATTCAGCCATTATTCTTCTCCAACTCATGACCAATAAAAAATTTCGAAAGACAAGGGCAGATAAATTAATCAGGTTGGCAGCACGGCAATTGTTGAATTGCATAAGGGAAGGAATTAACGATGGTACTTTTAAGAGTCATTTAAATCCATATCTTGTCAGATCCATGCTTCTGGGCACGATTGAGCACATGTTTATCGACTGGCATTTAAAAGAGAAACCCGAAAGAACGAATATTCTATCTATGATGGATCACTTTATGGATATCGTATTTACCGGCATACGACGAGAGAAGGAAGATACATTTATAAAAATTGAGCTGAAAGATATGCAAAAGATTAAAAAGCTCTTTCAGTGTGAGACTCCAGACCTCGAATAAAAATAAGTATCACCCTCCGAGATGTGACCGCAGGACCTCAAAAGGAGTTTGTCCTGTTTTTAAAAATCCATTCCGTATAGTCCTAAGCTGAGCGGCTGATAAGACTCCGTTTCATTCGCGATTTTTCCAGTCCTTTTTTTGCGGGCTGAAAGATTCAAACCAATAATTTAAATTAGAAGACACAACAGGAAAATAGTATTCTGAAATCAGGATTGCTCCAATAGAATTGAAAAGTCATCGGTTATATAGGAGAGAAATGAAAACAGATTCTATTCCCATTAAAGCAGCGGTTCTGCGTAAGATGGGTTGTCCCTTGCGGATCGAAGATCTGCAAATGGATGCTCCGAGAAGCACCGAAATTCTGGTAAAGATCATGGCCGCGGGGATCTGTCATACGGATATTTCTTTCTGCGATGACTGGGTCGATAAGCCGGTAGTCCTTGGTCATGAGGGGGCCGGCATCGTCGATCATGTCGGAAAAGATGTGAAGGGGTTCCGGAAAGGAGATCATGTCGTATTGTCGTACCAGTCATGCGGGCATTGCCGATCTTGCAAATCAGGGAGGCCGGCCCGCTGTCTTCATTTCAATGACTTGAATTTCGGCTTTATGCGTCCTGACGGAACCAACCCGCTGTCGCAAAGCGGTGTGCTCGGATCCTTTTTCGGTCAGTCGGCCTTCGCAAATTATGTACTGGCAACGGAGCGCAATTGTGTAAAGGTACCCAGGAAATATCGTATTGAAGAGCTGGCCCCGTTGGGTTGCGGTCTGCAGACCGGTGCGGGAACGGTTATGAATTCTTTGAAAATTGCCGCAGGACAGAGTGTCGCAATTTTCGGCACGGGAGCGGTGGGTCTGGCAGCGATTATGTCGGCTAAAATCGCAGGAGCCGAACCGATTATCGCAGTGGATAAAATCGTTTCCCGCCTCCGTCTGGCTCATGAACTGGGGGCAACTCACATGATCAATACCGGCAAAGAAGGAGATTTAGCTGCACGGGTCTTCGATGCTGCGGCAAATGGTGTCAACTACGTTCTCGAGACAACGGGAATTCCTGATATGCTGGAAATGGCAACGGAGATCCTCAAGAAAGGTGGCATTGTTGCAAACATTGCCATTCCAAATGGCAAAAAGAAATTATCCGGAGGAAGAAAGATCATCGACATTATTCAGGGGGATGCCGTACCGCAGTCCTTTATACCGCATTTAATCGAACTATACCGGAGAGGGCGATTCCCTTTCGATCGTCTTCTCCGGTTCTATGAATTTCATGAAATCAACAAAGCCATATCCGATTCCAGGCGGGGTGCGGCAATCAAGCCTGTTCTGCTGATCAGGCATTAAGAAAGAAATGAATCCCGTTCGGGTATAGATAAAAGAGATAAATCTGGCAGGCAAGACCATCTCCATGATCAGCCCCCCTCCGGGGCATTCCTTGCTGTAATGGTGCCGGCATGAAGACGAATTGCCGTTTCCGTAATGGCTAATCCCAGGCCGGTACCGCCGTTCCCGAATGCCGAGAAAATTATAACTGAAATAGATACGAACGGAAACGGCCATATCAGTAGAGCCGAATCGGATGCCTTTCAGCAGAAAATGACTGAAAACCCCAGAGCGGAAATTCAGAAGGGATCGGGACATTCAGTAAAAAATCATGCAGGTGAGAGATTGATTTTCGGCAAGAGCGTTCTTCCTGTTTCAGGGCTGAAGAAGGGCAAGCTGGGTGAAGTGTCTGAGATGAGCTTTCAGTAGACTGGAGAGATTATCTGCAGAATTCGGAATTTGATCTTGCATCAGCTTTGTCAATTGATGGAGTGAGCGCGTTCCATCCAGATAGGTAAGCAGTCGGGCTGCAAAGGGATTATCGATGCTGACAGTCTCATGCCAGAGATTGGTTACCGTATTCCTTTCTTTGATCTGCTCACGTGCCAGTGCGCTGGCGCGAGGAAATTTACAATTCTGTAAATCCCGCTGGGTTAGGAGAATCGGGGGCTCCGTCGACATCTGGATGATTCCCAATCCCACCAGATTGAAAAGGGCTTTGCTTGTAATCTGTTCCTGTTTGGAATGTTCAACATCCGGTGGCAGCTGGCTTTTCACCATAGGCATCAGATCTTCAAAACGAACGGCAGCCGGCCAGGCATGTATCAGATGATCAAGGAGGTCAATGATGGCTTGTTCATGAGTCCTTACTTCTGCTCCGTATTTATTTCGATAAAGGATGGCTCCGTTTATCTCTTCCGATTTTTCAATCAGGGGTGCGGAAAACCAAAGCGTGCCTCCAATTCCGATAGATTCCTGTGGAATAAGACGATTGTTCTGTTTGACGAGGAGTGATTGCCGGTAACGACGACAGAGAAAGAAATCTCGGTATTGTTCCGCGGTCAGACGGTCGAGCCCGCTGATCATGCTTGAAATTTTCTCCGGCAGCATACGGATAGGAAAGGCATCTGCACCTGCTTCCGAAAGAAATGCAAGGCCGTTTTTGGCGGCATGCTCCACCAGCTCATGAAAATAAACGGGAGTATTGATCGCGGCAAGATCATCGTGGAATACAGTCCCATCCTTTTTGTTCAGAATACGTTCGGCTTCTGTTCTTAAGATCAGTCTTTCCGGGCCGTC
>DHHG01000198.1 GCA_002403175.1 Syntrophaceae bacterium UBA4778 | reverse complement strand
TCTTGATGTCGTAAAAATGCTGCCTGGAAACACCATTGATTTTACAGGCCTGTGATACATTCTGAAGATACTCAGCCAACTCTATCAAGCTGAGCTTGTTTCTGATAAGCTTCTCTTCGGTGGTCATCGTTAAATCCTCCTTTTTGATTATTGGCGTAATCTAGGGAGGTACTTTGACCACCTTTTTTATTAAACTGTCAAGTCAAGTCCGTCTTCTCACAAATCAGTTCTATGGCTCTTCTGCCGGCGCTACCATCTTTTAAAAAAACTAATTTCTGAATCTCTGATCCCATTTGTTCAATACACCTTGTAATTCTTCCAGCATGACTTTCGAATCCACTATATCAGTTGAAATTTTCTCTCTGGCCTCTTTCAGCTTCGCATTAAAAAGCCTGCCGTCAGCATCCCAAGCTTTTTTCTGATCCGTCACCTGAGCATCCGCCTTTTCCAAAAGGGCCTGAGCAGCAGAAAACCGTTCTGCTACAGTTTCCGCGCCCTTTTCTAAGGCATTCCGCTTGGCCATCCTGGCTTCATCCCGCTCCGGGTAGGTTTGGTCCACTCCGCAGCTGCATAAGTATAATGCCAATATCGAGGCGATGAATATAGATAACTGATTCCTGAATTGCTTCATTTCTTCCTCCTCTTCAGGATGTCCCATTCTGGACTGTTTCCGTTCGCTGCTTTGTCAAGAATCTTTTACTTCGCCTGCCCCTTCATCTTCTCCATAAATTCCTGCACCCTCGTCCTCATCTGACCGATACTATTCAATCGGTATTCTCTTTCCAGGAGCAAGCAGGGAATGCCATCTTTTTCCAGATCTCTTTCAATCATGAATTGCTCAAAGCCCCATTGTTCGCAAAAAGCCATGCGTTCGCATATGACACCATCAATTGCATAATCCTTTACGAGTTTTCGCACAAAATCGGCCCGGGGCTCGCGGTTTCCAAACCGCGGACAAGAAGGACTTTTCACCAGGATATATTCGGCAAGGGACATCAAGGGATCCTCTGCGTTTTCATCCACATCCTCAAAAAACAATCTGGACCCCAGGCAAGTAGAATCGGCTACCACCAGGGCTCCTTGATCTTCTATGATCTTGATATAGGCAGGGTCGTCCAAGATCCCTCCTATAACCAGCACCCTGGCACGATAGGCCCTGTTACCCTCCTTTTTTTCCAAAAGTTCAATTAAATCTTTTAGCAGAAGATTGTATTTTTGAATGGGAATAGCGGTACCGGAAACAGTTATCGCCAGCATTTCAGCCCCGGAAAGGGGAGGATTTTTCTTTCGCCTTAGATTGTAGATCTTCCGAAGGAGACCTCTTGTCTCATTATGCGTTTTAATGGCGTCCCTCAGTTTCTCCTTATTTATTTTAACATCAAAGTATTCCTCCAGACTGGTCTTAAAATCCTCCAGTTCCCCCCTGAAGCGGACAACCTGTGGAGCTTCATTCGTTTGGGGAAGGCTCATGAATTTCAGATAGGAAGGATTCTCAATATTCCGTCTCCAATTATCATATATACGGCGGATGTGGTCACAACAGTTCAGAAACACCACCCCATCGAGAAATTTATAACCCCCTTTTAAGGCCAGATCAAAACAATGCCGGGCAAAACTGCAATTGAAGCTGCTGAAATAAGCATCAGATAATTCCGTTCCCGTACTGGAGTTGGCTCTCACACGAAAAGGTAGCAGTCCTGCAGCCGTTGCAATTTCTCTGGGCAAATAACTGCATGTATACCCAAGAACCCGGCCACCCTCTTTTTTCCATTGGTGTAATGCCGGATTGACAAGAGTTTTTGCCGTTTCCGTCAATTCTGATAGCATTTTAGTTAAAATATCCGATCCCACGCTTTTCTCCCTAATTCAACCTCGACGATTAAGGCTGCCTTTGAAATCAGTCTTGATCATCACAACTATACCTGCAATCAAAACCATAAGAACTTCTTTTTTTTTGTAAATATCAGGATAAAGTCCATTTAATGGGAAAATGCCTTTTGAAACCTTGCTCCGCCGTGGGGGGGGTGTGAAATGCAATTTGATGGCGGGACATGGGCATTGGATGCAGAGATAATGCGTCTAAACAAGTCTCTTTTCGATTACCGACAGAAATGGCGTTTATAGGATGAACCTTTTCACAGATCCGAAAATAATTGCAAATATCACTCATAAACGGAATTCTATTCTATCGACCGGAACTAATAAATTCATTTTCCCCGGTCGCGGGCATCTGCCGGTTCAGCCATTTGCGATTTCAATCCAATATTATTGATTAGAAATGATGTTGAACCTGTTCTCGATCAAAATGTCTTCCCTTTTCGGGGATGAGTCATCCTGATGGATGATCTCAGCCCCGAAAGTTGAATATAACGTACCACTTTTGATTTTAGCGCTGGGCCGGATGGGTTCCCTCTGCCAATTGCTTTAGCTCGTTAATCATCTGCCAGTCCATAATGGCACAGGAGCATTCGGCGAAGAAGCTGATTATCCCATCGAGAACAACATTTGTAGTGTTCCAGCTTGCCAGAGATCTTATAATAAGGCGTGTTTTTCCGTCCGGCAATTCAATTGTATTGAAACTCCAGTTATAAACCATCCCTTTCGGATACGGGAGGAAAAACTCCCATTTGTCCGGTTCGGGGTTCATCGGCTTTTGTGAATCGGCCAGCATCACAATGGCTTTTCCATTTTGCACGGAGTGTACCCACATACCGATGCCATTGCGGTGAAATTTCACAAAATAACCCGCTTTCATATCATTCTGCCATTCAGGAACAACTCGGTAGGTATTGTGAATATCGAATCCGAAAAACCTCTCCAGTTTTTCAAAGCTGTAGAAACCGGCACGGTTCTGCCCCATTTGAACCAGCCATGGCCATATTTTGGAAGGCGGGGCATTTACAGTAACTGCATGGGTCATATTGAACTTAGGGTTCGGAGCAAGCAGCTCATCGCCAGGGAGAACCATTGTAACCTCTTCCTTTGTAGCACCCCTGGTCATCAGCCATGGAGAGACAAGATAGGTATACCCGACAGCAAAAACCAGAATGGCTGCCAGCAGAACAACAATCTTCTTCATTATTCTAACCTCCCTTTTCTATGCCTAAAAGAATCAATAACGCGTGTCCAAAATAAAATCGCAATCTATTTCTGTATGTGACATGATTGACAGGCTGCTGTAGAATTCCTGGCGTCCATCAACAATGGAGAAAGATAGAATTTATATCCCAAACCAAGAACCACAACGGCTGCAATGAGAACTATAATTTTCTTCATGATCCTAATCTCCCTTTCTGTGCTCAAAGAATTAATAATCCATACCCAAACAAAAAAAGGTAACCCATTTTATTTTCATTCTCAGGGCGAGTATTACATTTCATACACACCCGTTTGCGGCAGTCTACAATAATCTAATCCCCATGAATCCCCCCTTTCTCAGAATAGAAGTTTCCGATCGAAATCAGAATCGCTGAAATTCATTCAAAATACATCACGAATATAAGAAATATGGCTTGATTCTCATCTAGAACTGATCCCGATTATCGGATTTGAGCTATATACACGCCCCGGTCTGCTTTTTTGATTTTGCCCTGCTTTTCGGCTTTGTAAATAATCGGCCATATCTGTTTGTCTGCCAACCCTGTCTTCTTTTTCAATTCCGGAGTGGTAATACCGCCTTTGCTCTCCCGAATCAGACCAAGTACCAGGCTGGTATTCGTGGATTTTCCATCCCCTTTCCTTGCGATGCTTTCCTTATTTTTTGCTGTTCTACGAACTGATTTTTCAAAAGAATACG
>DHHG01000147.1 GCA_002403175.1 Syntrophaceae bacterium UBA4778 | reverse complement strand
AGGATTTCGGTTTGAAATTTGAGCCAATGGAAATGAAACTCGAACCGCGTCAAAAACCCGGAGAATGGCTTGAGTATAGCCCCATCTTGACCTTATTGGTAGCGGCCTTGTTGTGGTGGTATCTATTTGATGTTTTCAGGACATCACCGCAGGGTGTGTTAGCAGCGCTCGATCTGAATACATACAATCTGATATTTATTTCCCTGGGAATGCTGCTCCACTGGCGTCCAAGAAGATTTTTGCGTGCCGTGGTCCAATCCGTACCAGCCACAGGTGGCGTTCTTATTCAATTTCCATTCTATGCGGTTATTTTCGGAATGATCGTCGGTACGGGAATAACGAAATGGCTGGCCGATCTTTTCGTATCGATCACAACGCCGGGTACTTATCCGCTTTTGGTTGCACTGTATTCGGCTACCCTTGGCGTTTTTATTCCATCGGGTGGAAGCAAATGGGTAATAGAGGCGCCATATATATTGCAAGCGGCGATCGACCATAAGGTCAATATGGGCTGGGTCGTTCAGATCTATAATGCATCGGAGGCATTGCCGAATTTGCTGAACCCGTTCTGGATGCTGCCTTTGCTTGGCATGCTCCACATCAAAGCCAGGGATCTCGTCGGTTATTCAGTCCTTCAGTTGATCGTGCATGTGCCACTTGTATTTCTGCTCTGCTGGCTATTTGCTTATTACATACCGTTTGTGCCGCCCATGAAATAAATTGGTTGGAAATCAGAGAGGGAGCTGATTCCGACAAGAAGATAACTTCCTATCTGATTCTATTCAATAATCGCAGGAGGCCGTCGAGAATTGATAAGGGATGCGGCGGACAGCCGGGGATGAATAAATCGACGGGCAGAAGAGATTCAGCACCATTATTCGTTTCGGGGTGATCCAGATAGGGTCCTCCCGAAATAGAGCATGCGCCGACTGCAATAACGAACTTCGGTGAGGGTATTGCATCATATGTTTTCTGCAATGCGAGCTGCATATTCTTCGTAACGGGTCCGGTGATTAAGACCCCATCTGCGTGCCTGGGCGAAGCAACAAAATGGATGCCGAAGCGGCCAAGATCATAGGCGATTGTCGTCAGGACATTGGTGTCTGCCTCGCAGGCGTTACATCCTCCTGCGCTGACTTGGCGTAGTGCCAAGGATCGTCCGAATACGCGTTTACATTTAGCGTCGAGTGCAGCGGCAAGCTTTAACTCATCATTGGAGATAACAAGGTCCTCGCGTTTCCGTGCTGCGATACGATATTCTTCCGAAAGCCTGATTTTCCCCTTGGGACATGAATCTACACACGCGTTACAGAAGAGGCATTTCCCCATATCCAGAGAAATCCGACCGCTTATAGAATGAATGGCACCCGTGGGACAAACGGAAAGGCAGCATTCGCACCCGGGAGGACAGGATTGATTGTTGTTGATAACGGGCCTACCCCGGAATCGATCGGGAAGCACAGCCTCGCCTATAGGAAATGAAATTGTCCGGTAACCTTGCTGAAAGCGTGTTCGCAAAATTTTTAGCATAGTATTCCTGTTAGAGGTCAAACCCGCAGTATGAAAGATTAAAGCTCTTATTGCATAAGGGGAAATCCGATATCTGCATGCCTCGTAAAGCCGTTGTCAAGCCTGACCAGTTGTGAAAAGAGGGGTCTACAATTTTGTAATGTTCCAGCTTGCCCTCATTATCTGTAAAGGCTACATGGCAGATTTCACCCCGCCAACCCTCAACCATGGAGGCCGCAATTTTATTGGGTGCTGATGGCTGGATAGGGGCCATAAACGCCTCACCCGCAAGATGATCCAATCGGGCCATAATAAATTCAAAGGAGCGTTGAATTTCGAGCCAGCGGACATAAGCTCGGCTGAAAACATCGCCCGTATGCCAGGTGGAAATGGGGATATGAGAGAACCTGTAAATGCCGCTGCTGTGATCAAAACGAATATCCTGCTCGATTCCGCACGCACGGGCAGCAGGCCCTACCAGGCCAAAATCATGGCATACCTCCGGTGTGATGATTCCGGTGTCCTCAAAGCGATCCAGAACCAGCGGCTCATGCCAGAGAAGTTCTATGGCACCGGTAGCGTCCTTGAATGCTCTCGTGCAATGGGAGGCAAGTTCTTCAACTCGCGATTTCTCAAGACCGAAGCAAGTTCCCCCCGGCCTGACAAGACCCCTTCCGAACCTGTTTCCGCATATCAGTGCCGTCGCATTGAGAAAATCGCCTCGAATTCTCCCGCAGTATGATGCGGTAGGTAGGAAACCGATATCGCCGGACAGGGCTCCCAGATCGCCCACATGGTTTGCGATCCTTTCAAGTTCCAGTGCGATTCCACGTAATGATTCGACCTGGCCTGAAACGGGGCACGCAGAGAGGGCTTCGATGAGCTGACAGTAGGCTGTTGCATGGCCAATCGTTGTGTCGCCTGCGATTGTTTCCATATAATGGATAAGGCGTTTTGGTCGATTGTGTCTTATGCCACGTTCTATCCCGCGGTGCTGATATCCAAGCGATATCTCCAGATGAAAAACCTTTTCTCCGTGGCACTGAAATCGAAAATGACCGGGTTCAATGATTCCCGCATGGACCGGACCGACAGCGACTTCATGGACATCAGACCCATTCATGGAAAAAAAGTCTGTTATCCCGATCATAGCGGGTGATGTTTCCGATCCGGGCGAGGGGAGAGGAAAACGGACCGGTTTGAGCCATGGATGCCCTTCCGGAACAATGCCGGTGGTTTCAAAGATCTCTCTTTCAAACATGTGCGCCTGAATGCATTCGGGTGTCATTGCGGGATATCCGTTCTCTACGTCAGCAGACAATAGAAGAAGCGAGCCGTTGCGGTCATCTGTAAGGACCGCAATGAGACGAAAAGTATTCTGGTTATTCAGAGGGATGGCAAACAGAGAAGATATACGGTGACCCGCCTGAACCTCTGCAATCACGAAATCCCGAAATTCGGCGATCGGAACGACGGGGAGATCATTCCGATCTGCCGTCTGGCCGTTATGGAGAATAAGAGGAGAATGGATTGCCATCAGTTCCCTCCCAATGTTCGAGCAACTTCCTGAACGGCTTGATTAACGGGTTCAGGGATATACAAGCCCAGCAGGAATACGATTATAATCAAGAACAACGGCGGAATGACTGCCCAGAAATGGCCGCTGGTGTGGCGATTGGTGACATCATCCGCTCTACCTTGAGCCATTTGAATGGCGATCCCGATAATGCCGACAAAAATTACAGTGAGAAAAATCAGATAAAGAGACGTGATCATATTACTACCCTGCGCAAAACCCTCCCTGGCAATAATGAACTCGCTTATAAAGACACCGAAAGGAGGAAACCCTGTGATTGCAAAGATACCAGCGAGCCAGGCAATTCCTGATATCGGGCTGAGGTGAATGAGGCCGCGCACATCGGACACTATTTTGGTTCGATACAACGTTAGGATATTTCCCGCTATAAAGAAGAGCGCGGACTTGGTCAGGGAATGATTGATGGTGTGGAGAATGGAGCCGAATACGGCTGATCCTCCCAGACCCATTCCAAGCGAGAGGATTCCCATATGTTCCACACTGGAGTATGCCAGCATGCGCTTATAATCCTGTTGGCGTATAATAAAAACAGCAGCCAGACCCATGGAAATGAGACCGAACAGAATCAGGAGCTCCCTGGCAAAATTGGCTTCACCCACAGCGGAACAGACCTGAAATGACCTGAGGATACCAAGGAAAGCACAATTCAAAAGGGCTCCGGATAGAAGGGCGGAGACAACGGATGGCGCTTCGCTATGAGCATCCGGGAGCCAGGTATGGAAAGGTGCCAGTCCCATTTTGGTTCCATATCCGACCAGAAAGAGAATGAATGCTGCTTTAACCCAGGGTATATTGAGTTGCTTCGCATGTAACATCAGATCTGAAAGCCCCAGTGAAATGGGGCCGGTCACCATGGAACCGGCAATGCTCAAGAAAAAATTGCCTAATAAGGCAAGGGCAATCCCGACAGAGCAGATGAGAAGGTATTTCCAGGTTGCTTCCAGGGATCTCTGATGTCTATGAAAATAAATTAGGGGGGCGCTGACCAGTGTGGTTGCTTCCATTGCAACCCAGATGACGCCGAAATGCCGGCCTATGCAGGCTATCGTCATAGTCGCAAGAAAGCATAGCAGACATCCCGTGAAAATAGCTTCAGGCGCATTAACAAAAAAAATGCCTGTCTCGAAGTCTTCACGCCTACCTCTTGTTTCAGCCCGGAGATATTGCACGGCATAAACGGAAGCGGCCAGAAAAAGGACGCTAGCAATGCTCAGGAACAATCGACCGGGTGCGTCGAGATCAAGCCACCCGAAAAAAACAGCTTGCGGTTGAATAACCCAGCTTATGGCTACAAGGGTCGTGTGGGTGGCAGAGGCGGTCAGCAGCAATATACGTCGGGGCGTATCCCGGCGAATGCCTGCGCACATCAACGAAACTGCCAGTGGAATGAAAATCAATGCCCAGATCATAATTAGTTCCTTAAGACGGATAGCCGGTCCGTATCAACATGATCAAACTTGTGTCCAATGTGAGTTAAAGTAATGCACATGACAAAAACGCCGACAAAAACATCCAGTAATATTCCCATTTCGATCAAAAGGGGCTGATGGATTGCAAAAGCAATCCCGAAAGTATAAATTCCATTCTCCAGGACAATATAGCCGATAATCTGCGAGAGTGCCTTTTTTCGGCTGATAATCAGAAAGAAACCCACCAGCACCGTAAACAGGGCAACAGGTACAATCATGGCTGAAATAGCCGCTGCCTGCGGGGGCAGGATAAGGCGCGAACTGAGCCAGAGAGCGAGGGCCAGAGCTAACGGACCGATCAGAATGGATGCACCGTAACCGATGTAAGGGACGTCTCTCCAGTTGACATCCAGCCTGCTAACGGTACGCCATAACCAGGCCGGAAGTAGAATGCCTTTAACAGACACAGTCAGGATCGTGAAAAGAAGGAGATCAAGGGCGAAACCGTGAATCAGCAACGGCATCAGTCCAAGAACGATACCCTGATACACAATGATGCGAATCGCCGCAGTGAGCCGGCTCGCGCCAAGAAGGATAAGATTCATCAAAGTCAGTGTTATCAGTACGACATCGACCCACATATTAATTAATCACCTCATACCAAAAACCAGAGCTAAAACAGAAAACGCAAGGGCAATCATCAGGAGGCGCGGCACACGGAGCAGTTGTAGTCTCGCCATCATGGATTCAATAATGCCTATAAGGATTGCTGTAGCCAGGATGCCCACGACAGATATTACGGGGACATGAACAGGCACAACCAGATTTACAATTAAGGCGCTGAAAAGCCAGAGCTTGATAGCGGCGCTATAGAGAATGAGGGCAAGATCAGGACCGCTGTTATCGAGAATCATTACCTCGTGAATCATCGTTAGCTCCAGATGAGTATTTGGATCATCAACAGGCATACGGCAATTCTCGACCAGAACGACAATCAGCATTGCAGCTGACGAAAAGAGCAGGGTGGCGGTTTCGTGAGTCCAGGTCTCAAGCGACAGGGCGGAGAACATCCGGGAAAGAGAAAAATGATCCGTAAGCTTGGCAACAGCCGTTAATGCCAGAAGAAAAGCAGGCTCGGCCAGCGCCGAGAAGGTTACTTCGCGGCTTGCGCCCATCCCTTCAAAACTGGATGCTGTATCCAGGGCGCCAATTACGGTGAAAAACCTTGAAAGAGCGAGAATATAGGCAAAAAGGATCAAATCGCCATTGAAAGAAAAGAGAGCAATTTCACCGCTCAACGGTACAGTCAATGCTGCGGTTGCAACCGAGGCTAATGTAATGACAGGGGCGAATCGGAAAATCCACGATGTGGAATGACTGTAAACCGCCCCTTTGTGTAAAAGCTTCCATAGTTCATAATAGAACTGGAGCAGAGGTTGTCCCTTTCGACCGGCAAAATAGGCCTTGGTCTTGTTCGTAACTCCCAGAAAGAGAGGGGCAAATAGGAAAGCCAGAAAAGGCTGAATTACGATCGAGAAAGTATCCATGATCACCACAGCTTCCATATCATCAGCGCGATGAGTGTTCCCGCAATATAGAGAATATAGATCTGAATACTTCCTTGCTGAAACCAGTGCAGCTTTTCTAATCTATGGTCGATCCATTTGAAAACGGGCCGGAATAAATAATCGTGAAAGACATCGGGTGTGTGCGTTTCGTAAGAAGCCGCAGGAGGAAAAGCTCCCTTCGGCAAAGCAATCTTATGGTGCGTGCGCAATACCCGATGGAAAAGGGTTACCAGAGGTTCCGCGAAAGATGATCCGGTATATTGCATGCGCGCAGAAGGCCGGGCATATCCGCAATCCCATGTAACCTGGTGATCAATTTTTCGATTCCGCAAAAGACAGAATCGCAGGCCTGATATAATTCCGACAAACGCAGCCATGGCAACCATTGCCCATATAATCTGAGAGAATAGTGCGGATGAGGCGTAAAGGTGCTCTGAGATGATTGCCGGTTGCATCTTTGTAACCTGCACGACAATAGGGGCCAGGACGGGAATTATCTGCGGCGCGCAGATGCCAATCAGTGTGCAGCATGCGGCAAGGATCCACATCGGGAGTTGCATGGCTGTATCTGCCTCGCGCATGTTTAGAGGATAATCGCTTCGGGACTCGCCCAGGAAAATGACTCCGAATGATTTTGTAAAACAGGCTAATGCCAATCCGCCGATGAGAGCCAATGACGCGATGGTGCAAACAGCAGGCAAGAGCACGCCCGCAATTCCGGAAATCGAACCCTGGAATGCACCGAAATAAATCATGAACTCGCTTATGAATCCATTAAATGGCGGGATTCCACAAATGGCGATGGCGCCGATCAAAAAAGCGCCCGCAGTCCAGGGCATGCGCTTAATGAGTCCGCCGAGCTTGTCTATTTCCCTTGTTCCGGTTGCATGAAATACGGCTCCTGCCCCGAGAAAAAGAAGTCCTTTGAAAAATGCGTGGTTGATGACGTGCAGGAGAGCTCCGGAAAATCCGGCAATAGCGATTAACGGATAGTTGCTGTTTATTCCGAGGATGCCGATTCCGATTCCAAGGGTAATGATGCCGATGTTCTCTACACTGTGATAGGCCAGTAATCGTTTAATGTCATGTTGTGCAATAGCGAACAGGACGCCGAGTATGCCGGATGTCGCCCCGGCGATAATCAGGGACCAACCCCACCAGGCCTGCATTTCCGGTAAGAAAGTGAGCGTTCGTAAAATTCCGTATATGCCTGTTTTGATCATTACCCCGGACATGAGGGCGGATACATGACTGGGAGCTGCAGGATGGGCCTCCGGAAGCCAGACATGCAGTGGAACCAAACCGGCCTTGGCTCCAAAACCGATCA
>DHHG01000146.1 GCA_002403175.1 Syntrophaceae bacterium UBA4778 | reverse complement strand
TGCTCTTTTTCTTCGCTCTGATCGGGTTTGGAGCCAAGGCCGGTTTAGTTCCACTGCATGTCTGGCTTCCGGAAGCCCATCCGGCAGCTCCCAGTCATGTATCCGCCCTCATGTCCGGGGTAATGATCAAAACAGGCATATACGGAATTTTACGAACGCTCACTTTCTTACCGGAACTGCAGGCCTGGTGGGGTTGGTCCCTGGTTATTGCCGGGGCGACATCCGGCATACTCGGCGTCCTGTTCGCTATTGCGCAACATGACATTAAACGATTACTGGCCTATCACAGTGTAGAGAATATCGGCATCATTACCCTTGGAATCGGAATCGGCATACTCGGAATAAACAGCAACTATCCGTTAATCGCTATTGCCGGATTTTCCGGAGCTCTTCTGCACGTCATCAACCACGCCTTTTTCAAAGGACTTCTTTTCCTTGGGGCAGGAGCCGTATTTCATGCAACCGGAACAAGAGAAATAGACAAGCTCGGCGGACTCATTAAGCGCATGCCCTGGACTGCGGGCGCTTTTTTGATCGGTGCCATCGCTATTTGCGGAATCCCGCCATTTAATGGATTCATAAGCGAGTTCCTGATTTATTTCGGTGCATTCCAGGGTTCGATTTCCGGAATTGCGGGCGTGCTCTTGCCTGCTGTTTGCACCATCGCATCATTGGCTCTCATCGGCGGATTGGCATTGGCCTGTTTTACAAAATCATTCGGAGTCATTTTCCTGGGCGAGTCCCGAAGCGATTATCCTTTGAAAGCGCACGAGGCAGATACAGCCATGCAACTCCCGATGTGGATACTCGCTGCGTGCTGTATCCTGATAGGCATCTGCGCACCGCAGATTATTCCCGTCCTGGCCCCAGTTGTCGTGCAAGTTACAAAAATGCAACCGGCAATCATCTCAGAGCACCTTTACGCCTCATCCGCACTACTCTCTCAGATTATATGGGCGATGGTTGCCATGGCTGCCTTTGTCGGAATTATATCAGGACTGCGATTCTGTCTTTTGCGGAATCGAAAAGTTGAGCACCAGGTTACATGGGATTGCGGATATGCCCGGCCTTCTGCGCGCATGCAATATACCGGATCGTCTTTCGCGGAACCTCTGGTAACCCTTTTCCATCTGGTATTGCGTACACATAATAAGATTGCTTTGCCGAAGGGAGCTTTTCCTCCTGCGGCTTCTTACGAAACGCACACACCCGATGCCTTTCACGATTATTTATTCCGGCCCCTTTTCAAATGGATCGACCATAGATTGGAAAAGCTGCACTGGTTTCAGCAAGGAAGTATTCAGATCTATATTCTCTATATTGCGGGAACACTCATCGCGCTGATGATATGGAAGCTGTGGTGATCATGGATACTTTCTCGATCGTAATTCAGCCTTTTCTGGCTTTCCTATTTGCCCCTCTCTTTCTGGGAGTTACGAACAAGACCAAGGCCTATTTCGCAGGTCGGAAGGGACAACCTCTGCTCCAGTTCTATTATGAACTATGGAAGCTTTTACACAAAGGGGCGGTTTACAGTCATTCCACATCGTGGATTTTCCGATTCGCCCCTGTCATTACACTAGCCTCGGTTGCAACCGCAGCATTGACTGTCCCGTTGAGCGGTGAGATTGCTCTCTTTTCATTCAATGGCGATTTGATCCTTTTTGCCTATATTCTCGCTCTTTCAAGGTTTTTCACCGTAATTGGCGCCCTGGATACAGCATCCAGTTTTGAAGGGATGGGCGCAAGCCGCGAAGTGACCTTCTCGGCGCTGGCCGAGCCTGCTTTTCTTCTGGCATTAACGGCTGTTGCCAAGCTTACGGATCATTTTTCTCTTTCCCGGATGTTCTCCGCCCTATCGCTTGAGACCTGGACTCACGAAACCGCCACCCTGCTCTTTTCGTTAGCTGCGATGCTAATCGTCGTTCTGGTCGAGAATTGCCGTATGCCTGTTGATGATCCAAATACTCATCTGGAGCTAACGATGATTCACGAGGTAATGATTCTCGATAACAGCGGTCCTGATCTTGCCCTCATTCTCTATAGCGCCGCCATCAAGCTCTGGCTTTTCAGCGCCTTAATTGTAAATCTGGTTTTGCCTGTTCATGTCCCCGTAATATCTGTCGTAGGCATCCTGGCTACAGCAGTCCTTATAGGCATTATTGAGTCCATGATGGCAAGACTTCAACTGCTCCGTGTTCCGCGCCTCTTGATGATTGCCCTTGCGTTTTCCGTTTTAGCTCTGGTTTTTGGTATGAGGTGATTAATGAATATGTGGGTCGATGTCATACTGATAACACTGACTTTGATGAATCTCATCCTTCTTGGCGCGAGCCGGCTTACTGCGGCGATTCGCATAATTGTGTATCAGGGCATCGTTCTTGGACTGATGCCGTTGCTGATTCACGGTTTCGCCCTTGATCTCCTTCTTTTCACGATCCTGACTGTATCTGTTAAAGGCATTCTACTTCCGGCCTGGTTGTGGCGAACCGTTAGCAGGCTGGATGTCAACTGGAGAGACGTCCCTTACATCGGTTACGGTGCATCCATTCTGATCGGTCCGCTAGCCCTGGCCCTCGCTCTTTGGCTAAGTTCGCGCCTTATCCTGCCCTCACAGGCAGCTGCTATTTCAGCCATGATTGTACCTGTTGCCCTGTTTACGGTGCTGGTGGGTTTCTTTCTGATTATCAGCCGAAAAAAAGCAATCTCGCAGATTATCGGCTATATTGTCCTGGAGAATGGAATTTATACTTTCGGGATTGCTTTTGCAATCCATCAGCCCCTTTTGATCGAAATGGGAATACTACTGGATGTTTTTGTCGGCGTTTTTGTCATGTGCATTACTTTGACTC
This sequence comes from Syntrophaceae bacterium UBA4778, assembly GCA_002403175.1. The sequence continues at coordinate 4,578 of DHHG01000146.1, read as the reverse complement.
ACATTGGACAAAAATTTGATCATATTGATACGGACCGGCTATCCGCCTTAAGGAACTAATTATGATCTGGGCATTGATTATCATTCCGCTGGCAGTTTCCTTGATGTGCGTAAGCATTCGCCGGGATACGCCTCGACGTATATTGCTGCTGGCCGCCGCTGCCACCCACACGACACTTGTAGCCATAAGCTGGGTTATTCAGCCGCAAGCTGTTTTTTACGGCTGGCTTGATCTCGACGCACCTGGTCGATTGTTCCTGAGCATTGCTAGTGTCCTTTTTCTGGCCGCTTCTGTTTATGCCGTGCAATATCTCCGGGCTGAAACAAGAGGTAAGCGTGAAGATTTCGAGACAGGCATTTTTTTTGTTAATGCGCCTGAAGCCATTTTTACCGGATGTCTGCTATGCTTTCTTGCGACTATGACGATAGTCTGCATAGGCCGGCATTTCGGGGTCATCTGGGTTGCAATGGAAGCAACCACACTGGTCAGCGCCCCCCTAATTTATTTCCATAGACATCAGAGATCCCTGGAAGCAACCTGGAAATACCTTCTCATCTGCTCTGTCGGGATTGCCCTTGCCTTATTAGGCAATTTCTTCTTGAGCATTGCCGGTTCCATGGTGACCGGTCCCATTTCACTGGGGCTTTCAGATCTGATGTTAAATGCGAAGCAACTCAATATACCCTGGGTTAAAGCAGCATTCATTCTCTTTCTGGTCGGATATGGAACCAAAATGGGACTGGTGCCTTTCCATACCTGGCTCCCGGATGCCCACAGCGAAGCGCCATCCGTTGTCTCCGCCCTTCTTTCCGGTGCCCTTCTGAATTGTGCTTTCCTTGGTATCCTCAGGTCATTTCAGGTCTGTTCCGCTGTGGGTGAAGCATTTTTTGCCAGGGAGCTGCTGATCCTGTTCGGTCTCCTTTCCATGGGTCTTGCTGCTGTTTTTATCATACGCCAACGGGATTATAAGCGCATGCTGGCATACTCCAGTGTGGAACATATGGGAATCCTCTCACTTGGAATTGGTCTGGGAGGATCAGCCGTATTCGGCTCCATTCTCCACGCCATCAATCATTCCCTGACCAAGTCCGCGCTCTTCTTTATTGCGGGCAATATCTTAACGCTTTATCGCACTAAAATGGTGTCCGATGTGCGCGGCCTCATTCACCTCAGCCCCATATCAGGAAGTGCCTGGCTCGCTGGTATTTTTGCAATTACAGGGTTTCCTCCTTTCGGTGTCTTTATAAGCGAGTTCATTATAGCCAGGGAGGGTTTTGCGCAGGGTAGTAATATGATCACGTCTCTTTATCTTATTTTTCTCACGGTAATTTTTATCGGCATTATCGGGATCGCCATTCAAATGACTCAAGGAAGAGCGGATGATGTCACTAATCGCCACACCAGCGGCCATTTCTGGGCAGTCATTCCGCCGTTGTTCTTAATCATAATCGTATTCCTGCTGGGCCTGTATATCCCTGAACCCGTAAATCAAGCAGTTCAGGAAGTTGCTCGAACATTGGGAGGGATCTGATGGCAAGCCATTCTCCTCTTATTCTCCATAACGGCCAGACGGCAGATCGGGATGACCTTCCCGCCTTTCCGATCGCTGACTTTCGGGATTTCGTGATTGCAGAGGTTCAGTTAGGTCACCGTCTATCTTCTCTGTTTGCCATTCCTCTGAATAACCAGAATACTTTTCAGCTTATTGCGGTCCTTGCGGACGACCGCAACGGCTCGCTTCTTCTATTGTCTGCTTACGTAGAGCACGGATATCCGGCAATGACCCCCGAATGCATTCAGGCGCACATGTTTGAAAGAGAGATCTTTGAAACCACCGGCATTGTTCCGGAAGGCCATCCCTGGCTCAAACCGGTCCGTTTTCCCCTCCCCTCGCCCGGATCGGAAACATCAACCGCTATGATCGGGATAACAGACTTTTTTTCCATGAATGGGTCTGATGTCCATGAAGTCGCTGTCGGTCCGGTCCATGCGGGAATCATCGAACCCGGTCATTTTAGATTTCAGTGCCACGGAGAAAAAGTTTTTCATCTTGAAATATCACTTGGGTATCAGCACCGCGGTATAGAAAGTGCGATAAGAAACAATCCGCCAAAGCGCCTTGTTCATTATATGGAAACAATCGCAGGCGACACAACAATTGGCCATGCAACAGCCTACTGTCAGCTCATCGAAGTCCTCTCTGCATGCTCCATTTCAGGCCAGGTCGAAGCATTGCGTGGAATAGCACTGGAACTTGAGAGGATCGCAAACCATGTGGGCGATCTGGGAGCCTTGTCCGGCGATATCGGTTTCCTACCCACCGCATCATACTGCGGGAGAATTCGAGGCGATTTTCTCAATGCGACGGCACTGCTTTGCGGAAACAGGTTCGGAAGGGGTCTTGTCAGGCCGGGGGGGACTTGCTTCGGTCTTGATAAATCGCGAGTTGATGAACTTGCGTCCCGTTGCACGAGAGCATTCAAGGATGCTACCGGAGCTATAGAACTTCTCTGGCATGAGCCGCTGGTTCTGGATCGCTTTGAGGAGACCGGAATCATCACACCCGAGGTATGCCATGATTTTGGCCTGGTAGGGCCTGCTGCCCGTGCGTGTGGAATCGAACAGGATATTCGTTTTGATCACAGCAGCGGCATCTACAGGTTCTCTCATATCCCCATTTCCACCTGGCATACGGGCGATGTCTTCAGCCGGGCTTATGTCCGCTGGCTCGAAATTCAACGCTCCTTTGAATTTATTATGGCCCGATTGGATCATCTTGCGCGTGAGGCATTTATGGCCCCTATCCAGCCATCAGCACCCAATAAGATTGCGGTCTCCATGGTTGAGGGTTGGCGGGGTGAAATCTGCCATGTAGCCTTTACAGATAATGAGGGCAAGCTGGAACATTACAAAATTGTAGACCCCTCTTTTCACAACTGGTCAGGCTTGGCAATGGCTTTACGAGGCATGCAGATATCGGATTTTCCCTTATGCAATAAGAGCTTTAATCTTTCATACTGCGGGTTTGACCTCTAACAGGAATACTATGCTAAAAATTTTGCGAACACGCTTTCAGCAAGGTTATCGGACAATTTCATTTCCCAAAGGCGAGGCTGTGCTTCCGGATCGATTCCGGGGTAGGCCCGTTATCAACAACAATCAATCCTGTCCTCCCGGGTGCGAATGCTGCGTATCCGTTTGTCCCACGGATGCCATTCATTCTACAACCGGTCGGATTTCTCTGGATATGGGGAAATGCCTCTTCTGTAACGCGTGTGTAGATTCATGTCCCAAGGGGAAAATCAGGCTTTCGGAAGAATATCGTATCGCAGCACGGAAACGTGAGGAGCTTGCTGTCTCCAATGATGAGTTAAAGGTTGCCGCTGCACTCGACGCTAAATGTCAACGCGTATTCGGACGATCCTTGGCACTACGCCAAGTCAGCGCAGGAGGATGTAACGCCTGCGAGGCAGACACCAATGTCCTGACGACAATCGCCTATGATCTTGGCCGCTTCGGCATCCATTTTGTTGCTTCGCCCAGGCACGCAGACGGAGTCTTAATCACCGGACCCGTTACGAAGAATATGCAGCTCGCATTGCAGAAAACATATGATGCAATACCCTCACCGAAGTTCGTTATTGCGGTCGGCGCATGCTCCATTTCGGGAGGACCCTATTTGGATCACCCCGAAACAAATAATGGTGTGGATTCTCTTCTGCCCGTAGATTTATTCATCCCCGGCTGTCCGCCGCATCCCCTATCAATTCTCGACGGCCTGTTGCGACTATTGAATAGAATCGGATAGGAAGTTATCTTTCTTATTGGAATCAGCTTTCCTCTCTGATCTCTAATCAATTTATTTCATGGGCGGCACAAAGGGTATGTAATAAGCAAACAGCCAGCAGAGCAGAAATACAAGTGGCACATGCACGATCAACTGAAGGACTGAATAACCCACGAGATCCCTGGCTTTGATGTGGAGCATGCCAAGCAGAGGCAGCATCCAGAACGGGTTCAGCAAATTCGGCAGTGCCTCCGAAGCATTATAGATCTGGACGACCCAGCCCATATTGACCTTATGATCGACCGCCGCTTGCAATATATATGGCGCTTCGATTACCCATTTGCTTCCACCCGATGGAATAAATACCCCCAGGGTAGCCGAATACAGCGCAACCAAAAGCGGATAGGTGCCCGGCGTTGTAATGGATACAAAAAGATCTGCCAGCCATTTCGTTATTCCCGTACCGACAATCATTCCGAAAATAACCGCATAGAATGGGAATTGAATAAGAACGCCACCTGTAGCCGGTACGGATTGGACCACGGCACGCAAAAATCTTCTTGGACGCCAGTGGAGCAGCATTCCCAGGGAAATAAATATCAGATTGTATGTATTCAGATCGAGCGCCGCCAACACACCCTGCGGTGATGTCCTGAAAACATCAAATAGATACCACCACAACAAGGCCGCTACCAATAAGGTCAAGATGGGGCTATACTCAAGCCATTCTCCGGGTTTTTGTCGCGGTTCGAGTTTCATTTCCATCGGCTCAAATTTCAAACCGAAATCCT
>DHHG01000304.1 GCA_002403175.1 Syntrophaceae bacterium UBA4778 | reverse complement strand
GATGCCCCTGTGCAGGGATGTTATTCTTTCAGAGGAACGAAACTGGATTTTTCCGATTACCGAAATCTTCTGCCTTTCAGAAAGAGAATCGGCTATATCACACCCGATTCGGCCCTTTTGGTGAACCGATCCATTCAGGAAAATATCATGCTCATGCACGCCTACTTCGATGACGTGGCCAATTTTCAAACAGACATCTATAGGACTGAATTGTGCAGCCGCTTTCGGATCCATGATAAACTGGACCTTCGCCCCGCGCAGGTTGACAGGGAGGATCTGCGGCTTGCCTTGATAACCCGTGAACTGCTCAAATTTCCGGATTTCCTCATTATCGAGCGGCCGAGGGATTATCTCAGTCCGGAAAAATTCAGCCTGTTCACAGAGGTCCTGCAGGAAAGAATACGCTCCGGCCTCCCGATCGTTTTGTTGTCATCCGATGAGGCATTTGTCACCAGCTTAGAGCATCGGGATCTAAAGTGGAATGCTCGACGGGATTTCCGGATTGAAAATGGATTGCTGATATCCGAATAGGAGAATTTATGGAACTTCGTTTTACCAGCAAGGAAAAGGCGGTCGGCCTTTTTATGATCGTAATCTCGTTGGCCATGCTGGCAACAGTTTTCGTTCTCGGCCGCGGCAAAGATTGGTTCAGAAGTTATGTCCGGTACTACACTGTTTTTTCCGAAACCTACAATTTAAGCGATTATGCCGCTGTTAAGATGTCCAAGGCGGAAATCGGCAAGGTCAAAAAAATCAGTTTGTACGGCGATAAGGTCAAAGTGGAAATTGCGGTCCTGAAAGATTATGCATCCCGGATCAGAACAGATTCCATTGCCACCGTAGAAAGTCCGACCTTCATCGGTTCGGAGTACATATCCATTAAACCGGGAAGCATGGGAGCAACCCCCGTGCCTGAGGACGGGGAAATCCGCTCGGAAGCGAAAAAATCGATAGACGACATCATGGCTGAATTCCAGGTCGCCGAAACAGCTAAAAAAGTGATAAAGATCGTCCAGGATTTGTCGGATACCGCTTCGGAGCTGCGCAATCCTGAAGGTCCCCTTTTCGCTGCGCTCCATAATGCGAATCAAACACTTTCTCATCTGGAGGTCGTATCACGCGATATCAAAGACGGAAAAGGCCCCGTTGGAGATGTTTTGAGATCGGAAGCAATGGTCCAGAGCATTCGCCGTGACGTCGTAAAATTAGAGAAGATCCTAAGCCATATCGAGAAGACGACGGAAAATGCCCCCGGGATGGTTGAGGAACTTCGAGGCAGCATTCGTGATATAAAACAGATCATCGCCAACATCGAAAAGGGAAGCGAGGATGTTCCCGAGTTGACAAAAGCCACAAGAAGAGGGATCAACGAGGCCAGAGATGGAATCAAAAACATAGACAACGTAGTCCGGGCAGTTCAAAAATATCCTTTCATCGCGCCTAAGATTGCCCCGGCTCCCCAAGGGGAATGCGTCGATGCCGGCTTGAGAAAGTGAAGAGGTTTATGATCAACTTCAGAAAGAACGGCGTAATTCTTTTTTTATTCCTTTTTCTTTTTTCGTGCGCGGGTACCCCCAAAATCACACCCATTCACATTTCAGCAGGTACAGAACAATTAAATAAAGGCAATGCCTTTTATCAGAAGGGGTGTTACCGCAGAGCGCTTGAATTTTATATGCGGGCGCACGAATTGTATACGGCTTCGGATCAACCCGACGGGGTTGCGATGAGCCTCAACAATATCGCTTCCGTATACCGGGGAATGGGAGAGCCAGCCGAAGCAAACGCATTCTATGTAAAGGCCGCTCAGATTTATCAGAGAACAGGCGACCGGACAGGATTAAGTCGGGTCCTTGCAAATCGTGCAGCGGCGCTGATCGATTCAGGAAACCTGATGGAAGCGGAAAATCTGATCAATGAGGCAACCCGGATCGGGCCTGAAACCAATTCACAATCCCGAATATCACTATTGACGAGCAGAGGCATTCTGATGTTCAAGAAGGGCCGCTTCCACGAAGCGGAAACCATTCTGAAGCAAGCATCGGCTGAAGCAGATACCTCCGCAAGTCCTGCAAAAATGGCCGCAACTTATTTTGCGCTCGGGAATCTCATGATGGAGACCAAACGATACAAGGAGGCTGCCGAAAATTATCATGCAGCCCTGAAAGCGGACCGCGTTAGTGGGTTTTATAAAGGAATTGCCGACGATCTGGCCGCCCTCGGTAGCGCTGCCAGTGCTGGCGGGGATGCGGACGCTGCAGCCGATTTTTGGGAGAGGAGTCTTCTTATTTACAGTTTACTGGGTTTGAATCGCGAGCGAGATGAAGTTGCCGGATATTTGAAAAGTCTCCCGGGAAGAACATCCGATACAATAACCGACTTTTTCCTGAATAAGTGGAATAAAGGCAAAAGATTGGAGAATCCCTGCGAGGATTAAAACCAATTAGATCGCTTATTATTGAGGAATTTAACACAATTAATCTTGACTTCAAAAGTCTTTGAGTATAAAAAAGAGGTTTTAGAGTGGTCCGGTTTTGGACCGGCGGTGCGTGGCCGCAAAGCGGCTCTTATATTGAAACTCTATCATCCAAGGACAGATGGAACCCCCTAACTGTAGTACCTGTAAAAAAATCTGGCTTCTCCCGGGAAGTCGGAAATCAAAGTTCGGAATCCACTCTTATCAGCCGATGTTTAAAACGGCTTGCGTCATTAACGAACTGAGCAAGCTTTTTTCAACAGACTGCTGACCTTCCGGCGCATTTCCGATACCGGGCCTTAAGCCCTGAATCGGAGTTGTGCCATGACCCGTATTTATCCACCGGATATTTATCCTCATGGAAATATAAAAAATTACTCCAGCGGAAGCCTTGTCCCGTTAAGGGATATCTTTGCTTATCGAACTATTCAAATAAGTTCAGGGAAGATTTTTGCGTCTGACATCGTGACACATGCCGTTACGGAATGGAAAAGCATCTTTCCCCAGACCTTATCCGGGCGCCAAAACGCCCCCGGTCAGTTTCCCGATTGAACCCGGAGGCGATGGTTTCATGTATTGGATCAGCAAAAGCTTTCATTTATTAAATCGTATCCAGAAGCAGTTAATGATTTTCCTGTCCGTGCTCGGTCCCGGGATCATTGTTATGGTGGCTGATAACGATGCGGGAGGTATTTCAACCTATGCGGTAACCGGTTCAAAACACGGATTCTCCCTGCTCTGGATCTTTATTGTTTTGTTACCAATGGCCTATTACGTCCAGGAAATGACCGTCCGGTTGGGAGCAGTAACCAAGCGCGGTCACGCCGAGGCGATCTTCGATGGGTTCGGACCTTTCTGGGGATGGTTTACCATTATCGATCTGGGCATTATCAACTGGCTGACTCTGATTACCGAATTCATTGGAATGACTGCCGCGATGAGTCTTTTTGGTGTTCCCGAATGGCTGACTGTAATCTGCGTGATCCTGGTCCTTTTTGCGGTTGTGCTCACGGGAAAGTACTGGACCTTTGAAAAGATAACCCTATTCTTCGTCGGATTCAATTTCGTTTACATTCCGGCCGCCCTATGGGCGATGGAGACACCGTATGCTCCCGGCTGGACCGAGGTATTCAAAGGTTTTTACGCTCCCGATGTGGGTAAAATGAATCTGGACCTGGTCTTTATTATTCTGGCCAATATCGGCACCACGATTACACCCTGGCAGATCTTTTTCCAACAGAGTGCCGTCGTTGATAAAGGGCTAGATGTACATGATATCCGCTTCGGCAGGATTGAAACCCTGGTCGGTGTATGCCTGACTTGCCTTGTGGCAATATTTATTATCATCGCGACTGGAGCCGTTTTTTTCTATCACCATCCCCAGATTATCATAGAGGATGCGAAACAAACGGCGGAAGCCTTTGTCCCTCTGCTTCCGGCAGTTGAAGGCAATCTGGCCCGGAAACTCTTCGCTATCGGCCTTTTTGATGCCGGTTTCCTAGGCGCCCTGTGCATATCGCTTTCAACCTCATGGGCCGTTGGAGAAGTCTTTGGTTGGGCACATTCTCTGAATCAGCGGGTCAAGGATGCTCCATGGTTTTACATCGTCTATTTTTTGATATTGCTGACCTCAGGAATCGTTGTTCTGATTCCGGGCGCACCCTTGGTCTCCATCACCATGTATGTTCAGGTGGTTGCCGTAACGCTCCTGCCGGTTTCGCTGGTATTTTTGATCATTTTGCTGAACGACCCTAATGTGATGGGAGAGTACGTCAACACCCGATGGCAGAACATAATAAATATAAGCATTGCGGCTTTCGTCA
>DHHG01000305.1 GCA_002403175.1 Syntrophaceae bacterium UBA4778 | reverse complement strand
GATGCCCCTGTGCAGGGATGTTATTTTTTCAGAGGAACGAAACTGGATTTTTCCGATTACCGGAATCTTCTGCCTTTCAGAAAGAGAATCGGCTATATCACACCCGATTCGGCCCTTTTGGTGAACCGATCCATTCAGGAAAATATCATGCTCATGCACGCCTACTTCGATGACGTGGCCAATTTTCAAACAGATATCTATAGGACTGAATTGTGCAGCCGCTTCCGGATCCACGATAAACTGGACCTTCGCCCCGCGCAGGTTGACAGGGAGGATCTGCGGCTTGCCTTGATAACCCGTGAATTGCTCAAATTTCCGGATTTCCTCATTATCGAGCGGCCGAGGGATTATCTCAGTCCGGAAAAATTCAGCCTGTTCACAGAGGTCCTGCAGGAAAGAATACGCTCCGGTCTCCCGATCGTTTTGTTGTCATCCGATGAGGCATTTGTCACCAGCTTTGAGCATCTGCAATGGAATGCTCGACGGGATTTCCGGATTGAAAATGGATTGCTGATATCCGAATAGGAGAATTTATGGAACTTCGTTTTACCAGCAAGGAAAAGGCGGTCGGCCTTTTCATGATCGTAATCTCGTTGGCCATGCTGGCAACAGTTTTCGTTCTCGGCCGCGGCAAAGATTGGTTCAGAAGCTATGTCCGGTACTATACTGTTTTTTCCGAAACCTACAACTTAAGCGATTATGCCGCAGTTAAGATGTCCAAGGCGGAAATCGGCAAGGTCAAAAAAATCAGTTTGTATGGCGATAAGGTCAAAGTGGAAATTGCGGTCCTGAAAGATTATGCATCCCGGATCAGAACAGATTCCCTTGCCACTGTAGAGAGTCCGACCTTTATCGGTTCGGAGTACATATCCATTAAACCGGGAAGCATGGGAGCGACCCCCGTGCCTGCGGACGGGGAAATCCGCTCGGAAGCGAAAAAATCGATAGACGATATCATGGCTGAATTCCAGGTCGCCGAAACAGCTAAAAAAGTGATAAAGATTGTCCAGGATTTGTCGGATACCGCTTCGGAGCTGCGCAATCCTGAAGGTCCCCTTTTCGCTGCGCTCCATAATGCGAATCAAACACTTTCTCATCTGGAGATCGTATCACGCGATATCAAAGACGGGAAAGGCCCCGTTGGAGATGTTTTGAGATCGGAAGCAATGGTCCAGAGCATTCGCCGCGACGTCGTGAAAATAGAGAAAATCCTGAGCCATATCGAGAAAACGACGGAAAATGCCCCCGGCATGGTTGAGGAACTTCGCGGGAGCATTCGTGATATCAAACAGATTATCGCCAACATCGAAAAGGGAAGCGAGGATGTTCCCGAGTTGACAAAAGCGACAAGAAGAGGAATCAACGAAGCCAGAGACGGAATTAAAAATATAGATAATGTAGTCCGGGCCGTTCAGAAATATCCATTCATCGCACCTAACATTGCCCCGGCTCCCCAAGGGGAATGCGTCGATGCCGGCTTGAGAAAGTGAAAAGGTTTTATGGTAACTTTCAGAAAAAAAGGCTTTATTCTTTTTTTATTTCTTTTTCTCTTTTCATGCGCGGGTAGTCCCCAAAATACACCCGTTCACATTTCAGCAGGAACCGAGCAATTAAACAGGGGCAATGCCTTTTATCAGAAGGGGTGTTACCGCAGAGCGCTTGAGTTTTATATGCGCGCGCATGAATTGTATACGGCTTCGGATCAGCCCGAAGGGGTTGCGATGAGCCTCAACAATATCGCTTCCGTATACCGGGGAATGGGAGAGCCAGCCGAAGCAAACGCATTCTATGTAAAGGCCGCTCAGATTTATCGCAGGACAGGCGACCGGACAGGATTAAGTCAGGTTCTTACAAATCGTGCGGCGGCGCTGATCGATTCAGGAAACCTGATGGAAGCGGAAAATCTGATCACTGAGGCAACCCGGATCGGGCCTGAAACCAATTCACAATCCCGAATACCTTTATTGACGAGCAGAGGCATTCTGATGATTAAGAAGGGGCGCTTCCACGAAGCGGAAACCATTCTGAAGGAAGCATCGGCTGAAGCAGATGCCTCCGCAAGTCCCGCAAAAATGGCCGCAACTTATTTTGCGCTCGGGAATCTCATGATGGAGACCAAACGATACACGGAGGCTACCGAAAATTATCATGCAGCCCTGAAGGCGGACCGCGTTAGCGGGTTTTATAAAGGAATTGCCGACGATCTGGCCGCCCTCGGTAGCGCTGCCCGCGCAAGCGGGGATGCGAGCACCGCAGCCGATTTTTGGGAGAGGAGTCTCCTTATTTACAGTTTACTGGGTTTGAATCGCGAGCAAGATGAAGTTGCCGGATATTTGAAAACTCTCCCGGGAAGAACATCCGATGCAATAACCGACTTTTTTCTGAATAAATGGAATAAAGGCAAAAGATTGGAGAATCCCTGCGAGGGCTGAAAAAATTAGACCCTTTATTGAGGAATTTAAAAACAATTAATCTTGACTTCGAAAGTCTTTGAGTATAAAAAAGAGGTTTTGGAGTGGTCCGATTTCGGACCGGCGGTGCGTGGCCGCAAAGCGGCTCTTATATTGAAACTCTATCATCCAAGGACAGATGGAACCCCCTAATTGTAGTACCTGTAAAAAAATCTGGCTTCTCCCGGGAAGTCGGAAATCGAAGTTCGGAATCCACTCTTATCAGCCGATGTTTAAAACGGCTTGCGTCATTGACGAACTGAGCAAGCCTTTTTCAACAGACTGCTGACCTTCCGGCGCATTTCCGATACCGGGCCTTAAGCCCTGAATCGGAGTTGTGCCATGACCCGTATTTATCCACCGGATATTTATCCTCATGGAAATTTGAAAAATTACTCCAGCGGAAGCCTTGTCCCGCCAAGGGATACTTTTGTTTATCGAACTATTCAAATAAGTTCAGGGAAGATTTTTGCGTCTGACATCGTGACGCATGCCGTTACGGAATTGAAAGGCACTTTTCCCCAGACCTTATCCGGGCGGAGCCAAAACGCCCCCGGTCAGTTTCCTGATTGAACCCGGAGGCGGTGGTTTCATGTATTGGATCAGTAAAAGCTTTCACTTACTAAACCGTATCCAGAAGCAGTTAATGATTTTCCTGTCCGTGCTCGGTCCCGGAATCATTGTTATGGTGGCTGATAACGATGCGGGAGGTATTTCAACCTATGCGGTAACCGGTTCGAAACATGGATTCTCCCTGCTCTGGATCTTTATTGTTTTGTTACCGATGGCCTATTACGTCCAGGAAATGACCGTCCGGTTGGGAGCAGTGACCAAGCGCGGTCACGCCGAGGCGATCTTTGATGGGTTCGGACCTTTCTGGGGATGGTTTACCATTATCGATCTGGGCATTATCAACTGGCTGACTCTGATTACCGAATTCATCGGAATGACTGCCGCGATGAGTCTTTTTGGTGTTCCCGAATGGCTGACTGTAATCTGCGTGATCCTGGTCCTTTTTGCGGTTGTGCTCACGGGAAAGTACTGGACCTTTGAAAAGATAACTCTATTCTTCGTCGGATTCAATTTCGTTTACATTCCGGCCGCCCTATGGGCGATGGAGACACCGTATGCTCCCGGCTGGTCCGAGGTATTCAAAGGTTTTTACGCTCCCGATGTGGGTAAAATGAATCTGGACCTGGTCTTTATTATTCTGGCCAATATCGGCACCACGATTACACCCTGGCAAATCTTTTTCCAACAGAGTGCCGTCGTTGATAAAGGGCTGGATGTACATGATATTCGCTTCGGCAGGATTGAAACCCTGGTCGGCGTATGTCTGACTTGTCTTGTGGCAATATTTATCATTATCGCGACTGGAGCCGTTTTTTTCTATCACCATCCTCAGATTATCATAGAGGATGCGAAACAAACGGCGGAAGCCTTTGTTCCTCTGCTTCCGGCAGTTGAAGGTAATCTGGCTCGGAAACTCTTCGCTATCGGCCTTTTTGATGCCGGTTTCCTGGGCGCCCTGTGCATATCGCTTTCAACCTCATGGGCCGTTGGAGAAGTCTTTGGTTGGGCACATTCTCTGAATCAGCGGGTCAAGGATGCTCCATGGTTTTACATTGTCTATTTTTTGATATTGCTGACCTCAGGAATCGTTGTTCTGATTCCGGGCGCACCCTTGGTCTCCATCACCATGTATGTTCAGGTGGTTGCCGTAACGCTCCTGCCGGTTTCGCTGATATTTTTGATCATTTTGCTGAACGACTCTAATGTAATGGGAGAGTACGTCAACACCCAATGGCAGAACATAATGAATATAAGCATTGCGGCTTTCGTCA
>DHHG01000113.1 GCA_002403175.1 Syntrophaceae bacterium UBA4778 | reverse complement strand
CTGACTGCCGATTGCACCGGGCTTGATATCGATCCGGACAGCAGGCTACTGCTCCAAACCCGACCCGCTTTCGGTGGAAACATTATTGCAACGATTCTGTGTTCTAATTTTCGCCCCCAAATGGCCACCGTCCGTCATCGAGTTTTCGAAATGCCGCTACCCGATTTTGGACGGACAGGAAAAATTGTCCACGTGAAATCCTATTTGCGAGAGGACCAGATTGCAACACAAGTGATTGATTTCATCAAAGAACAGGGGGGAGTAAACCTGGCGGATGCTCGAATCATTGTCGCCGGAGGACGCGGCGTGGGCGGTCCCGATGGCTTCGAACCGATCAGACGATTAGCAGCGGTCTTGGGGGGTGCGGTGGGCGCATCACGATCCGCTGTAGATGCCGGATGGATTTCCTACGACCACCAGATTGGACAGACCGGACGCACCGTCAGGCCTGATTTGTACATTGCGTGCGGCATTTCGGGAGCTATCCAGCATCAGGCCGGAATGAAAACGGCGCGTATCATTGTTGCCATCAACAAAAACAAGGCGGCTCCGATATTTGATGTAGCGCACTATGGAATAGTGGGCGATCTGTTTCAGATCATTCCCGCACTGATTCATGCTCTCAAAAAAAGACTCGCCTAAATCTCATCCTGGACCGAGGTCTTCATATCATTTTTCTTTCCTTTGTAAAATCAGAATCGCCGTACGTTTCAGCTCACCGGAAAGCAGCGACAACTGCCGATTTATGCCCTGCTGGCGTTGCGACACGTTTTCATATTCGAGAGACACTATCCTGGCGTCCTCATTAAACTGATTCAATTTGCTATCAAGATATCTCACATACTCCTGACGTTCCTGCTCGGTTTTCACAAAGCCGATGTTCCGCATCGTAATCTGACCGGATGTTCCTTTTTCCATGATAATATTCATTTTATTCAGTGATGATCCGGGTGTCATCTGAGTCCTGCGTGCCTTTTCAATAGCGTCGGTCACCTTCAGTTTTTGTTCATTGTAATATTTAACTTTATCCGCGTACTTTTTGAGATCTTCTGCCGCCGCCAAATAGGATTCCCGAATAACTTGCTGGACAAGGACATTTATGTCCGTACCTTGCATGTTTGATCCCAAAAGCAACGCTCTCCATTTGGTTAGGATAACCTCTTTGGAATCGCCCTTCGCAATCGAGGAGGAGATCGTTTTAATTTCTGCTGCTACTCGCTTTGAAGGGAGAATCCGGTGTGGATGGGAAGGGGTTTCAAAATCGGACGCCTGCACTGTTATAGGAATGAATGGTGAAAAAAAAAGGAAAAGGATGATGATCTTCTTCATGATGCATTCTCCTTCCATTCGATATTGTTTGCGAGATATCAAAAAAGGACTGAAAGCAAAGGTAAAAGGTTAAAACCACCAATGCCCTGAATGAGAAATGATTTCCGAAATCCTCTGATAACCATAGCTCCGCGGGTGGGCGCCATCATTGCTAAGAATCTCTGCCCTGTATCGTTCATCACCGACGAGAAAATAAAATGGCTCTATGTAAGAAACACCGGCCAGCTTGGCCGCATTCCGGAAAGATAAGGAGATTGCTTCGATGCGCTTGTTCTGTTCGTCATCGTGCGTCGGCGGCGGGCCAACCATAATAACCGGGTATTTTGAACGTACAGACCGGATAATTTCATATACGTTCTCGAAAGATTCATCGGGCGTAACCCTCACCTGCCCATCTTCAATCGCCGTATCGTTCACGCCCAGGGAAACGACAACGCGACCGTCACAGAAATCGGGTAATCTTAGATCGCACTCCGCTTCCCAGCGAGAAAGGATATCCCGGCTCGTATTGCGCCGGATGCCTAGATTATAACAGGTTACCGAATAACCTGACTGCAACGCCTTCACGCATAGGCGTCCTGCCCAGCCGAGTCCTGTTTCATCTCCAACGCCAATAACAAATGAATCGCCCAAAAAACAAATTCTGATATCCTGATCAATTGGCTGACTCATAAACAAGGGCCTGCTAAAACTATTGTAAATTAATATCTTAAATTTTCATCATCCGGACCTGAAACAGAACGGCAGCTTCTGCTCTCAATAGCAGGTTGGATCTTTGACTCCGGATTCTTGGAAGCCTTTTTTTCTCAGAAGGCAGCTATCGCATTCGCCACATGCCCTGCCGTCAGGTTTCGGGTCATAACAGCTATGGGTGCAGGCGTAATCAACGCCAAGCTCGATTCCCTTATGGATGATTTCCGCTTTGGTGAGGTGGATAAGGGGGGTGCGAATCCTGATCTTCATCTTTCCCTCAACGGTCGCTTTCATTGCGAGATTGGCCATCTTCTCGAAAGCCGCAATGTACTCAGGACGGCAATCCGGATATCCGGAATAATCGACTGCATTGACCCCGATAAAAATATCTTCTGCACCGAGCACTTCCGCCCAAGCCAAGGCATAGGAGAGGAAGATGGTATTGCGGGCGGGCACATAGGTCACCGGTATACCGGCTCCAATATCTTCCGCGCTTCTGGATTTAGGAACATCGATATCTGCGGTAAGGGCGGAACCGCCAATTCTGCCAAGATCGATTTCAATCACCAGGTGCTCCCTGGCCCCCAGAAGTTCGGCAATCCTTTTCGCCGATTCGATCTCCAGATCATGGCGCTGTCCGTAACGAAAGCTCAGTGCATAAATTTCGTATGATTCGGCCCTGGCTACAGCCATGGTCGTAGTCGAATCGATTCCCCCGCTTGCAAGAACAACCGCCTTCTTTTTCATAGTAATTTCCTTATCTACCGGCCCCTCTCCTCTTCGGGCCAGATAATCCTGTGAAGCTGCAGATTCAGACGTACCGGCAGATGATCATCTAGAATCCACATGGCCAGATCTTTTGGATCCAGCCGACCTGAAACCGGAGAAAAATGGATGTGCCGCTCCATTCCAGGTTTACCAGGAATCAAGCTCAGCATCCGTTTCGCGTAATTGAAGTCTTCTTTATCCCCGATCACAAACTTGATCTCGTCATGCGGACTCAGGCGTTTCAAATTCTGTAGATCGTTGCAGCCGTGCTCGCCGCTGGATGGGCATTTGATATCGACAATCCGGACGGCACGAGAATCTACACAATCGATATTGAGACTCCCGTTTGTTTCCACCAGCACCCGGACATCTCTCTCCAGGAGTCTGCTCACAAGTTCCGGCGTTCCCGGTTGCATCAGCGGCTCTCCCCCGGTAATTTCTACAAGAGGACAGGAAAAATATTCAACGGCCTGCAGAATGGAGGCAACTTCCATTTCCGAACCATTCTCATAAGCATAGCGCGTATCGCAATAGCTGCACCGCAGATTACACCCGGTAAGGCGTACAAAAATGCAAGGGGTGCCCGCAAAGGAGGATTCACCCTGGATGCTGTAAAATATCTCGTTGACGAGCAAGGAATTATTCCTCACTGTAATAAACTCCTTGCCCAGGCGATTCCGAGACTTCGATCCCGGAAATTGCCACCCGATCGGAGTTGAGCCTTTTTTCCAGCTCTCTGTAAAGATATCTGGCAATATTTTCGGATGAAGGATTTACCAACTGGAACTGAGGCATCGAATTGAGATCGGCATGATCGAGCCCGGAAAGGACTTCCTTCACGGCCCCTTTGACCTTTCTGAAATCAATACCAAGACCAATGGAATCCAGTTCCCGGCACTTCAGATAAACTTTCACACTCCAGTTATGACCATGAACCTGGGCGCAGTCTCCAGGGTAATTCCTAAGACTGTGCGCCGCCGAGAACTCAGATTTTACAAAAATTTCAAAAATACCTGCCATTCAGGCACCTCAAGAGATTAAATTTCGTTTATTTTTTCCCAAGAAAAATCCGGTTTTGTTAATGCACCGTTAACGGAATTTAGTATCACACTGAATTCCAAAAATGAATAAGAGAAATCTAAGACCCTGACAGAATCAACAGTTTTAAAAACGAATTGAAGGGAACAATAAAGAAGCAAAATCATCCATTCCGGTTTTAATTCAGGTATTGGGGAAACCTCTTTAAGACAGATAAAAAAAGCCCTCCAAAATGAGCAAGGAGGGCTTCCGGTACGATCCGATATTGATAATTCATCCGGTTTGCGAGCCCGAATTATAAAGCGGATTAAACCCCCAACAGGAAAAGCATTGGAAGGAATATCCGCCATCATGACCAATCCGAAGCTTAAGCACAAATCTACTCCAGGCTTCCGGCCTAGTCCGATAAAACTCGGGGCAAGCCGGTTTCTATCGTCGCAACTCTTGTGAGGAACCCTATTCAATAAGTTACAAAACATAGCCAATGAATAAAGTGCAAGAGTACGCCTGAATTTAAATTGAAATCCGGTCTTAATCTAAATGGCTGTGTTAGGTAAAACTCTAACCTGGCATTTTGGTAACTTCTGCAGCCGCCTCACCCTTACGATTCTGCTTAATCGTAAACTCCACATTTTGCCCTTCTTTTAGTGTACGGAATCCTTCTCCGGAAATATCGGAATAATGGACAAAAACATCTCCTCCCGATTTTCGCGCGATGAAACCATAACCTTTTTTCTCATCAAACCACTTCACAATGCCGACTTCACGATCCATTTTTTTCCTCCCCGAAGTTTGAGCAGTAAAAAACCATAACAAAAAACCGCTCAAGCTGTAAGCCTGAGCGGCATTTTTCTCCGGGACAGAGCTTACGATTTCAGGTATAAAACCTCAAATCAGTAAGTTCATACAATATATGAATGCCTAAGTCAACATTTCTGTATTTTTCTGTAGTCTAAATCAAACAAAAAGTAGGGAAACAGGCAAAAGTCGATCAGGATGCGTAAACACTGACCTTTTTTCTGTCTTTATCTTTCCGTTCGTATTTAACTATGCCGTCTATTTTCGAAAAGATCGTGTAATCCTTACCGATCCCGACGTTAATACCTGGATGAATTTTGGTCCCAAGCTGGCGAACAAGAATAGACCCGGCGCTGACAGCCTCTCCGCTATAAGCCTTTATTCCACGGCGCTGTGCATTGCTATCTCTGCCGTTTCTTGTACTCCCCTGACCTTTTTTATGTGCCATGCTGTCTTGTTCCTCCGCTGTCCTAAATGGTAATCTTTTTAATTTTCAAATTGGTCAACTTCTGGCGATGACCTGTTTTCTTGCGGAATCCCTTCCTTCTTTTCATTTTGAAAATGGTTATTTTGGGTCCCTTAGTCTCTCTTACAATCTCTCCTATAACTTTGGCTCCCTCTACAACGGGTGTGCCTATCTTGATATCGCCTTCGCCGGAGACCATCAAAACCTCTTCAAAAACAACTTCAGATCCCGATTCCCCTTCCAGCCTCTCAATATTCAGGAGGTCTCCTTCAGAGACTTTATACTGTTTTCCGCCTGTCTTAATAACTGCGTACATGGCTAAATCCTTCCGAGGTGAAAAATTGAAAAAGTTATTATAAAGTACAATTCAGTTTTGTCAATTAAAATTTACAAAACCCGGATACGTTCGTTTGTCCCCGGGACTAACTATCCACAGAGAAAAGGCGCTGAGAGAAAAACACGTAAACCCATCACGCTCCAAATTTTTCAAGCTTCCGCGCATGAGCCAGCGCCAATCCCATCAAATACATAGAAGGCATTCTCCCGATGCCTCCGTAGAGGCAGTCCTTTTCGCCAAAATACTGGACTGCATCAGGCCGACAGGTCCTGGCGGCAAGAAGAACCGGCACTGGATGCCAGCTATGCCCTGCAAGGGCAGCCGGCGTGGAATGATCGCCTGTGATAACAAGGACATCCGGATTAAGAGCGGTTATTTCCGGGATCAGGGTATCGACGGTCTCGATGGCCTTCACTTTAGCATCAAAATCTCCGTCTTCTCCCCTCGAATCGGTCGGTTTTATGTGGACAAAAAAGAAATCATATGCTGAGTAGTTTTTCTTCAGCATCTCTATTTCTTCAGCTATCGTATCCGTCCTTTCCGCTACCGTCATTCCGAGCAGTCGGGAAATTCCCCTATACATCGGATAAGACGCGATCGCAAAGGTATTCAGGCCAAAACGTTCTTTCAACGACGGATATTTTCGATACCGTGAGTATCCCCTGAGCAGAAGCATATTGGCTTTGGGTTCGTCCTTCAAAATTCGTCGTGCCTGTGCGACGAGATCGGAAAGGACGGCGGATGTTTGCTGTGCTTCAGCAGATAAAGCCATTGGAGGCAGCGGTTCCAGACCGGTTTTTTGAGGATCGGTTTCCTGGATAGTCTCATGCAGATTGTCTCCCCTCAGTACCAGAACAGCCCGATGCTCCTTGACAGGTTCGAAGAATACCTCGATTCCCGAAATGGATTTGATACCCTCCTGAAGTTTACGACATATCCGGGCGCAGGTTTCGGTATCAATTCTTCCGGCCCGCCGATCGGTTAAAATGCCTTTTGCATCAATCGTAGCAAAATTGATTCTTACCAGAAGATCGCGATCCGACATCTGGTAATCAATTCCCGCAGCTTCGAGAAGACCCCGTCCAATATTGTTCTTAACCGGATCGTATCCGAACAGGGCAAAATGCGCCGGGCCGCTTCCAGGTGTAATGCCTGGCCCTACAGGATCAAGAAGACCGCAAACAGATTGTCTTGCGAGGCGATCAAGGTTGGGCGTTAGCGCCGTTTCCAGCTCCGTACCGTCTTTCCCTTCAACAGGAAGGCCGCCGAGTCCATCCATGATCAGAAAAATGATTTTGGCTTCATTTTTGACAATGAGAGAGTCAATCAGTTCGGGATGCATGTTATCTCCTGTCAG